>JBCAZT010000138.1:0-6164 GCA_038532855.1 Pseudomonadota bacterium
CCCACGCCATTGCCACTTTGGGGAGCGTGAGACGGACAAACGCTTCGCTTCCCAGATTGGGCCCATCATCGACCCAGCCATCTGGTAGGTTGACGGTTTCTGCCCCAATCTCGCTCGCCAAAGCGCGCACGCGGTCAAGCGCGCCGGGCTCGTTTGATCCAGTGGAAAAGACAACCGTGCCGCGGCCAAATGTACGGCCATTCTTGGTGAAGGCTTCATCGGTGATGCGCGCCTCGATGCCTTCGCGAAGAGCGAGCGTTACCAAACGCGCCTGTCCGCTGTCCGTCCACGGAACAGCAATGCCAAAGTCGCCCGATCCGCTTGTGATCGCAGTGATGGGCGTGGTGCTATCCAGCGCGGCACCTCCAGCAGCGCTGCTGCATAGTGACACATCAACGCCTGACATCATGCCGACAGACCACGCGGTCACATCGTAAAGCTCATGCGGCAAGTCTTGCGAACGACGGCGTTCCTGCTCGGTCAGGAAATCACGCGGAAGCGGCGTATCGGCATCCAGCAGGCTGCGCACCAAGCGCGCAGCCGGTTGGGCTTGTGGGATTGCGATATAGCCTGCCGGATAGCGGCGGCCGCATGCGCTTACCGGGCCATCGCGGCGGACGACGTCAATGCCTTGGGCTGCCAATCGCCGCCCGAGGCTTTCCGCATTCCAGCGGCGTTTCGACAGGTCGATCACATAGCTGCCGCGCCCAGCTGCGCCGTTGGCATTAGCAGCCCGATAGGCGGCAAAATCGCTTAAAAACCGGTCGGCATTCTGCGCCACTGCCTCTGCGGTCGAGAAGGCTGCGGTAAACTGGTTGCGCACTGTATCCGCGTAGGTCAGCGTCGTCCCATCGCGTCTTTCAAACACAAGCCCGCGCGCAGAGCCTTGTTCATAGGTGCTCCCAATAGCGCCTTGGTGCGCGTTCCATGTGTCGCCATAACCGGGATAGAAAAGGTCGTAGACTTCGCGGGTGAAATAGGGCTCACCCATTGCATCAAAATACCGCGCATTGTTGCGCCCTATAATCCCATAAAGCGCACGCTGCGATGCGGTGATATTGGGATTGATGGGATCAGCAGCCGGACTGAAGAAATAGGTCTCATCTCCGCCCATTTCGTGAATGTCTTTCACAACAACAGGGTTCCATGCGCGGATCGCGGCAACTTTGCCGCGTGTTTCTGGCTGGCTCAGCGTGAACCAATCGCGGTTCAGATCAAACATGTAATGGTTGACTCGGCCCGATGGCCAAGGCTCATCATGCTCTGCTGATTGCCGGTCTGATTGCGCTTCAAGCCCCAGAGCGGTGCGGAAATTATGGACAAACCGCGCGCGTCCATCAGGGTTTTGCAGCGGATCGATAACGACAATCGTCTCGCTAAGGATTTGATCAACACGTGCATCGCCGCGCGCTGCGAGCAGGTGGTAAGACAGCATCAACGCGCCGTCAGCTGGCGAGATTTCATTGCCATGCACGCTGTGCGCAAGCCATGTCACAGGCAGCGCAGAACCATTGCTCGCTCGGCCCGCCGCGACATTGGAGAGATCGGCCTGGATGGCATCAATTCGCGCCATGTTCTGCGGCGCGCTGATCACCATGTAATAAAGCGGCCGCCCTTGCCAGCTGCGCGCATATTCGACCAGTTTCACCCGGTCAGGCGCTGCCTTTTCCAGCGCTTTTATGTAGGCGTAAAGCTCATCAGGAGATGTGATCCTTTCACCTGGCTTGTGGCCCACTGTTTCTTCAAGAGTGGGGATCGAAGGATCAAATTCGCCATCCATGAAAGACTGTGCGTGGGCCGAGCTTGCAATCGCGAGCCAAGACAGAAACGCGATGATAGTTCTCGTCACAAGGTTGGCGTGCATAGAATGAAGATCCGTTCGTGAATGGTGATGCGTCCTCTCCGACTATTCACGCAATGCACAAGGCGGGTCAAGCGGTCAGAATTGTGCGGTGCAAAGCTAACTTTGTGCAAATGCAACAATCGCGAAGGTTTGCTGCGATCTGCGGTACATAACTGCAACATCGTTTCAGCATTCGTCACCATTTGGTCACGAAATGGCGAGTCTTTCTTGACGCATTGAGCAGTTGCAGCATGATCAGGCACGTCGCAACACCTAAAGAGGGGCTTCATGCAAACTTTCAAACTCTCCCGTACCGCTCTCCTTTTCGCAGCCGCCAGCGCGCTGCCATTTGCTGCTCAAGCGCAAGATGCGCCTGCTGGCGATGATGTCGCCGCAGATGAAGGCGCGCCTATCGTTGTTACCGGTTCGCGCATTGCGCGTGACCCTAATATCGGGGCGCCTGCTCCTATTCTTTCGGTGTCTGCTGAGGAACTGACACAGGCCGGTACGTCTGATGTAGTTGATATTCTGCGCGATATCCCAGCGCTTTCAACTTCGACAACGGCAGAAGGTTCGATTGACGGTGTGTTCTCAGAAGCCGTTGGTCAGTCGATCTTGAACCTGCGCGGTCTGGGCGCGAACCGGACTTTGGTGCTGGTCAATGGTCGTCGTCACGTCTCTGGTGTGGCTGGCGAACAGGCGGTTGATATCAACTCAATCCCCACAGCTTTGATTGAGCGGGTTGAAACGCTCACTGGTGGTGCGTCTTCACTCTATGGTGCTGACGCTGTGACCGGCGTTGTGAACTTTGTGCTGAAAGATGATTTTGAAGGCCTTGAGGGCAATATCCAGTCGGGTATTTCATCAGAAGGCGACAGCTTCCGCATCAATGCTGACCTTACATGGGGCACCAATTTCGCCGATGGCCGAGGTAACTTCACGGTTTCGGGCGCTTATGCACGCGGTGATGAACTGCAATTTGGCGACCGCGCATTCTCCCGCGATAACGGCATTTTCGATGATCAGGCCAACCCAGCTTTGCGTTTCCAAACGGGTGAGCTGAGCGCGACTGACACGCCGAACTTTATAGCCAATGGGTCCGTTCTTGGTGGTCTTATCCCAACTGACACAACAGGCTTTACTCCAACGGCGGCCGAGCAGGCGCTTATTGATCGCTCGCTAAACGCACCACGCCGCTTCATCGCAACTGACCCGCGCTTCTCACTGTCATCAGCGGGCGGCATCGTCGCGCCGGGGGATTTTAACCCAGGACCTGACATAAACGGCAACGGCATCGCGGATTGCGCTGAGTCATCTGTTGGTTTCAACAGCGTTGACAATTTCTTTGACCCTGCTTTTGCTGGCAACTTCGGATTTGCTGGAGGTTGTGCGGTCATCAATCCAGACGGCACAGTAGCAGTATACGAAGATGGTCAGATCACCGGACTTTTTAACCAGTTTGGTGGCGACGGCATCCAGAACAATTTCAACAGCAATTCTCTTATTCCCGAGACAGAACGTTGGTCGATCAACGCGACCCTGACCTATGATGTGGCTGATAATGCTACGATCTTTGCTGAAGGTAAATTCGTTTCGAACTCAGCAGAGTTTCAGTCGCAGCCAAACACATTCTACGATCTACTAGCAATTCGGTCTGATAACCCGTTCATCACCCCAGAACTGCAACCGTTTGTAGCGTCTTTTGACAACTTACCGGGCTTCGTTCCTGCCCCTCCTGGAGACGGCTTTTTCATCACGCGCGACCCTACCGATCTTGGTCCAAACCGGGATCGCAACGAATTTGAAACGCTCCGCTTCGTCGGCGGCGTGCGCGGTGAGACATCAGAGCATTTCGCGTATGAACTCTCTGTCAACTACGGCTCGTTCAATCAAACATCTTTGAACCGCAACCGTGTCATCACAGACCGCTTCTTTGCGGCAATTGATGTGACGACGGATATGGCTGGCAATGCGATTTGCCGCTCTGATATTGATCCAACGGCCCCTGCGACCACGCCATTTGGCATTCCAGCAGGCGATCCGGGTTTCTTCACGTTCAATCCCGGCGATGGTTCTTGTGCACCTGCCAACATATTGGGTGGTGTGGGCTCCATCAGTCAGGAAGCCATCGACTTCATCACTGCGACGACCGTGAACGAATTTGAGCTTGAACAGCTTGTCTTCAGCGCGATTTTCACAGGCGATACCGGTGATTTCCTTGAACTGCCGGGCGGCGCGATTGGTTATGCCTTTGGCCTCGAGTACCGCGAAGAAACGTCAACCTCTACTTTTGACCCGCTGGTGCGGGGCGTCATTCCTGTAACCACACCCGATGCAAACCAAGGCGATTTGCTTCGCAATCTTGGTTTCTCGCAAAACTCGCTTGTTTTTGACCCTGCGTCGGTCATCGACAATGCGGGCGGCAACTACAACGTTTATGATATCTTTGCAGAGGTTCGCTTGCCGATCCTTTCAGGCGTTGCCTTTGCTGAAACGCTTGAATTGAACGCGGCAGGCCGTCTCTCCAGCTATTCGACAGTTGGCGATACCTTCACTTGGAACGTGGGCGCATTGTGGGCACCGGTTGAGGATATCCTGTTCCGTGGAACATATTCTCAAGCTGTTCGCGCGCCAAACATCAACGAGCTGTTCAACCCGGCTCAAGGCGCTTTCTTCCGTCCTGTTGATCCATGCGATGCAGGTAACCTCGTGTCAGGCCCTGATCCTGCTTTGCGTCAAGCGAACTGCGAAGCTTTGTTCGCAGAGCTTGGTTTTGATCCGACGCTTGGAACAGGTGCCTATGCGTATGTTGATCCGCTAACAGCGCGTTTCTCTGGCTCGATTGCAGGCAACCCCGATCTGAATGAAGAAACGGCCACGACTTGGACAATTGGCGCGCAAATTACGCCAAGCTTCCTTTCTGGCTTCGTTCTCAGCATCGATTACTACAATATCGAAATCGAAGACGCGATCAGCACGGTCAGTGCTCAAGATATCGTCGACAACTGCGTAGACAGTGCGAGCATCGATAACGCGTTCTGTACCTTGGTCGATCGCAACGCGGCCAATGGTGGTTTCACGTTCCTGCGTCAAAGCTCGTTGAACTTTGCCCGCCTTGAAACCGCAGGTATCGAAGCGTCTATGCAATATCGCTTCGATATTGGAGATCTTGGTTTTGCGCTGAACGCAAGCGGAACATGGGTCGATAAACTCAACCGCTTCTTTGACCCGTCCGACCTATCGTTTGTCGATCCAGAGCTGGGTGAAATCCAACGTCCAGAATGGGCTGGCCGCGCGTCTCTGACGGCCGACTACAACGGCTTCAGCCTCACCTGGGGAACCACCTATATGGATTCCCAAGGTCTGCGCGCTGTTGAGATTGAAGCGGTTGGCGACACAGGCGCTGACACATTCTCGACCGCAAATGGTCTTTCCGACACGGTAATGATCCATGACATCACGTTCAATTTTGAAGCGACGGACAATATCGATGTCTATGGCGGCGTGAACAACGTCTTCAACCGTCAACCCTTCGTCACAGAGCAAGCCTTCCCGGTTAGCCCGGTTGGCACCTTGTTCTTCCTTGGTGCGCGTCTCTCATTGTGATCCAGCGCTAAGATTTGAATTCGAACAAAGGGGGCAAGCTTTCGGGCTTGCCCCTTTTTCGTGTCTGCCTTCAGCGCCTATGGCACAGATTTGAGGTTGTGATTTAAGGAGGATTTGGTTGTCGTCGTAGTGACGAAGGAACGAAGATGAGACCTAAATCCTCTAAACCCAAAGCGAGTGCTGAGCGGGTAGTCAAAGACATCCGGCGCAAGACACGTCGGCAGTTTTCTGCAGAAGAGAAGATACGTATCGTGCTGAAGGGACTGCGCGGCGACGACAGTATTGCTGAGCTGTGCCGCCAGGAAGGCATCGCCCAGAGCCTGTATTACACCTGGTCGAAGGAGTTTATGGAAGCTGGCAAGCGTAGGCTTGCTGGCGATACGGCCCGATCTGCGACCAGCGATGAGGTGAAGGATCTGCGCAATGAGGCGCGCGATCTGAAGGAGTGCGTAGCTGATCTAACCCTTGAGAACCGGTTGCTCAAAAAAAGCATGACCGGGGATGGGGGAGACGACGCATGAGATACCCCGCATCGGAGAAGCTGGAGATCATCCGCCTCGTTGAGCAAGCGCATCTTCCAGCGAAGAGAACGCTGGACAAGCTCGGCATTGCGCGCCGGACGTTCTACCGTTGGTATGATCGGTATCTGGAAGGCGGACCTGAAGCGCTGGCTGACAAGCCATCCGCGCCAAGCAGGGTGTGGAACCGTATCCCT
>JBCAZT010000139.1:0-6098 GCA_038532855.1 Pseudomonadota bacterium
CACAGCGGTCGATCAATACTCTGCCACATTGGCGCGTTGGTTTGGTGTTTCGAACAGCGAATTGACCAGCGTGTCGCCCAACATCGGGCGGTTTGCGTCAAGCGATCTGGGCTTTATGCAGGCTCAGGTTTAACCGGAGCTTGCTTTCATAAAGCCTTCGCAAAGGCATCAATCAGCCATTGTGCGGCGCGGCCCGGTTTGGTGTCGCGCCGCCACAATGCATCCAGTGAATAATTCGTGCCGGGTTTTTCCGGCAGGTCAAGCGCGACCAACTGGCCTGTTTCCAAGTCCCCTGCGATCATCCAAGCGGGCATATTGCCCCAGCCAATACCCTGGCGAAGCAAAGCGTGTTTTGCGCCCAAATCTCCCAGTCTCCAGCTGAGCGGGCTGAGGACTGAGTATTCGCGTCCCTGTGTTATTGTGGATCTATCCGACAAAACCAGCTGGAGATGTTCGCGGCTTTCGCCTGATCGGACAGTGGCGCTGGCAAGAGGGTGGTCGGGGCTGGCAACAGGCAGCAGCGTCACATCGCCGATGCGTTGTCGCTCCAATCCATCAATGCCAAGCGTTGGCGGCCCACCAATGGCGAGATCCGCATCGCCGCCCAAAACGCAGGCCGCGATTGCGCCAAGGCCATCGACTTGGAGGCGCAATGAAACGGTTGGAAATTCCTTGCTGAACTCTCGTAGAACATTCGCTGTCGTCTGGCCCGGTACCATCACATCAATTGCAAGAGCGAGTGAGCTTTCAAGGCCTTCATGCAGGCTTTGCGTTTTGGCGAGCAAGCCATCGGAGCGATCAACCACGCTTCTGGCTTCGGCAAGGATCCCGCGCCCTGCATCGGTGAGGACAGGTTTGCGCGATCCTTCGCGATCGAACAGTGTGATGTCCAGCAGTGCTTCCATCTGCGCAACGCCATAGCTGATTGCCGAAATGGCGCGCCCCATTCGCCGCGCTGCGCCGCCAAAGCTGCCTTCATCCACTACGGCTAGGAAGATGCGCAATTGATCGAGAGTGGGCTCACCAATCTTCATTTTCTTATGTTCGGATAATTCAGACATTTTGACAAGTTTTATCGTAGTATTCAGAAATTAGCGCGTGGCCTATCTCCCCTCTCAACGGCGGCGCATGACCCTATCTTAGCCGCTTCAAACAGGAGACAGACCATGATCGAACTTCGTCCTTTTGAAACCCTCGGCGCTGCCAATCACGGTTGGCTGGATGCGCACCACCACTTTTCTTTCGCTGGGTATCATGATCCTGCTCGCATGCATTGGGGCAGCCTTCGTGTCTGGAATGACGACATCATTGAAGCCGGGAAAGGCTTCCCCACGCACCCGCATAACGACATGGAAATCATCACTTATGTCCGTAAAGGCGCGATTACGCACCGCGACAATCAGGGCAATGAAGGCCGCACTGAGGCCGGTGATGTTCAGGTCATGAGTGCGGGCACTGGCATCCAGCATTCAGAATACAATTTGGAAGACGAAGACACGCAAATCTTCCAAATTTGGATCATCCCTGATGAACGCGGCGGCGCACCTGATTGGGGCGCAAGGCCATTTCCCAAAGGTGATCGTGCAGGCCAATTTACCCCGCTTGCAAGCGATGCCGCAGGAGATGATGATGCGCTTCCAATCCGGGCTGATGCCCGCGTTCTGGGGGCGACGATCAAAGCAGGTGAGAGCGTGACGTACACGCCGCGCAGCGCCGACCGGCACCTCTATCTCGTGCCGGCAACCGGCAAAGTTGAAGTGGGCGGTGTGACCGCAAAAGCGCGCGATGGGATCGCCATGACCGATCTTGAAGAGGTGACCATCACCGCTCTCGAAGACAGCGAGATGGTTCTCGTCGACGCTGCTTAATCCCTCCTCCCAATGGGCCGATCAGTTCACCCCTGCTGATCGGCTCCCACCAATCTGAAAGGTAGAAACATGACCAAAATTCTCCACGTATCAGCCAGCATCCGAGGCGATGATTCCGTGTCACGCCAGATTAGCACACGCATTGCGCAAACCCTTAGCGACGGATCAGACACGGCAATTATCGAGCGTGATCTTGCCACCAATGACCTTCCTTACGTTGATGCAGCAATCTTTGCGGCTAATGGCACACCCAGTGATGATCGCACGCCAGAGCAAGGCGAATTGGCAGCCATAGCGGATACTTTGATCGATGAGCTTAAATCAGCCGATGCGATTGTTCTTGGCATCCCGATGTACAATTTCGGCGCGCCGGCGATTGTCAAAGCATGGGCCGATCTTGTCGCGCGGGCTGGCACGACGTTTCGTTATACGCCCAATGGTCCTGAAGGTCTGCTGACAGGCAAGAAAGCCTATATCGCACTTGCCACAGGCGGGACTGCGATTGGGAGTGAGATTGATTATCTATCGGGCTGGCTTACGCATTTTCTGAAATTCCTCGGCGTTGAAGTTGCGGAAATTATCGTTGCCGATGGCATGATGAGCCAGGATGGCCCTGCAAAAATCGAAGCTGCTCTAGAGAAGGCGAGCCAGATCACTGCCTGATACAACATGGGCCTTGAGAGGAATGCGTAAACCTCTCAAGGCCCAATATACGACCCCGAAGGGTCTCATTATTGCGTGCTGGTTAGAACGAGTAACCCACCTCAACTCCAAACCGGCGCAGGCCGCCGGGTGAGATAAAAGACCCACCAAATTCAATCGCCGGGATAACCTCGTTCAAATAGTTTTCATCCAGAAGGTTATCGGCAAAGGCGGTGATGCGGAAAGAGTCGATCTCAAGGCCCACACGCACATCCAGAACGGCGAAGGTGTCGCGTTCTGTGATCGAATAATCAGCATCGCCTACAAAAGCAGGTGCCATCAATGCAGAGCCCGGAAGAAGCCCGCTGAACAAAGTCGGGCTGGTGTCATCCTGCACCGTGTGGAACCATGTTGGCCCTGTGATGCGGTAATCTGCGCGGCCCACGAAATTGATCGTGTCAGTCAAAGGCTGATCGATCTGCGTGCCGATATTGATGGTGTAATTGGCGGTGTAAGGGCTTTCGTTCCCAACTGTGATGGGCCGTGATGAGTTTGCTTTAATCTCACTTGAGGTCACGTTGGCTGATCCAAACACGCTCCAACCATCGATGATTTCAGCTGTCAGATTCAATTCCGCACCGGCAACTTCGACCTCATCAATGTTTGAGACGACCCGCAGCAGACCGAACGATCCAACGAAAAACTCGAAGAACTGCATATCATCGATTTGGGTGTAGTACCCGGCAAGATCAAAAGTCACGCGCCCATCAAGCAGCGATCCTTTAAAGCCTGCCTCAACTGCTGTTGAAACCTCTTTGTCGAAGACATCTGTGATGAGGACATTGGTGCCGATAAACTGGTTGAAGTTCTGATCCACAATCGCGGCAGAACCTTGGTTGTTGAACCCGCCAGACTTAAATCCGATGCCCCAGTTGGCGTAGAAATTGATATCATCGCTAAGAGAATAACGGAATGTGACCTTTGGCTGGAGTTGCTCAAAGGTTTCCGATTGCGGCGCGATGGGACCGAAGGCGAGACCGGGATTGATCGGCGCGCCTGTTATCGGATCGGAGACATTAGGCACCAGATTGGTGACCGAGCGGTCCTCAATATCATAGCGCAAGGCCAAACCGATCTGCGTGTTCTCATCAAACTCCCATTCGAGCGAGCCGAAAATCGCATACACATCGGTTGAGAAATCATCATTGTACAAAAGAGTGGTCGGGTTGGATGACCCGGGCGCGTTGAACAAAGTCGTGCTGACCCCAGCGCCCAAGTCTGCGCCCAGCGACACCCCGGTTTCGCGGTCAATATGCAGGTAATAAGCGCCAACTTGCCATTGCACCGTGCCATCTGTGTCGGATGCGAGGCGGATTTCCGCGCTGATATCCTTTTGTTGGCGCGTTTGAAGCTGCGTGCCGTCGCATGTTGTCGGGCTGTAAGGGCCGAAGGTTGATCCATTCACGGGGTCAAAAATGAAGGGCACTGGCGTCGCACCGATAAATCCGGGCGGGTTTACTGGGAAACCGGTTAGCTCGGCTGTGGTCGCAAAGCAGGAATTGGATGCATCAATCGAATCTTGCGTTGCCCCTGGGAAGGTGAAGCGCGCAAAATCTGCCGATGTGCCATCGGCTGTCAGCAGTTGATCGACATCGCTGTAAAGCGCCCATGCGGTGAGGACGAGACCATCAAATTCATGTTCCACCTTGGCAGAAAATTCGAGAGTGTCCTGTGTGTTGGTCGGGCGAATGTTCGAATAGTAATCAAACGGATGATCATTCACATCTTCGAAGAACGCTCCGCCAAAAGCAGGCAGGTGAAAAGCTGCATTAAAGTTGATCGAAGCGCCATCAAGGCTCGCATAGCGCGCTTTGATGTCGAGTTCGGTTGATGGGCTGAGATTTGCAACAAAGCGGCCATCAACCGACCACGTCTCGCTGTCGTCAACGACATTGTCATTGAGGAAGCGGTTGAAGAAGAAGCCATCGCTGGTCGCGTAGCTGCCCGATAAGACGAAGCCCGCATCCTCGCCGATTGGTACGGATATGAAGGCATTGGCGCCGTATGTGTTGTCTTCCGCCGCGCTGACTTCGATCCCTCCTTCAAGGAACCCTTCAGGTTTGACCGTCTGGATCACGATCGCGCCCGCAGCCGCGTTGCGGCCATACAATGCGCCTTGCGGACCTTTCAGGATTTCCACCTGACGCAACGTCCCTTGGACTTGGTTCAATTGAGCCGTGTTGGTTTTGAGGATCCCATCGACAACCAGCGCGACAGAGCTTTCAGCGTCCCTCGCGCCGTTAATACCGCGAATGTTGATCTGCGTATCGCCTGCTTCTGCTGTGCCCGTCACGATTGTGACACCAGGCGTTAGCTGCACAAAGTCATCGGCGCGTTGGATGCCGGTCTTCTCGATAGTGTCTGCAGAAAGAACGGTCACCGATGCCGGTACTTCGGCCAAAGTCTCGCTTTGGCGACGCGCGGTTACGATAATCGCGCCTTCTTCTTCGGCTTCTGCATCACTGGGTACGCCTGCATCTTGCGCCAAAGCAGGAGTGGAGAGAACCGGCAGGAAAGCGGCTGCGGCAAGCAGGTGACTTTTGCGAAGATGCATAACGGTAGGATCCTTTGCTGCGCACCTTCCAGGGTGCGGTGGTGGGTCAAATCGCGAGCTGATCTTTCGGATCCCGACGAAAGGGCGTTGCGCTTAAAGGGGCGCATTGTATACAATCTGCAAAGAGTCAATCCAGATTCGCCCCGCACTTTTTACAGGAGTATGACTCGCTGGAATGTCGATTTTGCCGGTCACTCAGGCATAAAATGACGATAAAACAGTGTAATAAATACCTATATCCCGATTTCACTTCCGGGATTTCAATACCGTTCGCCGCAAGAATCGCGCCGAGCAATAATCGTTAGTCGGATAAGTGTGGTAATTTGTATACACTTTCAGCCAATCCCGGCTTTACGGCATCGTGACGTTCATCCGCTGCGTTGGCAGCGCCTTGATTAAGAAAAGGACTTAAGCCGCCATGGGTTACCGCTTGGGAGTAGATGTGGGGGGGACGTTTACCGACCTTCTGCTGTTTAACGAAAACACTGGCGCGTTTTGGCGTCACAAAACGCCATCGACCCCGCATGATAGCTCTGAAGGTATTCTAAATGGGGTGGAGGCGATCACCGCTGAAGCGGGCGTTGCAGCGTCAGAGATTGAGTACTTTCTCCACGGTACAACTGTCGCGACCAATGCGGTGCTCGAAGGCAAAGGCGCAAAAGTCGGCCTGATTGTGACCGAGGGCTATCGCGACGTGATGCAGATTGCGCGCAGTTTTGTACCCGGAGGCCTCGCGGCTTGGATTGTGTGGCCAAAACCTCAACCGCTTGCCCATCTTGAAGACACGATGGAAGTGTCAGAGCGCATGGGCGCTGATGGCGAGGTGGTGCGCGAATTGGATGAGGCTTCTGTTCGCGCGGCTCTTCAAAAATTGAAAGCTCAAGGCGTCGAAGCGCTGACAGTTAGCCTCATCAACGCTTATGTCGATGGCAGCCATGAGGCGCGGGTCTTGGCGGCAAAGCTTTTGACGCAAG
>JBCAZT010000140.1:0-6043 GCA_038532855.1 Pseudomonadota bacterium
GTTCGCGAGTGATCTCGCCGTCATCGAAAAGGAAATCGAGACGAAGCGAACCGCTGACCATTGTCGGCGCGAGTTCGATTAGGGCGATGCCTTCTTCGCCTTCAACAACCCAGCGTGCTGAGCTTGGACCAAGACCTGTAAGCTGGCCCAATTGCTGGCGATCCAGCTGCTCTGCGCTTTCATAAGGCGAATTGAGCATGAAATTGCCTGCAATGCCTTCGCGCAAAGGTCGATCATTGCGATCAAGCACGCGGATGGCAACCACAGGACGCGTGCGGCCATCTGCAACCAGATTTGAAAGCTCTGGCACCAGTTCAACTTTGGTCGGCGTGGTGGTGAAAAACACTTCGCGCGTGATGGTTTGGCTGATTTCGCCAAAGGAATTGATGATATCCGCTTCGAGCACAGTGCGCTCGTTTTCAAGCTCCACACCGCGCCATGCGCTGACGGCATGCTTACCTTGTGTCGCATTCAACGTGCCATCGAAGGCAAGCGGATTAACAGGCTCGCCATCGACGCGCAGGACGATAGTCTGGCCTTTGCGGTGGCGGATAGCGACTTTGACCGCTGGTGCACGTGGATTTGCGTCCTTTGTGGGAGACAAGAAACCGTCTGGTCCATCGCCCAATGCCAGCCAATCGGTTTGCTTTGGCCCTTCGCTTGCAGCTTTTGCTGTGGTTTCTGGTACACCAGCAGCCACAAGCGGCGCTTCGTCGGTTTCAGGGAGAGTTTCGCCCGTGGCGATTGCGTTTACCGCCAGCGCCCCCGCACCATCTTCGCGCGTTTCAGCGTAAGGCGCAGCTGTGGGCAGCGATCCTTCTGGGACAACAGCGTGGAAATCCACCACGACCAACTGACCACCACGGCCCAGCACAAAGCGCGAGATTGCGCTGCCGGCGCTGCGTGTGGAACGCGTGCAGTCGATAAATTCAGAACCTTCAGGCAGCGTCATGGGCGACACCGCCACAACATGGGTGCCCGGTACGACGCCTTCGAAATGATAGCGCCCATCGGCATCAGTGATCGCAAAGCTTCCATCTTCAAGCATCACGCGCACACCCGGAATGCCGGGGCGATCTTCATCGCGCACAGAGCATACGCCGTCAGTGACGCGGCCAATAATCGTAAGGCGGTCCGCAATCGTATCACGCTCAATATCAACCGCTACATTTGCGCGCGCTGTGCGGCCCAACGAATCTGTCACAATCGCATCATTAAGAGCTTGTCCAGGCGCTGCATCAGGGCGCACAGTCATCGCATAGGTGACGCGCGCAGTGGCTCCGCCAGCGAGATCGCCCAAAGCAATCTCAAACGAGCGGCCATCGCCTGCGATATTTATAGAATCAGTGACTTCTTCGCCATTCACGCGGAAAGTGTCTGGACGCAGTCGCAGGTCCGCGGCGGGCGTATCTGTCAGCACCACATTGCGTTTTACCCGAGTGGGATCGGCATTGGTTGCCGTGATCGAATAGAATATGACATCGCCGGCAACCACGCGCTGACGCGAGGCGGTTTTGGTGAGAGTGATCTCCAAACTTGGCCTGTCGAGCGGAATGTCCACTTGCACAGGGATCGGGCTATCCAAAGTAAAGCTGTCGCCAAACGACGCATCCAAAATGACGAACGGCCGGCCATCGGGGCGCGAAAGCATCGCCAAATCTTCCGGCGAGACCACAGATGGCGCCGTATATGGATCAGGCGGAACAATTTCGAGGCGATAATCGCCCAGAAATGTTAGCGGGAACCAGAATTCTCCGGCTTCAAGGTCGATCACATTTCCAGCACCATCAGTGATTGATGATCCAGAAATTATCGTTGAAGGCCAGGATGTTACACCATCCTCGGCAAAGACTGTAGCGGGCTGACCTGTTGCTGCGTCAACGAGTGTGACAATCGCACCATCGATCAGTTCGCCTGTTTCACTGTCGAACACCACGCCAAACGGATCGGCGAGCACTTCGACGTCGGTTTCAACAAGGATATCGGTGCCGCCGGGCAAAGTCGCAGAGATTGTGATGTCGTTGCCATCAGCAATGCTGAGACGGCAATCGCCCTGAACCGGTGCAGGCGGGATGCGAGATGTGCCGATCTGGCCGACAAAAATGCCGGTGTCTTCGCCCGTTTCGAAAATTGTTTCGGTCTCTCTGTCGCCGCTGGACGTGACAATTTCAATTTCCAGCGTGTCAATCGCATTAGGATCGGTGTTTGCCGCTAGGGCAATGATCTCAAAGAACACTGTTTGGCCAGCACGGATAACCGTTGTTGGCTCTGCATTGGTCGTGAGAGGATTTTGCGAATTGCCTGTTGCTGGAGCATTGGGCTGCACATTCGCTATTGAAAGCGACGAACCTTCACAAATCGGCTCGATAAAGGTGATCGGCTCACCTCCCTCGCTTGTGGGCCGAAGTGTACGAATTTCAGGCGGCGGTAGTGTCACATCAATCGAGATTTCGTTCGATCGAATATCAAACTGGTTGCCGCCAAACGACCAGTTTGCCTCTGCAATATTGGTAATTGTACCAATAATTTCAGTATCTTCACTTGATCCGTTATTCTGCGCAAGTGCCCCCTCTCCGAGCACAGCAAAAGGCAGCAGCACTGCAAGCAGTGCCGCTACCCATTGCCTCAGAGAGGGGGTTACACGCATAAGTCGAACCAATCCGATCAGCTTACGGCGTTGGGGCCGTGGCTGCCGGGATCGTCACTTGAAAGTAAAGCGCGCCAACAGTACCGCCAGCAACATCGCTGAGCGATCCAGAAACGCGATCCAAACCACCAGTACCGCCGCCAGCGCTGAATGTGCCGCCTGACGATCCACTTGGAACCGTGCAAGTTGCCACAGGAGTTGCGCCAGATGCGTCAATCGTAGCTGTTGCATCGACAAAAATGCCAAATCCTGAGTCGAAATCGACCTCAGCGGGCAGATCATCGAGCACGTTGACGTTGGTGGCCGCTTGGCTACCGGTGTTCTCGACTGCGATACAGTAAAGGATCGTCGCACCCGGAATTGCTTTCGGGTTTGTCGTGCCGTTTACTGGATCGCTGATGACAACGCTCGATTTGACGACTGAAACGTCAGCACCTTGAACGTTCAGAGTGTTTTCGTCTGAATCAGCGCCATCATTGTCAACCTCTTCACCAGTACCGCCATTGCCATCGGCCAGAACCGTGTCAACAACGCTTGGATCAGCAGAATCGCCAGCACTTTCAGTGAGTTCCGCACCAAGGCCAGCTGCGCCAGCTTCGTGTGCATCTGCCACCAATGCGATGTCGAATGAATCACCATCAGCCGCAGCAAGATCGATATCGCCAACGACGATGACACGGACAGTTTCATCCGCTTCGACCTCATCAAGGAAGGTGATTGGGCCAGCACTAAGCTCAGCTGCGCTCAAAACTCCGTTACCATCTGCATCCAGATAGATTTCAATGTTTGAGATGTTGGCTGCTGTGCCCGCAGTCAAAACTGCGTCCAGCGAAAGATCGACGTCATCGTTAGACAGGTTGGTTACATCAAACGCCAGAGCCGCATTTTGCGCACCTGGGTTTGTGTTCACAGCAGGTCCAACGGCGGTCACATCAACATTGACGCGGCGGTCAACGGTGAATGTGTCGCTATCAGTCGCATCAGTTTGCTGAACACCGCCAACTTGGTACTGAACCGTCACATTGTTCGTAATATCCGTGCCAGCGCGGATCCCTTCCGCCATGGCCGGAGTGCTGGACATGACAACAAGCGCTGTCGCGCTCACCATCCCCAGCAATTGGGTCTTAGTTCTCATTTGAGTGGTCCTTTGCGTGTGCCCCGAGTCAAATTGACCGCCCCCGGAGCTTTGCGGTTATCTCTCGCTTGTCAGCGAATGATCACTGGAAAGGCGACGCGGCCGCTTTCACCCGGTGCGATGGCGGCAATTGTCCAGCGGACATGCGTCACATCACTATGGGAAGCGGAGCGTGTGGCCCCTGTCTCTTCGGTAACTTCGAGATCGGCGAGGACCCCGAATGTTTTCCCGCCATCGACCGACACATCCAGAGCCGGATCAGCATCAGGCGCAAGCCGCACCGCTTCGTGCAGCGGATTGGTTGCGGTCACATTGTTAGCGGGAGTATTTCCTTTGTTTTCATAGCTTAAGCCAAAGCTAAGCCGTGTGCCGGGCGTAAAAACGGTTGGCTCGACAAGCTCTGACGACACGTTGCCATCGGCATCGGTCGTCGTTTTGTATGCTTTCACGTCGCTTTGAAGGTTCACATCAGGTTGCGCGGCTTCCGACTGGGCTGCTGCACTCTGAGTGGCGACTGGCATCGTGGTCATTGCGGCGACCAGAGCAGCTGCGACTATTTTGGTAAGCTTGGTCATGGTTATGGTCCCTTGGACTTGGTGAAAATCAATCGATGGTCACATCGAAAGTGATGGCTTGGGTGGTTCCTCCGGCAACAGTGCCGAGATCGACGCTGATGCCGCTTGCATCGCTGGCTTCTCCGGCGTCGGCATCGCTCGCATCCGTGAGCGGCGCGCCATCCAGCGTTAGAGTGCCTGCGACATAGGTCGTGTCATCGGGGATCGCGTCCGTGATGATGAGATCATCGACCGATCCGCTGCCAATAACTTCGGCGCTGAGTGTGAATGTCACGGTAGAGCCGGGAACCGCGCTGGTTCCGCCAAATGGATCTGCGATTGTGGCAGATTTGGTGAGTTGGACCTCGGTCAATCCAATGATGAGCGATCCAATTGCGCTGTCTTCAGCGCCGCCAGTGCCGACAATCGCGTCACCACCGCCTACGCCTTCGCCCGCAAATGTGGTGCCAGGCGCGCCTGTTCCCGTTACAGCGCTGGCGGTCAGCTCTACATCGCTTTCATCTGCGTCTGAAATGCCAGTTGGCACCGTGGTGATGACGAAAACCGTAACAGTTTCATCGGGTTGCAGGACATCTGTGGTGGCAGGACCTGTCAAAATTGCATCGACACCGGGATCATAGGTGCCGTTTCCATTCGTATCGACAGCGATGTTATCGACCGTCGTGTCAAAGTCATTTCCGGCAACAGCCGGATTGGCGACAAGCTCAAACGCTTCGGGGCCATTGCCCTGATTGATCACTTCGAATGTAAGGATCGCCTCACCCGGCACAGCCGCAATAGGCCCCGGATCAAGCGACGTAACCGTCACATCTAAAAGCTCATCCACCAGCACCACAACAGTGTTTGAATCCACCGTTTGCGTGCCATTGCCATCGTCATAGGTGGCGGTGGCTGTGTTTTCGATAAGCGTACCCGCCGCGATCCCATTCGCAAGAACAGGCGCGGCATAAGCCAACGACGCCACAGCGGATGTGGCGAGCAAAAATCGAGTGCAGACCTTCGTATTCATACGTAGGACGAATACTGGTTAATGGTTATCGAAAGGTTAGGGCTTGGAGGCGAACCCCTGCGAAAACCTCAGGATTTTACATCTTTTTCGTGGTTTCTATCGCGTTAAGAACTGCCCGGCTGAGATGAATTTGTTCATCTTGTTTGTCCGTAAATCGATAAAGTATCTGACTGACACGAGCTATTCTTAGCGCCTCAACGAACGCTCTGATTACGTTGTTAGCGATTTTCGCAATGAGCTTTGATGAGCGACGCGACCATTCGGCAAGGCGGCTGACGGAGCAAAATGCATCCTTCGCGAATGGACCGTCATGCCATCGAGATTCGCCCGAATTGCTGACCAATTAATTCACACTTTAACGAAGCTAATTTTGGCTGAGATCAGCGCGTTTACCCCGTCTTAACGATTACAACCCGCCGCAACCGTGAATTTCGTTAAACTTGGCGCCAAAAACCGGCGATCTCAAAAATGCAATTCTTCTTAAAATCTTAACCAATCGCATCAACTCAACTCCCATTTTCCCTTTGTATTCAATGCAAAGTGACCGGCGAGAGATTCGCCAATTGGAATTTTTGGGTAAGTATTATGAAGACCGCTCTTATTAACAGCACTGCCGGCGTTGCCTTGGCTGTTTCGCTCATGGGAACCGCCCATGCAGCTGAAACATCAGACGCGCT
>JBCAZT010000141.1:0-5953 GCA_038532855.1 Pseudomonadota bacterium
GCGACGCGCAACTGGCCCTTTCTTGGGCTGTCCCAATCGGGATTTGCCCCAAATTCCCCTTCACAGCGTTGCGAAGGCTTGAAAGTGCGCCGCACTTCCTGCGCCTTCGCGTCTCGTGAGATGCGAATTTGGGACCAAACCTTGATCCCGGCAGAGTTTGTCAACAGGGCCTAACGCGGCAGCACTCTCGCAATGTGGGGTGAGCCTCGTTAAAGCCACTCTTGTGATTGCGTTTCGACCAATTCTAGCAGGAAAAATAGGGGCAGCAGCGATGCTCGCCCTGCTTGCTTTGCCTGCTGTTGCTTTAGACAAAGTGGACAATGGCATCCCGTCCGAAGACGACGCGCCGATCGCGATGCTTGTCGATGTTACCAGCGGGCAGGTGCTGCACGAACGCAATCCCAACCGGCGGTTTGTCCCAGCATCCATCACCAAAGTCATGACGATGTTTTTGGCTTTTGAGCTGATCGAAGAGGGCAAACTCGATCCGGCTCAAGTGATGACAGTGCCCGCTGACATTGCCGAAGAATGGAGCGGTAAGGGCTCTACCATGTTCGTGGAAGCAGGCGATAGATTGCAGCTTGCCGATATGCTAACTGCGATTGCCAATGTCTCTGCCAATGATGCCGCCTTTATGCTGGCGCGCGCGCAGGCTGGTTCGGTTGAAGGCTGGACACAAGCGATGACAGCCAAAGCGCACGAATTGGAAATGACCAACAGCCATTTCGCCACGCCAAACGGGTGGCCAGATGGAGGCGGCACATTCACCACGGCTGGCGATCTGGTGAAGCTCGCACGTGCATTGGTCACACGCCACCCCGCCAAGTTTGGGGCGTTTATGGGAAAGCCTGCCTTTACATATAACGGCATTACCCAGAGCAATTATGATCCATTGATCGGGCGAATTGCGGGTGCTGATGGCATTAAAACGGGCTTCACCAATGAAGCTGGCTTTGGGTATTTGGGCACAGCAAAGCGCGATGGGCAAAGATTGGTGATGGTCATTGCTGGCGCGCGCAGCAATGGCGAACGAGCAAGACTTTCTCTCGACTATATCGAGTGGGGGTTTTCCGCCTTTGATCGGCAACGGATTTATGCGTCTGGAGAGACTGTGGGACAGGCACGCGTGCAAGATGGCGCAACTAGCCGCATCGACCTGGTAACGGACAGGCCTGTTTTCGTGAATGTTCCTGCCAATTCTGGGCGGGGTCAAAAGGCTCGTCCCGATATCCGCATTACCTATGACGGCCCGCTCCGTGCACCGATTGACGAAGGGCAGCAGATCGCAATGCTTGAGATTACGATCCCCGGAATGGAGGTCGCCCGCGTGCCTTTGCTTGCGAAAGAAAGCATCGGGCAGGCTGGATTTTTCACCCGTATCTATAACGGGTTTGCAGGCTGGTTTTCATGAGCGCGACTTCATCCAAAGGCCGTTTCATCGCATTTGAAGGAGGCGAGGGGGCTGGCAAATCAACGCAAGCCAAAATGTTGGTTGCCGCTCTTGGCGAACTCGGGATTGAATGCGATCTGACCCGCGAGCCGGGCGGCACCCGGGGCGCTGAGGCGATCCGATCGCTGCTACTTGATCCGCCCGGTGATGGCTGGGGTGCAGAGGCCGAGACGCTGTTATTTGCAGCAGCGCGCGCCGATCACGTAGCGCGTAGAATAAGGCCGCAGATGGACGCCGGAACTTGGGTAATTTCAGATCGCTTTGTGGATTCATCGAGAGCCTATCAGGGCGGGGCTGGGGGGCTTGGTGATGATGCCATCCAATCGCTACATAGCTTTGGCAGCAAGGGATTGAGGCCGGATCTCACCATTTTGCTGACACTCGATCCAGCGGAAGCTGAAAAGCGTCTGTCCGCGCGTGATGGCGACAATAGCGACGCCATTGGTGGTCGCAGCGCTGAGTATCATGCGGCTGTAGCAAAAGCGTTTCTCGATCAATCTCAAGCTGACCCTCAAGGGTTCGCCGTAATCGATACAGGCGGTGATCCCGAAACTGTGCATGCAGCTGTGATGGAGGCTCTGGCGCCCCTACTTGCAAAGGCGGATAAGGCATGACCGACTGGCCCAATCACACCGCTGCATGGCGAGAGTGGCGACAAGCGATGAGCGGCGCGCGCATGCACCATGGCTGGATACTGGCTGGTAAAAGCGGCCTTGGAAAAATGGAGTTTGCAAAGGCCGCTGCGCGCGAATTGGTGGCACAAGATCGTATCCCCCAGCCCGAAGGCGAGCATCCCGATATCATTACGCTCACCTATGGCGCCAAGAACGACAAAGAGGCACGCGCGCAGGCAGATGGCAAACCGTTTGAACGCGCCCGCTCTATTCGCGTCGATCAAATACGCCAGATGCAGCGCAGACTGACCACACGCCCCACATTGGGCGAGCGGCGGGTTATCATCATCAACCCCGCTGATGATATGGAGCGCAATGCTGCCAATGCTCTTTTAAAAAGTCTGGAGGAGCCTCCTGCTGGCACGTTCTTCATCTTGGTAACCCACCGCCCATCGCGCCTACTTCCCACAATCCGGTCCCGCTGCCGGATGGTTCGTTTTCCGATCATCAGCGCCAGCAATTTGCGCGGCATGCTTCAAGAAGGAGGCGCGCGTGATCCTGCATCGATTGAGGCAGCAATAGCCGCAGCCGAAGGGTCATATGGCGCAGCCTTGCGCTTTGTTGATCAGGATTTAGGCACGCTGGCCCAATTAATCGAAGGCCTATTGTCAAACGGCGATACGGCATTGAATGCTCGCGCTGAACTTTCCAAAATGATCGGCCCGCGCGCGGATCGTGATCGAATATCTGCCACTTTAGAGCTCGCCCAATCGATCACCGCGAACCATGCCCGCACCGCGCAATCCTCAACACACCGCGCCAAACTGATCGAAGCGCACGCCGCTCTGGTAAAAATCGCAGCCGAAGGGCCCAGCTACAATTACGACACAGGGCTTCTCACCATGGAAATCGGCACCTTGCTTAGCGCGGCTGCCCCCGCTAGCGAGCACGCCTATGGCTGAGACCTCAAAAACCCCTTATTATATCACCACTGCGATCAGTTATCCCAATGGCCGCCCGCATATTGGGCACGCATATGAGGCGATTGCTGCTGATGTCATTGCGCGGTTTCAGCGGTTGCAAGGCCGCGATGTCCGCTTCCAAACAGGAACCGACGAGCACGGCCTTAAAATGGCTCGTAAGGCGGAAGAGCAAGATAAGACTCCGCGCGAATTGGCCGATGAGATGTCGGGATATTTCCAAGACATGTGCGCCGCGCTTAATATCAGCCACGACCGATTTATCCGAACCGTTGAAGATGATCACCACCGCGCAAGCCAGGCAATATGGCAACGCATGGAGGCCGCAGGCGACCTTTATCTTGACCGTTACGAAGGTTGGTATTCGGTTCGCGACGAGGCGTATTACGACGAAAGCGAGCTGATCGAAGGGGAGGGGAGTGATAAGCTTTCTCCCCAAGGCACTCCTGTCGAATGGACGGTAGAAGAAAGCTGGTTCTTCAGGCTTTCAAAATACCAAGATCGCCTGCTCGAATTGCTAAACTCAAAAGGCTTTTTGGAGCCCGCCAGTCGGCGCAATGAAATGATCGCTTTCGTCGAACAGGGTTTGAAAGACCTTTCCGTCAGCCGAACCAGTTTTGACTGGGGCGTCAAAGTGCCGGGTTCCGATGATCACGTGATGTATGTGTGGGTGGATGCGCTTATCAACTATCTCACTGGCCTCGGTTTTCCGGACGAAACATCTGACTACACCAAGTTCTGGCCAGCTGATTTGCATCTGATCGGCAAGGATATTGTGCGCTTCCACACAATCTATTGGCCAGCATTCTTGATGAGCGCCGATTTGCCGCTTCCAAAGCAGGTTTTCGGCCACGGCTTCCTTCTCGCGCGCGGCGGGGAAAAGATGAGCAAGAGCGCTGGCAATGTAGTTGATCCGCTTGCTCTCGCGGAGCAATTCGGCGTCGATGCCGTGCGATACTTCCTGATGCGCGAGGTCGCTTTTGGCAAAGATGGCAGCTATTCGCCGCAAGCCATTGTTGAGCGGACCAATGGAGAACTTGGCAATGCATTCGGCAATCTGGCCCAACGCACGCTCGGCTTTATTGCCAAGAACCTGGACGGTTCTTTGCCCCAGATTTCTGGCCACACTGAAGCAGACAATGCGCTGTTTGCAGAAGTTGACAAGGCAATCACCAGCGCGGTGCCTGAGCAGTTTGAGAGACTTGCACTCCAGCAAGGTGTAGAGGCTTGGCTGCAAGCCGTATTTGCCTGCAATGCTTACATCGATGCAGAGGCACCGTGGGCTTTGCGCAAAACCGATCCAGAACGCATGCAAAGCGTGCTGGCAACGCTCTATATCTGCATTGCTCAACTGGCCGTTTCCATCAGTCCGGTGATCCCGCAAAGCAGCGCAAAATTGCTTGATATGATGGGTCTTGGCGTAGATTTACGAACTGTCGAAACTGTTCGAAGCCACTGGTATTCGACTTTGGCTGAAAGCGACTTTGCGCTTGAAAAGCCAACGCCCTTATTCCCACGGCTTGAACTTCCTGCTGAGGATGAAGCGCAATGCTGATCGATAGCCATTGCCATTTGGAATACAAAGGCGTGGTCGAAGACCAGCAAGGTGTCCTTGCGCGCGCTCGAGAAGCGGGGGTGGGGGCCTTCCTCAATATCTCAACCAAAATGTCGGAGTGGGATCAAGTGGTAGGCACGGCGAACCGCGAAGCCGATGTGTTTGCCAGCGTTGGGATCCATCCGCATGAAGCTGATGAGCATGCCGATTTAAGACGCGATGTTCTGCTCAAAGCCACAGAAAATGACCGGGTCATTGCAATCGGCGAAACCGGCCTAGATTATTATTACGATCACTCTGATCGCGCTGCACAAGCCGACCTTTTTCGCATCCACATTGATGTTGCGCGGGAAACGGGTTTGCCCGTTATTATCCACACACGTGACGCTGAGGATGATACGTTCCAAATTCTCGAGGAAGAAATGGGGAAGGGGGCATTTCCCGCTCTTATCCATTGCTTTACTGCTTCTGCTGACTTCGGCGCAAAAGTCCTCGGTTTGGGTCTAACGATTTCTCTTTCTGGCATTGTTACATTCAAGAATGCCAGGGAATTACAAGAAGTTGCTAAGAGCGTTCCTGAAGATCGGCTTTTGGTTGAAACGGACAGTCCGTTCCTCGCACCTGTCCCGCATCGCGGGCGCAAATGCGAGCCTGCCTTTGTCGCCGATACGGCAAGATTTGTCGCAGAATTGCGCGAAGATACACCCGAGCACATTGCCGATGTGACAACCCGCAACTTCTCGAAGCTATTTGCCAAGGCAAAGCTGTGAAAGTCATTCTCCTAGGTTCTGGCACCTCAACAGGCGTGCCGAGAATTGGTGGAGAGGATGGCTCGGGCGACTGGGGCGATTGCGATCCCAATGAACCTCGCAATCGCCGCACGCGCGTTTCTGTTTTAATTGAAAGCAATGAAGGATCGCGCGCGTTGGTTGACACATCATCCGATTGCCGCGCGCAACTTCTTGCCAATAAAATCAACAAGCTAGACTGCGTATTTTGGACGCATGATCATGCCGATCACTGCCATGGCATAGATGATTTGCGCGTTTTGAGATATGGCCGTGGCGGCCCAATTCCAGGTTATGCTGCGACCGAAACGGCGCGGCGACTGCGCCAACGGTTTGGCTATGTTTTTGCAGGTCAGGAAGGCTATCCGACTATTGCGAGCCTTGATACGCTTGATCGATTGAGAATGTGCGCCGGCTTCGGGATAGAACACTGCCAAATGCCACACGGTCCGGGTGAGACTACGGGCTATCGATTTGATGCAGATGGCAAAAGCATCGCTTATGCAACCGATTATAGCGCGATCACAGATGACATGGTCGAATGCTTTGAAGGCGTCGATATCCTT
>JBCAZT010000142.1:0-5901 GCA_038532855.1 Pseudomonadota bacterium
TTGGAGCTGACAAGCAAAAAGGCCGCCGTATCGCAAACGCCCCGATCGAAGCATTAGGCAGTGATCTATCCCGCGATGTAATCGAGCAAGCCACCGCCGCGATCTATCCAAAACTTGCGCTGATGGACGTTCCAAGCCCGTTGCAGGAAAATTGGTGCCAACCGGTGCAAAGCATGGGCAAAGACTGCTTATCTATGGGGTCTGAATTACGGGGTATGGTCCGCTTTGAACACCAAAACCTGCTTGCCCCTTGGTCATTCTCTGATCTGTTTGATGTGATTTTTTGTCGCAATGTGATGATTTATTTTGACAACGCTGCAAGAGAGGAATTGGCGCTCCGTTTTGCGCAGCATCTGCGCCCAGGCGGCACGCTTTACATCGGTCATTCCGAACAATTGATGGGCGAAGCGTGTCACCTTTTTGAATAAATTGGCCCCACAATTTATCAGCGCAGCAACCACTAACTTGCCCTTCCCTGACCCGTGCAGCACCATGATTTTTGGAAAGTTGCGAAGGGTTTCAGCAATCCGATCGTTTACCTGCTAACATGCGAAAAGTGCGGCAGGAGACATTCAGTATGCAACATCGCGGCAATGTCAGGGTTATTGCATCATGAGCGCGGCAAGCATTGGGCTCAATCGGTTTGGCTATGGGGCGCTCTATGGCAGCTCTCATACCAAACAGGCCGAGCTGGGGCCGCAAGAATATCTGCGAAAGCAAATTTCTCAGTACAATCCCTCCCCCGCCTTAATTGCATCCCGCCCCAAAACGGGCGGCAAGGCAGGGGCTATCATTTCAGCGATCCGCGATGCGCGCCGCAAGAGACGCAATGCGGGTGATGAAAATACTGAGGGCGACCCGCGCGAGGATTACCGCGAAACAGTCAGGCAATCAGCGCAAGTATTCCGCAGCGATGTCGCATTACGTCTGAAGACAGCGGTCCAAAGTGAAACACCTATGGCTGAACGGCTGGTCCATTTCTGGGCCAATCACTTTGCCATTTCCGTGCGCAAACCCGGCACGCAATTGGAAGCTGGTGAGCTGGAGTTTTCTGCAATCAGACCGCACATTTTCGGCAAGTTTTCCGACATGCTGAAAGCTGCAAGCCTGCATCCTGCAATGCTGCTTTACCTTGATCAGTTCCAATCTGTCGGCCCCAACTCCCCTTTCCTCCAACGTCGCCGCCGGCGCAACAATGGCCGCGATCAAGGGCTGAACGAAAATCTCGCACGCGAGATATTTGAATTGCACACTCTCGGTGTAGACGGCGGATATTCGCAGACTGATGTTACCCAGTTTGCTCATGCGCTGACTGGATGGACCATTCCCGGTATCGCGAGGATCGATCAGTTCGCCCAACAACAAAGTGGCGGTGCAAGTTTTGTCACCATGGCTCATGAGCCCGGTGCAAGACAGATAATGGGCCGCACTTATAAAGAAGGCGGGGCTGAGCAAGCACTTGCCATTTTGGATGATCTCGCGAGCCATCCTTCAACCGCTCGCTTTATCGCGACAAAATTGGCGCGCCATTTCGCAGGTGATACTCCCCCATCTGTCTTGGTTGATCGTCTCGCCGCTGACTTTCAAACAACGAATGGCGACCTGGCAAGCTTGACGCGCACTTTGATCGCATCGCCCGAAGTCTGGGTGGATCAACCCGTCAAATATCGCCAACCGTTTGAATGGCTCGTCTCCAGCTTTCGAATGACGGGCGTCACAAATCTGTCAGACCGCCGCATATTCAACGTGCTGAGAGAATTGGGGCAAGTACCCTGGCAACCGCCGTCTCCTGCAGGATATGACGATATCGAAGGCAGTTGGGCTGGTCCTGATGCTTTGTTCCGCAGGGTCGAACTGGCCGAAAGGATCGCGCGCAATGTCCCCTCGGATGATGTGATGGTACGCGCGCAAGCCGCCTTTCCCGGCGCCCTTAGCGACAATACGCGAACATGGCTTTCGCGCGCAGAGAGCGGTGAACAGGCATTGGGGCTGCTGCTGGTCGCGCCTGAAATGATGCGGAGGTAATGACTATGACCCAATCCACTTTGATCAATCGCAGACATATGTTGGCAGGGTCTCTTGTCATCGGGGCTGGTACAATCGCAGCGCCGCGCATGGCATTTGCCGCAGCGCCTGGGGAGCGCAATGTGCTGTTTGCCATGCTGCGCGGTGCGGCTGATGGCATGGCTATGCTGGCACCTGTTGGCGATCCGAATTTTGCCAAATTGCGCGGCACTCACCTCGGCGAATATGAAAATGCTCGCAAGGCCGATGGGTTTTTCGCAATCCACCCTGCCTTTGAAAGCATAGGCGCTGCCTATGGTGCGGGAGAGGCTGCTTTTGTCCATGCAACCGCAACAAGCTACCGTGAAAGATCGCATTTCGACGGCCAAAACCTGCTCGAGACAGGCGCGACAGCTCCATACGCGACAACTGAGGGTTGGCTCAATCGGTTGACCGCTCTCATTGCGAGCGAACACGGATCGGGCATGCCCAAGGCATTGGCCATAGCACCAACAGTGCCCCTTGCTTTACGTGGACCAGCGCCCTCATCAAGCTATGCCCCCTCCAACCTTCCAGAAGCGAGCGAGGCATTTATAGACCGCGTATCACGGCTGTACGGTGCAGATAAGCAATTGGGCGAACTTTGGTCTCAAGCCCTATCAACGCGCGAAATGGCGGGCGATGATACGCTGCGCAACCTTCGCGATGCGAAAGCTGCCGGTGAATTGGCGGCCTCGCTGATGCGAGAGAAAAACGGCGCGCGCATTGCTATGATTGATCTTGGCGGGTGGGATAGCCATGCCAATCAACCCGGCCAATTTCGCAGGCAAGCAGGCCAGCTTGATACTTTGCTTGGAGCATACAAAGCAGCGATGGGCACCGCTTGGGATAACACCTTAGTTATGGTCGTAACGGAGTTTGGTCGCACCGCCGCATTGAACGGCACCAATGGAACCGATCATGGCACTGCTAGCGCAGCAATCGTAACGGGTGGCACAGTTAAAGGCGGTCAGGTGATCGCTGACTGGCCAGGTCTTGGTGAAAGCCAATTGTACCAAGCCCGCGATCTTAAACCTACAATTTCGCTCGAAAGCGTGCTGGCTGGCGCGGTTGCAGGGCATATGAAAATCGACGCTAAGAGATCAATGGACCACCTTTTCCCGGGCAGAGAAACCAATCCATTAACGGGGCTGATTAGGGCGTAAGGACGGGCTAGTTACCCGATCTCGCTTTTCGAACTGCAAGATCCACAATTTCTGCGCCCGTTTCAATGGCCTCTGCTTCCTGCTCATTCTCGCTAACAAGGCCCGAAGTTTGCACCTGGTTGCGGCCAGCCCTTTTCGCTTCGTACAGTGCCGCATCTGCGCATTCAAACGCATGCGCGTAGCCTTTAGATAGAACGATTTCGGTCACGCCAAAACTGGCTGTGGTTCGCTCTCCTTTTGGCAAAGCTGGGTGGTTGATCTTCTCAAACGCGGAACGAAGCCTCTCTGCCAAAGCCGCGGCCCCTTGCTCGGGACAATTCCAAGCCAGAATGCAAAACTCTTCGCCGCCCACTCTGCCAGCAATGTCTCCGGGCCGGATCTTGCTCGCTATCAAGTGCCCAAAACTGGCGATCACTTGATCCCCAGCACTGTGACCATGTGTGTCGTTAACCCGTTTAAAATGATCGATATCACAAACGATCAAACTGACAGTGATCCGTTCGCTACCAGCGCGAGTAAGTAGCGTTCGGACAGTTTTTTCAAAAGCGGCTCTTGTTGGTAATCCTGAAAGACCATCGCGCATTCCCGCCTCATTCTCAGCGCGCAGAGTATCCGTCATAATCGTTGCGATCAGCGCCATCGCCAGAAACAAGGCAATGATTGCGTTGATGACCATGTTGATCGTCAACATAGCGGATGCTTGATAATCTGCTGCGGCCATTTGGCTTTGCATCAGAATGAGCACTGGCGGGCGGATCATCCCGTAACTCGCCGCAATAGCAAACGCACCGACCAGAAGGCGATCTGCCGCAGCCCTTCGTGGTGCAAGCCATGCGCCATAAGCGCCAAATGCGAACATCATCGCCGCATTAAGGTTCTGAGTTACGATATAGGCAGTTTGATTCTGATAAGCGCCCGCGAACCAACAGATCACAGCGTTCACAAGGGCAATCGAGACCAGCCCTACTATCGGGAAAAGTGTGCCGTTTCTCCTGGCGACACCCCAAAGCATGATTATGGCACCGGCGGCCAACACGGAATGCAACAAAAGCAATTGCCATGGACCAAAATCAGTGACCAAAAACGCCTGCAATGCGGTTGCCAACGCAACAGAGCCAAACCATGACGCATAACAAAGAACATACAATCTGGAGCGATCGATCCACCACAGGCCTAGAAAAACGGCGGTGAATATGACCGTGATTGCTGGGCTGAGATAGACGAGTATCTGCGTTTGCATGATTGATCCTGTGATGGATCAACCTCTTGCCATGGATCGAAATAGCGCCAGACTAAACGCAGACTAAGGGGTAACCCTTAGTTGGCCACTTTATCGCTGGACAGCTCGTTATTTAGTAGACGTCAGCGGCCGTTTTGGCAGATTGATCACATCGCCATTCGCGCCATTCCCGTCGCCCTGTTCGGCAACAGCTTCCAAAGCGCGCGAATACATCCCAATCTCGTCACCAACCACCCGGTTGCGACCAGACTTTTTAGCGCGGTATAATGCGGCATCAGCACGCTCAAACATTTTTGAATACGTGTCGCCATAATTGGCCTGAGCGATACCAAAGCTTGCACTGGTCGTTTCACTGTCTGGGAGAAATGGAAATTCTTCCGTGGCAAACGCAATCCGCAATCGCTCTGCCAGCGCACAAGCGCCTTTCTCGCTGCAATTCCAAGCAATGATGCAGAATTCCTCACCGCCAATGCGGCCAGCAATATCGCCGGGACGTGTGCGCCCTGAAAGCATCTCACCAAAGGCAGAAATCACATTGTCGCCGATCTTGTGGCCAAATGCGTCGTTCACTTCTTTAAAGTGGTCAATGTCACAAACGATCATGCACACCGGCACGCGTTCAACAACAGAGCGGCTCATCATTTTTTTCGCCAACGGCTCAAAAGCTGCGCGATTGGGCAGGCCTGTAAGACGGTCCAGCATCGCTTCTTCGCTCTGACGTTTCATATTGTCTTGGACAACACCGCTCACCAGCGATCCACCCAATGCGAACATCAAAGTTCCAAGAATGATAAAGTGGACAGTCGATACGATCCTGGCTTGTTCGCTCACGTCGCCAAAGTGGAAGTGAACAATGTTGTGAGCGAAAGGCAAGATAAAACCGGCAAAGCAAAACAATGCCAGCGTCCCGATTGTAAGTCGATCTGCAAGAAATCGCTTTTTGCCTTGCCAAGCCGCCAAACCCACAATGCCGAACAATACGCTGGAATGAATATTCTGAGCCAACCGGGCCAAGTCAAAATTCCCAAAGGCAAATGCAGCCCCGATAAGAGCGCTTGCGACAACAATTGAAAACCCAATCATTGCAAGCGGCATTTGCACGCCTGATCGCTGACACACAGCCCACATAAGGGCCATTACGCCGGACATGGAAATCAAGTGATAGATTACAACCGAGATAAGGTCCGCTCGTCCAAAAACGAACAGATTCAGGACGGTGGCAGAGCCTAGCAAGCCAAAGCAAACGGCATAAGCGAGAACATATTTGCGCGAGCGCACGGGCCACCACAGGGCAAAAAACAACCCTGCAAATACCAGCATCATGGCTGGAAGCATGAAGGCTAAAATCGTCGCCTGCATTTGCTAGTCCGTTTAATCCACCTTTCGAACCTCAGGCTGGACATTGCCTGAGAATTGTTAAGAAAATGCGATCTTTTAACTCCCAGCAATTAG
>JBCAZT010000143.1:0-5790 GCA_038532855.1 Pseudomonadota bacterium
GCCACGATTTGTGCCACCCGTGAGGGCAGGTCTTCATCGCTTTGCGTAATAAGAGATTTGCGCGTTTTGCCATCCACCTCATTGGTCAAAGTAAAAGCAATATCAGGCCGGGCCATCGCAAGACGCCGCACGCAATCAAGGCTGGCAATGTATTCACTGCGCGCCGTGCGCAGAAATTTGCGGCGCGCTGGCACTTTGGCGAACAGGTTCTCGACCCTAACGCGGGTTCCGGGCGGCAAGGCTGCAGGGCCTTCGGCTATCGTTTCGCCGTGATCCACAACCCGCCGCCAGCCTGTATCGGCATCGTGCGGGCGGCTTTCGATTGTGACCTCGGCAACGCTGGCAATCGATGGCAAAGCTTCCCCGCGAAAGCCCAGCGATGAAACCATCTCAATCGCATCATCGGGCAGTTTCGATGTTGCATGACGTTCAAGCGCAAGGTCCATATCCTTCGCGCTCATCCCGCAGCCATTATCTGTGACTTCGAGAAAGGACAGACCGCCATCTTTCAATGCAATAGCGATTCGCGTTGATTGGGCGTCAATCGCGTTTTCAACCAGTTCTTTCAGCGCGGACGCAGGCCGTTCAACGACTTCACCGGCTGCAATCCGGTTAACCAGCCCAGTCGGAAGCCGGCGAATTTGAGGCATTGAAGGTGTCATTGGTCGCAGGTTAGCGGCATGAAGCCGCACATTCGAGGCCTACGGGGTAAAACTTGTTGGGACTTCAACAAAAATTTTGGCCTTTTCGTTAGGGATTCGCTACGCGCCGGGATAGAGAATTTTTGAGTGTGAAAGTTTGCAGGGGGTCTGCAAGCTCCCGCTCGGCAGCCTTTGGAATACAGATACAATGAGTTTCTTCTCGAACCTGTTCAAATTCGGATCCCAGAATATGGCGATCGATCTGGGAACAGCAAATACGTTGGTTTACGTTCAAGACCAGGGGATCATTCTTAATGAACCTTCGGTCGTCGCGATTGAGACTATTAGCGGTATCAAACGCGTGAAAGCAGTGGGTGATGATGCGAAGATGATGATGGGCAAAACGCCTGACACAATCGAAGCGATCCGCCCCTTGCGCGATGGTGTTATTGCCGACATCGAAATCGCTGAAGAAATGATCAAGCACTTCATCCGCAAAGTGCATGGGAAGCGCAATCTGTTCCGCTATCCAGAGATTGTGATTTGTGTGCCTTCGGGCTCTACCTCGGTTGAAAAACGCGCCATTCGCGATGCCGCATCCAATGCGGGCGCATCCGAAGTTCACTTGATTCTTGAACCTATGGCTGCTGCAATTGGCGCCGATATGCCGGTGACAGAACCTGTCGGATCCATGGTTGTCGACATTGGCGGCGGCACGACAGAAGTCGCCGTTCTTAGCCTTCGCGGCCTTGCTTACACCACTTCAGTGCGCACGGGCGGCGACAAAATGGACGAGGCTATCGTCTCGTATGTCCGACGACATCACAACCTATTGATCGGTGATGCGACCGCAGAACGCATCAAAAAGGATTACGGTATTGCCATGATCCCCGATGATGGAGCGGGCGAATCGATCACTCTCAAAGGCCGCGATCTTGTGAACGGTGTGCCCAAAGAGATCACGATCAATCAGGCGCACGTCGCCGAAGCTTTGTCTGAACCTATCGGCGCCATTGTCGAAGGCGTGCGCATTGCGCTTGAAAACACTGCGCCTGAATTGGCAGCAGACATTGTCGATCAGGGCATCGTTTTGACAGGCGGCGGCGCGTTGATCCGCCGTTTGGATGAACATTTGCGCGAAGAAACAGGCCTGCCAGTTTCCATCGCAGAAGATCCATTGACCTGTGTGGCCGTGGGAACTGGCCGCGCTATGGAAGACCCGATTTATCGCGGTGTCTTGATGACTGCGTAACAACGCATCGGAATTGGGTCGCAACGAAAGGGCCGGTAAAACCACCGGATAGGAAGGATAAAAGCAAGCCATGGCGTCGCCATCATCGCGCCGGACGGGCTTTTCCAAGAAGGCGCAATATTCAGTCTTTACAGGCTACGTTTTGGCGACGCTTGGCGCGTTGATTGGCTTTGCGCTTCTTATCTTATCGCTTTGGCAACCCTCCAGCCTCACCCCGCTGCGCGGGGCTGCGCAAGATGTGACTGCTCCTGCTGGAACAGCGACCGCGGTTGTTCGCGATAAAAGCGTGAGCACGTGGGAATATCTGTCCGGGTATTTTGAGGCCGCGCATCAAAACGCTGCACTACGAAAAGAGGTTGAGATCGCGCGCATAAAGCTCGCTGAAGCCGAAGCACTTGCGCAGGAAAATGAGCGCTTGAAAAGCCTTGTTGCCTTGGCTGACAGCGAAATTGAGCCCATCGCGGTGAGCCGCTTAATCGGGTCCAGCGCATCGAGCAGCAGACGATTTGGCATCATAAACGCAGGCCGCACTGACGGTGTCGAAGTGGGAATGCCGGTGCGCAATTCAAGCGGCGTGATCGGACGCGTATTGGAAGTGGCAAGAGGGTCTTCGCGCGTCCTTTTCCTTACCGATAGTGAAAGCATCGTGCCTGTGCGCCGCACATCAGACTCCACTGTGGCCTTCGCAGAAGGCCGCGGCGATGGTTTGTTGCGCATTCGATTGATCAATCTTGGCGTAAACCCCTTCAAAGAAGGCGATGTGTTCGTCACATCAGGAGCAGGCGGTTACTACAGGCCCGGGGTTGCTGTTGCCGTTATGAGCGAGGTTCTAAACGATGGCGGCCTTGCACGGCTAATCGCAAATCCGGCCGATGCTGATTTTGTTTCAATTGAACCGATCTATGAACCCGAAGCGGTCGCAGCCTCACAAGTCTCTCCCGAAGAACCTTTGACGGACGGTTCGGTAAGTGACGAACCGCAAGTGGCCCCGCCTTCGGGCGCTGAGGTTGAAACGACAGAGGCTCAGTGATGGCGCGGCTTAGCCCAATTTCCCGTGCTGATCGCAATTTCCAAGGGATCAATCGCGAACAATCTCCGTGGCGTGCGCTCACCGTTCCTTATCTCTCCATAATGTTGGCAAGCTTTATCCCGGCGATTTTCTTGGCTGGTGTCATGCCAATTTTCCCGCCGCTTGGCTTTGTTATGCTGGTGGCTTGGCGTATTATGCGACCTGGATTGCTTCCGATGTGGGTCGGCGTGCCCCTTGGTGCATTTGACGATTTGTTCAGCGGCCAGCCATTTGGCAGCGCTATTTTGCTTTGGTCGATCACGATGATTGCGCTTGATCTCATAGAAAACCAGTTCCCTTGGCGCGGATTTTGGCAGGATTGGATTGCCGCCAGCCTTGCCATTATCTGTTATATTCTTGCCGCAATTGTAGTATCCGGGGCAAAGATCACCCCTTACATAATGTTAGCCGCCGTGCCTCAGATCATTTTTTCAGTGCTGTTTTATCCCGTTCTTGCCCGAATGGTTGCTCGGCTTGACCGGTTCCGATTGGCGCGCGCGCGGAGGGTCGGGTGAAAAATTGGCTGACATGGCGCAGCGGTCAGCCCAAGCGCCGAACCACTCAAGTCATCAATCAATCAACGCTGAAAAACACCTTTGACAGGCGTGCTGTCATGCTTGGCACGTTTCAAGGAGGTATTGCCGTGCTGCTGGCTGCACGCATGGGCTATTTGGCGATTGCAGAAAATGAAAAATACCGCCTGGAATCGGAAAGCAACCGGGTCAATCTCACGCTGATCCCACCGCGCCGTGGCTGGATATTGGATCGCAATGGCTCTCCCCTCGCCTCCAACCGAGCTGATTTTCGTGTCGATGTCATTCCAGAACGGCTGAATGATCCGGAAAAGACAGTCGATCAAATTGGGGAGCTTCTTCAACTGGATACGGCACGCATTGCTGATCTTAGACGGGAAGTCACCGAGTCCGGCGGCTATCAACCAGTAGAGATTGCAAGCGGCCTTAACTTTGATGAATTCGCCGCTCTCAGCGTACGCTTGCCTGACCTGCAAGGCGTTATCCCTCAGCGCGGGTTTTCCCGCTATTACCCCACCGCATCCAGCGTGGCGCATCTTATTGGCTATGTTGGGCCAGCTGATGCAGAACAATACGCAGAAGAAGACCGCAATCCTTTACTCCTCACGCCTGGCTACAAAATCGGTAAAGACGGTTTAGAGCGCAAGTTTGAGGAGAATTTGCGCGGGACACCCGGCGCGCGGAGGGTCGAGGTCACAGCCTCTGGCCGCGTGGTGCGCGACTTGGAAACGCGTGATGATGAACCGGGTGCGCCTGTAAAGCTAACCATAGATGGGCCGCTGCAGGACTATGCGGCCCGCCGGATTGGTTTGGAGAGCGGGTCTGTCGTAGTGATGGATTGCGCCACAGGCGATCTTTTGTGCATGGCATCCATGCCCAGCTTTGATCCCAACAGTTTTTCCGACGGTATCGGCAGTATTGAATATGCGATGCTGCGCGAGGATGAGCGCGTTCCCTTACGCAACAAAGTGCTGCAAGGCCTTTATCCCCCCGGCTCCACAATTAAGCCCATGCACTGCATGGCGTTCCTTGGCGAAGGCATCAAACCAACCGACACCGTTGTATGCGGCGGCGGGCGCAGGATTGGCGATCGGTTTTTCAACTGCCACTCAAATCATGGCGTCGTCGATATGGACAAAGCCATTGCACAAAGCTGTGACAGCTATTTCTACCATTTCGCCCAAGTCGTTGGTTTCGAGAAAGTCGCCAATATGGCGAAGCTTATGGGCATGGGGCAGCAATATCCCCTTCCCGTTTCCAGCCAGTTTTATGGGACTGTTCCTGACCCCACTTGGAAAGTGAACAAGTTTGGTCAGCCATGGATGGCGCATGACACAGTCAATGCGTCCATCGGGCAAGGCTATTATCTATCGAGCCCGCTGCAATTGGCTGTGCTTGCCACTCGCCTTGCCACTGGCAAAGTGGTCAATCCGCGTCTTGTGCTCGATGACAAAGTGCCAGAGATTAAGAGCTACAATTTCAACGAAGATGAAATGGCTTATATCCGGCAAGCCATGAGCAATGTTGTCAATGGCGCAGGCACGGCAAGGCGCGCGCGTTTGCCTATTCCGGGTGTAAAGATTGCCGGCAAAACGGGCACTGCGCAGGTCGTTTCTCTGAGTGTTTCCGATGGTCGCAGCGGCCCTTGGAAATATCGCGATCACGGCTTGTTCGTCTTTTTCGCGCCTTTTGACAATCCGCGCTATGCTGGGGCTGTTGTGATCGAGCATGGCGGCGGGTCTGGTTCTGCATACCCAATCGCGCGCGATGTGATGACATTCATGTTTGATCCGCAGCGCGGTCTTGATCAATTGCGATCCTTAGAGCGCGGATGGGGCGGCACTGCGCAACAACGGCTTGAACGCCGCTATGCCGCCTATGCAGCCGAGCGTGGTGAATTGGTGACGCGACCACCTGCTCGTGATGATGAAATCTTCGACAAAGTAGAAGCAGAAGCCCGCCTCGCCGCATCGCAATCAGAAGAGATTGCAGGCGACGCGATTGTACCAAGGGCAGATCAGGCAGCGTCTGGTACTCCGCCACCTGCGGCAACCTTGTCCGCCGAAGATTTGCAGCGGCAAATGCAAGAGCAGGTTCAAAGCCAAATGCAGGGCCAACCGCTACCGCAAGATCAGTCGCAATGAACGGTGTGATTCCAGAGCCGATAGCCCGCCTGCCATGGGGGATGCTAATCCCGCTTTTCTTGCTGGTCGGCTTTGGCGCGCTGGTGCTGTATTCGGCTGCGGGCGGATCAATGCAGCCTTTCGCATCTTCGCATTTGATGCGATTTGGGAT
>JBCAZT010000144.1:0-5776 GCA_038532855.1 Pseudomonadota bacterium
TTAAGGCAAGGGTCGCGAATAAAACGCAGATCAACGGGCTGACGCAGCGGATTTTGCGGATGATTTCGCAATGCCGGTCTATGGAGATCGTGACCACCAATTCCGAGGCCGAAGCGCTGCTGCTTGAGGCGCAATTAATCAAGCGATTTCGCCCGCCCTTCAATGTGCTTTTGAGGGATGACAAGAGCTTTCCGTTCATCTTGCTGCGCGGCGATCACACTTTCCCTCGCATCCACAAACATCGAGGCGCGAGGAAAGCAAAAGGCAATTATTACGGCCCCTTCGCCAGCGCTGGCAGTGTCAACACCACGCTTAATGCACTGCAAAAGCTATTCCTTCTAAGATCCTGCACAGACAGCTTTTTTAACAATCGCGACCGGCCCTGCCTGTTGTATCAGATCAAACGGTGTTCAGCCCCGTGCGTCGATCGGATCAGCGAGGATGATTACGAAGGGTTGGTCAAACAGGCGAAGGATTTCCTCGCGGGCAAATCCAGCCAAGTGCAGGCCGACCTGGAAAAACAAATGGCCAAGGCCGCCGAAGATTTGGATTTTGAAACCGCCGCCATTCTTCGCGACAGGCTTCGCGCGGCGACATTTATTCAAGGCTCGCAGGCTATCAATGCCAACGGGGTTGGCGATGCGGATGTCTTCGCTCTCCATGCCAAAGGCGGGCATATGGGCGTGCAGGCGTTTTTCATTCGCGGCGGGCAAAACTGGGGCCACCGCGCGTTTTTTCCCAGCCACACAAAGGACGTGGATGAGGACCAAGTGCTCGCCAATGTGATGCTGCAATTCTACGAAGAAGTGCCGCCTCCTGCGACCGTGCTGGTGGACCGGGAATTGCCCGAGCAGGAATTGATTGAGGCTGCTTTGGCCGAATTGGCCGACAAGAAAGTGGCGATTAGCATTCCCCAACGCGGCGATAGGCGCAAATTGCTCCAACAAGCGCAGAGAAACGCGGTTGAGGCGCTTGAGCGGCGGCTGGCTGAGACGGGCACAAAGGCCAAAATCAATCGCGAGCTGGCTGAATTTCTGGAGCTTGATGCGCCCCCGCAGCGGATTGAGGTCTACGACAACTCGCATATCCAAGGCGCGAAAGCGGTGGGCGCGATGGTGGTTGCCTCGCCGGAAGGATTTGAGAAATCGCAATATCGCAAATTCAACATCAAAACCGCGCAGACTAATGATGACTTTGCGATGATGCGCGAGGTTATGGAGCGGCGGTTTCGTAAGTTTGCGGAACGTGGCGAAAGCTCAGACCCACCCCCAACCCCGATACCCGCCCCGGCGGACGCCGGGGGCAGCGGGAGGGGAGCGCGGCTTACTGAACCGCAAGGTGAGGTTAGCCACAGCGGGGCGGGCAGGCGCAAGCCTTCAGGCCACGAAACAGTCCTTCCTGACCTTCTATTGATCGATGGCGGCAAAGGACAACTTTCGAGCGTCATGGCCGTGCTCGAAGAATATGGCCTTGCTGACGACATCCCCGTCATCGGCATCGCCAAAGGCCCGTATCACGGGCGCGAAGGGCGCGAGGTGTTCCACTTTCCCGATGGCCGCGAAAAGATGCTGCCGACAAATTCTCCCGTACTGTTCTACGCGCAGCGCCTGCGCGATGAAGTGCACCGCTATGTTATCGGCGCGCATCGGGCAAAGCGTTCGAAAGCGATCACGGCTTCACCTTTGGACGAGATTCCCGGCATTGGTCCGGCACGAAAGCGCGCGCTTCTGCTCCATTTCGGCACCGCATCGAAAGTGCGCGCCGCAGCACTAGAAGACCTCCAACGCGCACCTGGAGTATCCGACAAAGTCGCGCGGCAGATTTACGATTTCTACCACGCAAGCGGGTGAGGGGCACATAGCCCTTCACAAACCCCAAGCATCTGATTTTGCTTTCAACTCAGGGCGTATCTTGCGGGCCGCCAAACACGACGAGAAAGCTGACCGTGCTTGCATCTGGCAGTTGTACCTGCCCATTGATTGCAATTCCGATTTCCGCCCCTTGTGGACCAAAAAACCAGCCGGAAAATTCTCCCGCGAACAGACCTTGATCGTTGGCAGTCAGACCTGAGAAGCTTTGGACACTGCCATCGATTGATGTTGACCCGCTAAATGAGGCAAGATCTTCCACCGTGTCCGACAAGATTGGCAGACCGCCTGCCGGATTGGGTGTGCTTTCGCGCCCTCGAACATCGATCGTAAAATCGATTGAGCCATTTGTTGGATCTGCCGTCAGAGACAAGACGGAATCAGCAGCACTAAAAATGGTGAAGTCCGTGCCAGCAAGCCGCGTTGCAGTGCCATTTGCTCCCAAACTCGCCCCAAAATTAAGGACAGTTTGTGGAAGTGGGTCGTCCAGTTCAGTTGGAATGCCAAGCGCACATTGGAACGAGGATGGAACGGTCTGGCCGGCAGGTATGGTGATAAGTTCCGCCAGGCGCACATATTCGGCGCTGCCGCCGTTGAATTGAGGCGTGCCGAAAGCGAAAACATTGTTGAACGGGTTCCCGTTTACGGTTTGGCCAGAATCGCGGAAATACAAAGTGAATACGCCCGCTTCTTCAGCGACAATATCAGCGGGACCAAAGCTAGCATCGATATCGCCAAAGGGACTTGATCCAGCCGCGGTGAATGTCTCGCTTGCTTCTTCAAAGGCCAAGGTGAAATTGTCGGGAAACAGCGTGATGGAAGGGTTGCCTTGCGGGTTCGCAACAGATGCACATGCCGTGTTGAACACCTGATCGCCAGTCAAATCATCGAAGGTACTTGGTGAGGGCGTAGGGCTTGGCGTCGGGGTGGGAGTCGGTGTTGGAGTCGCCCCTCCTCCGGTTGCCGGCGGTGATCCCCCGCCGCCGCCACAAGAAGACAACAAGGCAACTGACGCACAAAGCGTGACTAATTTTGACTTCATATTGCCGGTGATCCCTTTTTCGAATTCTCGCGTGAAATTCTATTCGCAATTCTATTGTAAAAAGACGACATATAGAGTGTGGCTTGAGCTTTCTTTATGTCAAGATCTTTCTGAAATATTTAAATATATCACAATTTGGTATACTTTTTTGTCGGACAATTTGCGCGGCCTAGCAGCACGGCCGAATTCTGCTGCAACGCCTAAGCAATAGCCCTATCTTGATTGCCAAGAGGTTTTGGGCGCAAATCGGCCATGGCATCGCAACCGCAACCCGCTCCATCGCTCGATTTGCTCACCGCTTTGCGGGATCTGCATGTCACGCTTGATCATTTTGATGCGGATATTGCAGCGCAGCTTGGTCTTGCGCGCAATGATCTGAAATGTGTGCATTTGCTGGTTGCTGAAGGTTCCGCCAGCCCCAAGCGGATTATGGCGCAATTGGCTTTGACGAGCGGCACGGTGACCACTTTGATCGACCGATTGGAAGCGCAAGGATGGGCGCGGCGTTTGCCTGATCCCAAAGATCGCCGAGGGGTAAGAGTGGAGCCGACGCGCAAGGCTAAACGTGATCTTGCAGGGCTTTATGGACCGATGAGCGAGGTTATCGGCAAATTCGAAGGAAGACTTGGTGAAGAACGCAGCCAAACTGCTGCCAAACAGGTCAACGATTGCACGCGGCTCGTGGCTTGGGCCCAAACACAATTGCGCGATTGAGATACCCGCCGTGCAAATGCTGCAACGAAGACACACGAAGATGTGATTGAACTCGGGCGGCTACGCGTCTAGCCACTTTGAGGACATCACTTACCGTATGCGTTCGATTCCAAGGAGACACTATGACCCAGTTTCGCACTTTTTCGCACAGGTTGCCATTGGCGCTTGCAGCTTTGGGCGCAGCAAGCCCGGCTCTCGCGCACGAGGCAGGCTTCTTCCACACACATGGCGAAAGCGTTGTCGCAGCGCTGGCTTTGGCGGCGGCAGCTGGTTTAGGCATTCGTTTCATTCGCGCGCGTAAATCGCGCAAGTAATCGCACTGGATTGGAGAGATACAAGACATGATGAAATCAATCGAAAACGCGCTCACCAAAACCGGTCTGCTTGTTGAGGCGGAGGCACATTGCGATGTTCCTTGCGGTATTTATGACACGGGCCCTGCTCTTTATCATGCTGTTTCAGTCGTTCGCCTGATGGACCAGTTCTTGGCTGCTGATGACAGTGCTTTTCTGACCAAAGCGCGTCTGGTCGCTCAAAAAGAAGAACAAGCCGAAAAGGTAAAGCACGAAATTCGCGTGATCTGGGGTGATTATGTGAAGCCTCCGATTGTTGAGAAGTATCCCAACATTCACGAACTTGCCCATTCGATCATGATGCAGGGGTCGAAGTGCAAACAGGATTGCCACCGCGAAGACGGTGAAAAACTGGTTGAGCTTGTGAATGAGTTTGCCGAGATTTTTTGGGCCACAAAAGGCGTGGAAACGGGCAAAGCGCCGTGCCCTTATGAACCCAAAGTACCAGTGGTTTATCCTAAGCTTGGCTAAGGTAGGAGTTTAGGGTGGGACTTTTCGGTTTCACCTTTGTCCGGATCAAAGGAGAAAGCATGGAGCCCATGCTGCCCTCTGGAACAATCGCCCTGTTTCGCGCAACCAAAAGCGTGAAGCGGGGCGATGTTGTTTTGGTGGACCATCCCGATTTTGGGATGATCGTAAAGCGCGCTCGGCTCATCGGGATCGATGATGAGGTGGCGCTTGAAGGCCTTTCCTCTGCATCTACATCACCGGAGAAACTGGGAAGTGTCCCTTCTGAAAATATACGCGGGGTTTTGCTGCGAAAACTGACCTAAGCCGCGTCGAGCAATTTGCGCTTAAATTCGGCATCTGCGCGCAATTGCGTATGCTCAACCCATGTTGAATGCACTCCGCTTGAGATTTTGTGCGGCAGGGCAAGGCGGCAGATGGGGCCCTTGGTGATGTCGCTTGCATCAAGGATGGCGCATTCGGAGGTTCCGGTGTTCTCATCAATCAAGAAGGTGATAAGATAGCCGTCATCCTCGCGTCCTTGCTGTCTTACCGCTCCGCTACTTGAGGACGGCGCCCCCTTGCGCGGCACCATCGGGCTTTCGCTGGCATAAATTCCTTCGGGTAGCTCGAAAATCTGCTCTGCGCCCGTCTCAGTGTCATGCCTCACATAGCCGTTGAACAGGAACCATCCGGGCTTGGCCGTGGTGGACCAGACATATCGGCTTTTGCGCATAAGGTATTCTGGATTGATCATCCCAAACTCGACGATTTTGTCTGATAGGCGCTCTTCGCGGGTTTCGCCCGTTTTTAGATTAAACCGCCAGCGGTGGAGTTTGGGGATGAAGGAATGCTCATCCACATAGGCCATCATATGCCCATATTCGCCAGCCTCGGCGATGGGGTCAGGCATGGGCTTGTCTTGGAAGTATCCCTCCAGCACGACTTCATCGCCTTCTTCCCAAGCGTTTGTCCAATGCAGCACATAGGTAGGGGATGCTTCGAACCAGCGAATGTCTTCGGGTTGGCCATAGCGCGGGATCAAAGCAAAGCGCGATGGAACGCCTTCGTGGATGCGGGCTGCGTGGATATCGCGCTTCAGCAGCCCTTCATCCCAAAACAGCGGCATATCATTAAGGATCGACCAGTTTTTGGTGATCGCCATATCATGCGGAAGGCGTGGTCCGGGCAGAGGTACAGGGACATAATGCGCGATCTTTCCTGCCCGATCGACTACGCCGTAATGCATGTGGGGCGCGTGTTTGGAATAGTTGAAGAACATCAGCTCGCCGGTTTCTTCATCCACTTTGGGATGGGCAGAGACGCCGTCCAATGGCCCCCAAGAAGCCTTG
>JBCAZT010000145.1:0-5683 GCA_038532855.1 Pseudomonadota bacterium
ACTTTGTAAATGCCAACACCCCCGCGCGATCCATCGGGTGAATGCATGGTCCAGCGCGCCCATACGGCATGGGTGTCGCCGCATATTTCATCAACGGTGAAATGAATTTGCCGCTCGCTCATCTCTTTGACCATAGTGGTCATAAAGCCGAGTATGGCATCGCGCCCTTCATACCGGCCCCAGATAGGGTCTTCGAGAAGGGCATCTTGCGCAAACAAAGGCGCAAGTTTGGTGTAATCGCCTTCATCTTGAATGCGCCAAAATTCTTCGATCACGCGCTGCGCTTCGCCTGAATTGTCATGTGCCATTACAATTCTCCCAATTCGCGGACCGGGTCTGACCCGTTCCAACCTTCCGATGCACCGCGCACCATATCGTAGAATTCTTCGATGCCGCTGCCTGCTGCATAGAGTTCTATCATGTGACCAAGGCTTGCTGTTGCATCGACAAAGGCAAAGCGCATGCCGCTATCGCTTTGCGAAATCTGCGCCAAAGGCATGCCCTGCGCTTCGTATTCGGCAATCGCTACATCGAGATCATCGACGAAGCATGCGGTGTGATGCAGCCCATACCGGCCAGATCCAGCGGGAAAGACGTCAGTGATCGCGCTCGGGCCAGCGGAGTGCTGGGTCACAAATTCGATCATCACATCGCCCCATTGGCCATAGGCTGATGAGTGCACCCAGTCACGGTCTACCCCGCGGTGCAGTGTGCTTGAAAGCTGGATATTGCGAAGCACGAAAAACGGCCCCGAGCCAAAAGTTTTAGAATGCGCACGCGCCGCAGCGTCTATGTCGGGCACGTAATAGGCAAGTTGGCGGATTGACTGGCTCACGTCATCAAACTCAATTCACCGCCCGGCTCTTACCCTCCCAATAGGGCGCGCGAAGTTCGCGGCGCAGGATTTTGCCTGATGGATTGCGCGGTAGCTCGTCAATGAAGTCGACCGATTTGGGGCATTTGTAGCCTGCGATGTGTTTTCGCGCATGGGTGATAAGGTCAGCTTCACTGAGCGCTTGGCCCGGCTTCATCACGACGCAGGCTTTCACCGCTTCGCCCCATTTTTCATCCGGAACGCCAATCACCGCGACATCGGCCACCGCCTCGTGCGAATAGAGCGCGTTTTCGACTTCGGCCGGATACACATTCTCGCCGCCTGAAATGATCATGTCTTTCACCCGGTCGTGGATGTAGAGATACCCATCTTCATCAAGGTACCCTGCATCGCCTGTGCGCAGCCAGCCGTCTGCATCAATCGTTTCAGCTGTCGCTTCGGGCATATTCCAATAACGGCTCATATTGCGCGCTGAACGCGTTGCGATCTCGCCCACTTCTCCGGTTGGCACGAGGTCGCCCTTTGCATCGATTATCTTAATTTCCACGCCGTTCAATGGCCTGCCAACGCTGCGCATTTTGGGCGAACCTTCGGGCACGTGATCTTCTGGATCGAGCGCGACGATAGTGCCTGATGTTTCAGTCATCCCGTACATCTGGATAAAGCCGCATCCGATTACATCCATCGCCTCACGCATCAATTCGAGCGGGATAGGTGATGCCCCGTAAGTAATATGGGTAAGATCGCTGAAATCGACCTCTGTGACGCGCGGATGATTGAGCAGGATTTGGATCGCGGCAGGAACCAAGAACAGCTTTGAGATCGGATAGGCCTCAATCAATTCCAGCGCCTGAGTTGGATCATACTCCGACAGCACAATCGAAGTAGAACCCGCAATCAACGAGGCAAGCCCATTGCCCGATCCGCTAATGTGGAAGCATGGCATTGCAAGCAGGGCCACGTCCCCCTCTGAACGTTTTTGCCAGTCTCGCACATTGTCGCCATGCACATCGGGATCAAGGCTTTGCAATAGCGATCCATGCGTCATCACAGCGCCTTTGGGCCTGCCGGTTGTGCCTGATGTATATAGCTGAAGCGCATCATCTTCGCTTGTGATTGCAATGTCGGGATGATCCGCCGGCGCCGCATCGCGCCAGCTTCGGTAATCTGTACCATTATGATCGGGCGCATCGATCCCGATGATATGCTCCACCGCGCTTCCGCTTTCGGTCGCCTTGGCAAGCATTTCGGCAAAGCCATCGCCGATAAACACGACGCGCGATCCGGCATTCTCAAGAATATAGGCAACTTCGGGTGCGGCGAGCCGCCAGTTTACCGGCGTCATAACCGCACCAATTTTGGCAGCACCCAACAAAGCTTCAAAATAGAGATGGTGGTTTTTGCCGAGGAAAGAAACACGCTCGCCTTTGGTCACGCCCATGGCGGTAAGGGCATTGGCGACCCGGTTGCTGCCTTCGTCAATTTCGGCGTAGGTGATTTTGTCATCACCAAAAGTGAAAGCATCCACATCGCCTTGATCGGCTGCATGCGTGCGCACTATATCGCAAAAAGAAGCTGGCTTTGTCGTAATCGCTGAGCTTGCCATTAGTGTTTTATCCTGGCTGTGAAATTCAATGGGTCGGCTTAACCTAGCCACCGAGCGGCAGCAGGGGTCGAGGGATCGCGTTCGTCGTGATAACCAAATGATCCCTCGGGTGTCTCCGTCAGGCCCTCAATATTGATCTCCTGACAATCGCGCCAATCGTAAAGGCCAGTGCGTTGCGCCATGCGCCATTCACCGTCCCGTTTTTCAAACCGATCAACATAACGGCCCGCGACAATCACATGGTAACGCCGTCCTCGATCGGGGAACACTTCGGGGATGGGGTATCCTGCCGGGATGACATGCATGGCGTTGAGGTAGGTTTCAGTATGGCAGACTGTGTCGCTTTCAAACCCAAACATAACCTGGCCCAAATGGTGCTGCGTCTGCTCGCACGCATTCAAGATGCCGCGCGCTTGTTCCACAAAGCTGCGCCAATCGCCGACGATTGTACCAAACTGAAATTGCGCATCATCGTGAAAAAGCCTGTCCATCATATCCCAGCGCCGGCGATCCAGTGCATGGGCATAAGCGGCGATGACATCCCTGATGGCTTCGCGGTCTTCAAGAGTTCCCATCATGCATCAACCTCCACAATCACTTTGCCGATATTTCCGCCCGTGAACAATTTCGCATAAGCGCTAAGCGTATTCTCAAGGCCATGGGTCACATCATAAGGCATGGTGAGCTTACCTTCATCGAGCCACGTTTTCAGCTGCGCGGTGAGCCGCTCACCTTGGTCCATAAAGTCGGGGCTGAAGAACCCTTCGATACGCAACCGGCGCATCAGGATTTGGTCAAATTCAGCAGGCGATGTTCGTGTGCCGCTCGAATAATCGGACAGCAATCCGCACACAGCGATCCGGCCGTAATGGTTCATTCTGGTGAGTACGCTATCCAGAATAGGCCCCCCAACATTGTCGAAATAAACATCAAAGCCTCCCGCTTGATCAAGCTGCGCGCCGATGTCGCCTGCTTTGTAATCCACCGCGCCTGTGCAGCCCATTTGGTCTTTCAGGAAGGCGCATTTGTCAGGGCCGCCCGCAATACCCCAAACCTCGCATCCCATTAGTCTGGCAACTTGAACTGCCAAGATACCGGTTGCACCTGCTGCGGCTGATATCAGCACACGTTCGCCAGCTTTGGCCGCGCCCGTTTCGCTAATTCCCCAGAGCGCGGTCCAGCCATTCATGCCGAGTGGCCCGAACCAAGCCCGTTTGTCTTCAACCGATGGGTCAAGCTTAATCGCACCCGACATCACCGCATCGATCTGGCTAATCTTGCCCCAAACGCCAAATGCGCGAACCAGATCGCCCGTGGCAAATCCCTCAGCACGGCTTTCCATCACTTCGCCCACTACAAGGCCTGTCATTGGCGCGCCTGTTGGTAGCGGGGGTTGGTAGCCATCTTCGCGGTCTGTCAGCCAGAGCCTGGTGCCCGCATCCATAGAAAGCATCGTGTTGCTGATGCGGATCTCGCCTTCAGCAAGTTCGGGCAAAGGGTCATTGACCAATGCCATCGCGTCGCCAAAATCTGTTCCTTCAGGCCGGCGTTCAATTCGCCAAAATGTGTTTTCCATAAATCATCTTCTCAAGCTTTTGCGGTGGATGGGCAAACCCTCGCTTTTGCTAGGGCCAAACCGCAGGAAACACCGCCAAGCTATCACTTTGGCGCGGTGCGCTTAGCTTGCTGCGAATTTAGTGGTGTCCTTGCAATTTATGGGAGATTCAAATGGAACTCATCACAGTGGTAGGCGCATCTGGGCGTCAAGGAATGGCTCAGGTTCAGCAGGCGTTGAAAGCAGGCTACAAGGTGCGCGCAATCTCGCGTCAGGAAGATCCGTTTGGCGGCGCAAAAATTGACGGGATTGAGCGGGTCGAAGTGCGTCCGATGGATTTGTTTGATACCTCCACGTACGCAACTGCTTTCGAGGGGTCCGATTACATCTTCTACACGCACCCCCTCCAAGCGCGCGAAGACCGCGCGAACATCATTGGAGGAGTGGGAGAAGCGGCCGCCGCCGCCGGTGTCAAACGCCTCGTCTGGAACACGTCGAGCTGGATTCCGGACAAGCCCGGCGATCCTTTCACCTATGCCAACAACACAGCAGGCATCAACGCATTGTGGCGATCTGGCTGCCCGGGCACTGTTTTCGGCAGCGTTCTATTCATGGACAATTTGCTGACCAATTGGGCGCGCCCTTTCATCATGAATGAAGGCCGCTATGTCTATCCGCACAAGCCAGAGCTGCACGCCAACTGGATTTGTCTGGATGATGTCGCCAAATTCATGCTCGCGGCGATCAAACGGCCTGACATGGAAGGCGCATGGCTCAACATTGGCGGCCCCGAGAGGCTTCAAGGCAAAGATGTAACCAAATGCCTGTCCGATGCCCTGGGCAAGGACATTCAATACGATCCATGCACACCGGAAGAATTTGGCAAATATCTCGTCGAAGCTGCCGGCGATTCTATGCCAGCTGAAATGCGCGAAGACTTCGCCAAAGGCATTCAGGCGTTTTACGAATACAATAACGAAGCGCCAACCAAACCTTTCGAGGTGGAAATGGATCACGTCTACGAACGCTTCCCAGAGCTTGAAGGGGAGCTTGAAACCCTGGGCGATTGGACAAAGCGCCAAGATTGGAACGAAAGCAATCACCGACCCGCATTCGGCTGATGTCGGCCTTGCGGGAGGCCAATATTGCGCTTGCCACGCGCTATTATGGAGCGCTGGCCGAGGGCGATTTTGAAGGGCTAGCAGCACTTCACAGCGATGACGTTGTTTTCAATCTGCTCGGCTCGACACCTGTGTCGGGCCGATGGGTTGGAAAGGCAGAGTGCTTTGGCCCGCTGGTAGCAGATGGCGTGGTGGGAAAGCTTGTGCCTGAGACGGTGCAGTTTTCGAGAAAGTGGCGGATCATGAGCGCCGATGACCATTGCGTGGTGGGCATCATGCAGGGCGGCGGCATGGGCAAGAACGGGCATGAATATCTGCAAACCTATTGCCAGATCATGACGATCCGCGACGGGTTGATCACTGAGCTGCACGAATTTTTCGACACAGCTCTGGTAGAACTCGCCCTGAACGATAACCCCACCGCCAAAGGACCAAGCGAAGTGAAAAGGCCGTTTCGTTTCCCCAGTGAGGAAGGGGGCGGGGACTAACCGAAAGCGGTCTGTCGGTTTTCGACCCATTTGCTGACATTGCGTAACGACCTCGCCAAGAGCTAGAGTTCACGCAAT
>JBCAZT010000146.1:0-5642 GCA_038532855.1 Pseudomonadota bacterium
TCCTTAGAGCGGCCGGGAAGGGCTGGCAAGGCTGTTTGCGTGCATAATCATCAATGCAACACCGCCTTTGATTGCGAGCAGCTTGCAATGCTGCTAGTCGCGCCCACTTATCCGATGGGACACGGGGAGGGTATTGGCCAAGCGGTTGCTTGGTACGGCCTAATCCAATCTCACTTATGCAATTGAAGAATAACGGGCGAACCTCACGTGATTATCGACTTTTTGGCCGCAGCAGGCACAGGGGCAGAGGCCCCGCCAGCTTGGATTAACTTTCTGCCGATCATCGGAATGGTTGCGATTTTTTGGTTCCTGATCATTCGCCCGCAAATGAAGCGGCAGAAAGAGCATCAGGAAAAAATCGGCAGCGTCAAAAAGGGCGATCAGGTCGTTACAGCTGGTGGTCTCGTTGGAAAAGTGGCGAAAGTGTCTGATGATTATGTCGAGATTGACCTTGCAAAAGATGTGCGGGTCAAAGCAGTGAAATCCACCCTTGGCGATATCATTGAACCCGGCGGCAAGCCGGCCAACGATTGATCGCAAGCTGACATTGAAGAATACGAGAACCAGCGCAAATGCTTGAAGTCCCTCTTTGGAAACGGTTGATGCTGTGGGGCATTACGATTGCTGCATTTGCAGCGGCTATCCCCTCGCTTTTGAGCACTGCCGGGGTCGAAATCCCTGATGATATTGCAGCGCCATCTGTCAATCTGGGTCTGGATTTGGCCGGTGGCTCGCACCTTTTGCTTGAGGCAAAAGAGGAAGATATCGCAGCGCAGAAGCTTCAGAATATTGAAGAGAACGCGCGGCAGGCGATGCGCAATGCAGAACCACGCATCCGCATAGGTGATGTATCGACCGCAAATGATCAATTGAGCTTTATGCTCGATAATGTCGCCGATATTGATCGTGCTCGCGGAGAGCTGGAACCGCTTATGCAGGGGCCAAACCTCACGCGCGAATGGGATTTGAGCTTTGTCGATACACAGCGCATTGTGCTCTCCCCCACATCGGGCAGCGTCTCACAATCGGTCGATGACGCAATGGAAGCGGCGGTAAAAGTTATCCGTGATCGGATTGATGCGCTGGGAACGCGTGAACCGACGATTATCCGCCAGGGCGACACACGTATTGTGGTCCAAGTGCCGGGTATCGAAGACCCGCAAGCTTTGAAAGATTTAGTCGGTAAAACCGCAAAATTGGAATTTAAGCTGGTCGATGACAGCGCTTTGCCAACGCAGGTACAGGCGGGCATCGCACCCCCGGGTAGCCAGATTTATCCCTTTGCCGAAGGAACCGATCAGGCGGGCACATTCATTGCCGTCGAGCGTCTGGGAGGCATTCGCGGGGACAGTCTAACCACAGCGCGTGCCGGGGTGGATTCGCGCAACAATGAAGACATCGTCTCCATCACATTCGACAGCCAAGGCGGGCAAAAGTTTGCCAAGCTATCGACCGAGAACGTCGGCAAAAATTTTGCAATTATCCTCGATGACAAGGTGATTTCCGCGCCCGTTTTCAACGAACCCATTTTGGGCGGATCGGCGCAAATCTCCGGCAGTTTTGATGCTGATAGCGCCAATGAGCTGGCCATCCAGCTGACATCAGGCGCTTTGCCGGTTGATCTCACCGTCGTCGAAGAACGCAGCGTTTCGGCTGAGCTAGGAGAGGAATCGATCAGAAGCGGCATGCTCGCCATGCTAATCGGCAGCTTGGCAGTTATTACTTTGATGATCGCGACATATGGTCGGTTTGGCATTTACGCGACGATTGCTCTTATCTTTAACGTTGGCGGGCTGCTTGGCCTGATGGCGATTGGCAATTTCACGCTGACATTGCCCGGCATTGCAGGCTTCGTTCTGACAGTCGGCGCGGCAGTGGATGCCAATGTGCTGATTTACGAACGCATTCGCGAAGAGCGTAAGCGTGGACGCAAAGTTATCGCTGCGGTTGAAAATGGCTACAAAGAAGCGGCCCGTGCGATTTACGATGCTAACATCACAAACCTGATTGCAGGGGCATTGCTGTTCGCTTTCGGATCTGGCCCCGTGAAGGGTTTTGCCGTCGTGCTTGTTATTGGGCTTGTCACATCGGTGTTCACCGCGCTGTGGCTCACCAGCATGTGGGTGGCGGATTACATTCGTAAATCGCGTCCAACGGATCTAACCATTTAAGGGATACGAGACAGATGAAACTCCTAAAACTCGTCCCCGCTGACACGAACATCAAATTCCTTCGCCTTCGCGTGCCCTTCTTTGTGGTGAGCATGCTGTTGATCATTGCCAGCTGGGCTTTGGTTCTGACGCAGGGGCTTAATTACGGCGTAGACTTTGCTGGTGGACAGGAAGTTCAGCTGACCTTTGAAGAGCTGGAAGAAGCGCCCATTGGCGACTTGCGCGACAAGGTCGCCGCGCTCGGATATGGATCGCCTGTCGTGCAGGAATTTGGCGCGCCCAATGCAGTTTCCATCCGCGTCTCTTTGCCAGAAGAAGCTGAAGGTCAGCCCGGTGCAGCAGCCGAAATTGGGAGTGAGGTCATTGAGACAATTTCTTCGGAATTCCCGAATGTTCGTACTGATGGAAACAACACTGTAGGAGGTAAGGTAGCTGAAGAGTTTCAGACGAGCGCCATTTTAGCGCTCGGCCTCGCTATGCTGGGTGTGGCGCTCTACATCTGGATCCGGTTTGAATGGCAGTTTGGGGTGGGGGCGTTGTTCGCTTTGTTCCACGATGTGTCTTTGACACTGGGTATGTTTTCGCTGTTCCGACTGGAATTCAGTCTGCAAATTATTGCGGCGATTCTCGCGCTGATCGGATACTCATTGAACGATACGATCGTCGTCTACGACCGCATCCGTGAGAACCTCAAAAAGTATCGCAAGATGCAATTGCCAGAGCTGCTTGATCTGTCTGTGAATGAGACTTTGGCGCGCACTGTTATGACGTCTTTGACGCTGCTCGTGGCCATGCTTCCGCTGCTCTTTTTTGGCCCTGCAAGCCTGTTTGGCCTTGTGGCGGCGATCACGGCAGGGCTGTTCTTTGGTACGTATTCGAGCGTCTATCTCGCATCGCCTATCCTGATTTGGTTGGGTGTGACATCAGACAGCTTTGTGCCGCAGGAAACCGAAGCGGATCGTCAGGAGAAAAAGGCACGCGAGGCGGCGCGCGGGACGCCTTGACGTTTAGGCGCCGCTCGCTAGCCGCTCAAAATGCGCGGCGAGTTCGGCTGCATTATTCTCCCAACTGAACCTTTCGGCAAACGCAGCAACATCGGCCCGGAGTGGCGGATTGTTGAGCACCGCGCGCACGGCCTCCACCACGGCATCAGCTGTCCGCTCTGTCAAAAGGCGGCCTGCGATATCATCAGTGATCAATTCACGCGCGCCGCCGACATCGCATGTGACAACAGGAGTGCCGCAGGCGAGCGCTTCCACCCACGCATTGGCGAGGCCTTCATTGTCAGTCGGCAGCACCATCGCATCGGCCGCTGAGAGAATGAGCGGCAGCATGTCGTGATCGAGCGATCCGGCGAACAGCACGCGATCAGCTATGCCCAGTGTCTGGGCCTGCGCTTCGAGAGCTTCGCGGTCTTCCCCTTTGCCCACGAGGACAAGCCGGGCTTCCGCCAATTGCGCCAAAGCATCCAGCGCTATCGCCTGACCTTTTCGCGGTATAAGCGCCCCCACGCACACGAGAAGCGGCGTGTTGTCGGGCAAATCAAAGCCCAGCTCTTTGCTCAATTGCCCGCGCAATTGGGTGTGGTTGAGCGGGCGAAACCGATCACGATCGAGGCCGGTGTAATGGAGGGATATGCGGTCTTTGGGCATTCCCATCTGCGCCATATGACCTGCCAGATCGGCGCTGACGGAAAGCAGGCCAGATGCTTTTGAGGCAGCGTCCAGCATTTGCTCGCGCGCGAAATCCTGTTTGCCCCAATAGGTGATATCGCTGCCCCGCGCTTTGATCGATAACGGCACGCCCAAGGCCTTCGCAACAGTCGCAGCTGCTGGGCCATCGGGGAAAAAGAATTGGGCATCCACCACATCAATCGGCTCGCTCGCATGGATTTGCTGCGCGAGCGGGAGCACCGCTTTGGCAATTGCAGCGGCATTACGGCGCGCGCCTATGCGCGGGATCAACGTAAATCGCGGGCGGTGGATGACGATGCCGGCTTCTTCGGATGTGGCAGGAAGCTCTGACAAGGCCCGATATCGTCCCAGCGCAATGGGCGGAAGACCAATGGGGTTTATGCAGGTAACGCGCCAATCCCCGCGCGCTGCCAACGCTTCTAATGAGCGCGCAACGAATGTCCCGAAACGCGGATTAGAGGCGTTTGGGTAAAGCGTGCTGATGGAAAGGACGTGCTTCACAAATGGCCTTTCGTGACCTTACTGAAATCTACCTGTCGCGGGTTAAGAGATGCTGACTGCAGCGCTTCTTGCATCGCCTCAATCCCGCGTTTCGGTCACAAAGGGCGCACCATCATGGCAGCCACAGCAATCCATGGCGGATTATCAACCACTTGCTGTTTTTGCCCTGCGCCCGGCGGCAACACTCCAACGAGAGTGCCGCGCCTGTCGATCAATCGGCCAAAGGCAAAACGGCCACCGGGTCGAGGGATAAGGCAATCGCGATTGATCGCTTCATTCGCATTTTCCGGCGGCAATTGGCGCATGAAAATAACATCGCCAGGACGATATTCGCCCATGCTGGCCGTCACATTAAGCGCCATCAGCGGTTCGCCTTCTGCCTGCGATGCCAGATCGCTTGGCAATACGGCTTCGCGTGGGGAAGATAGCGCGCTTGGCCCATCAGCGCCCAATTCAGCAACGATTTGAGGCGCCTGGTTCGTTTCAGACCGGACTAAGCTTTCCGGATCAACACCCAAGGCCGCGCCAATTTTGTCCATCCATTTGATCGACAAATTGCGCATGCCTGTTTCCAGACGGCCAATCGTTTGCGCAGTGGTCGGCGGATCGCAAGCCTCGGCCAGCTCCGCCAAAGTCATGCCTTTCGCTTTGCGGATATCGCGAATGCGGTTGATCATTTCGTATGTCCCTCGCTCTTCGAATGTTTTCGCTTTCCTACAGTTCAGGTGAAAGTGCAAGTGACCCGCTCACCAATTCGGTGAAACAGGAGGTGCATATGCCGCGTAAGCTGATCGAACGGGAACTCACCAGTGAAGGGCCGCGTCATGGTTCAAGCGCAAAGGGAAAGCGCCGGACTGTCACCGTCAATGTGGCTCAAAGCCCGCTATCATGGCTGCATTCGCGCGGTCATTTGGACACGCGGCTTTATGATGCAGGGGAGGCTTTGCGGCGCGATTATGAATATGCGCAGCTTCCAGCCAATGTCACGATGCGTTGGGACCCGGTGCGCATTAAGTCATCCGGTGATCAAGGTCTCACCCAAACGGAACGCCAAATCGCCGCCAAACAGCGCTTTGATGCAGCTTTGAAAGAGGCGGGCAAAGGTTTGGAAGACATTTTGTGGCGCGTGGTGTGCGCAGGCGAGGGGCTGCCCGATGCGGAAAAATCGCTCGGCTGGCCCGCGCGCAGCGGCAAGCTGGTACTGAAACTCGCGTTGGAGCGGGTGGCAGATTTCTATCGGATTAGGTGAGGCTGACTATTCGGGAATTCGGCCCGT
>JBCAZT010000147.1:0-5585 GCA_038532855.1 Pseudomonadota bacterium
GATACCTGTCGCAGCCGCCAGTATGGTTCCGAGAGCTATCACTGCAAGCGCAAGGCCACCCGGGACTATGCGCAATAGCTTTTGCAGCGTCAGCAGCAGGTCTTCTGCCAGTCGGGTCTTTTCCAATAGAACACCCATAAAGATGAACATGGGCGCGGCTATGAGAACTTGGTTCTGGATCGACCCTCCGAATATGCGATTGGGCAAAATGGCCGCTTGAACCAGCTTCACTTCGCAAAGAGCCATGGCGATGACCGCGAAAACGAATGTTACGCCAGCTAGCACGACGGCGACCGGCAGGCCGGAAAACATGCCTGCGATCAAGGCGCCGAACATCAGCAATGGTAGGATGTCGATCAAGAGTTCCACAAGCCATCCTCGCTTCGATAAGCGGATGGACATTCACCGCGCAGGGCCAGCAACGCACGCAAAGCCACAGACCAAGAGCCAAGCAATGCAAACAGCGCGGAGAAGGGCACAACCGATTTGATGATCCAGCGATTGGAAAGACCCAGATCGCTGAAAGACACCTCGCCGCGAACAAAGGCGCGAAGGGCGAAATCAAATCCCGTCCAAAGCATGACCAGCAGAAACGGCGTAAGCAAAAAGAGGATGCCGAAAATCTCTAGCTTGAGCTTTGTTGGGGTGGGCAGGCTTTCATGGAGAATATCGATCCGGACATGCGCGTTGCGCGTATAAGCATAGCCAGATCCAAGCAAAGCGATGGCGCCATGAAGATGCCATTGTAACTCTTGCAGCGCGACTGACCCCGTGCTGAAAAACTGGCGTCCGACAATGTCATAGGCGATCACCAACATCAGCGCGAACAGCAAAAGGCCGACAAATCGTGCTGCATAAACGCAGGCGCGGTCAAAGAAATTGGAAATCGCTAACATAGCAAATTCGAAGAATGCGCACCGCTTGCCATGGTCTATTTCAGATATCCAAGATCGCGCCAGGTTTTGTAGTCTTCCCGGAAGTCTGAGATGCTTCTCCAAACGCGGGCGAAATCTTCATCCTCTGCCGAACGCTCTGCCACAACCTCGTTCCAAGCGCCTTCAAATGCATCCAGCATCTCAGGTGACCAACGGTGAACGGTCGTCCCGCCTTCCACCAAATCGTTAAGTGGTTCGAGCTGAATCGCATCGCCTTGTGCAATCGTGCGCGCGACATTGGCTGCGCACACTTCTTGAATTGCCGCTTGATGAGAATCTTCCATCTCATCCCAAACATCCTTGTTGATGATGAAGATCAGGAACGAGCTTTGTTGGTGCCAACCGGGCATGTAATAATGCGAGGCGTGCTCTTGCAGGCCGATGGCCTTGTCCAACGCCGGAAAGCCAATCTCAGCTGCATCAATCGTTCCCAGGTTCAACGCTGTTATCGTATCGCCGGGCCCTATGGATTGCGCTTGCGCGCCCAGCTTTTGCATGACAGCGGCGCCAAGCCCCGTGATGCGCATTTTCAAACCCTTCAAGTCCTCCGGCGAATCGATCGGCTCCTTGAACCACCCGGATGCTTCTGGTGCGACTACAGTGCAAAGCTCGGAATGGATATTGAAAGGCTCTGACACTTCGGCCCAAAGCTCTTTACCCCCACCATAATACCACCAAGCAGTATATTCGGTTGCATCAGGGCCAAAAGGAAAAGACGTGAAAAGCGCGGCAGAGGGAATAAAGCCTTGCGCGAGGGAGGAGTAGTACCACCCCGATGGCACGGCGCCGGTCGAAACAGAATCCCAGATTTCATTGGTGTTCACCAATGCACCTGGGGGTTGATAGGTGAACTTGACTTCGCCATCGGTCAGGCGTTCGACCCGATCGGTTAGTTCCTGACCAGCCGTTCCCAAAACGGGGATGGTGTTAGGAAGGTATGACTGCATATCGATTGTTTCAGTTCGAGGGGCAGTTTCCCCCATTGCTGCTGAGAACCCAAGGCCGATTGCAAGGACGCCAGCCGCGCCTGCGGCCTTTTTGATAACAGCCATCATTGTCTCCCTCTAACCTCGGCAAGCGCAGCACGAAATTCTCTTTCTGATCGTCTTTGGCAGATCTGTCGCCATGCCATTTGAACGAGCCCCAGACCCTAGTCCTGCAGAATTTGACTGGCAATCGCGGAGCCATAACTCGTGTTTCAGTTTGAACAAGGCTGCGTTCTTGAATAGCTGATGCAAGCCGGAAATTTGGATGGCCAAGAAACTCGGGCAGTTACGAAACCGGCTGATCGGTCACCGATAATCTGGCCAAAATCCACTCGCAAAAGGTCTTTGACGGGCCTGAAGGCTGATGTTCTTCCGATACAACCAAAGCGATTTCGCGCTTGGCCCATTCTTCGTCCAACGGAACAGATTTTATCGCGAGAAGCTCTTGATAAGGTTCCACAAATTTCTCAGGCAAGATCGCGATGCCCAGCCCTTGAGACACCAATGTTCGGGCAACTTCATTGGTGGCGGCCATATATCGGAACTCGACTTGCGGTCCCGGTGCCCCGCCCATTTTGCGGATCAACCGCGTTAGCGAGCTGTGTTCGCCTACGCCTATGATCTGATCGTCCAGTGCTTGTTCCAGTTGAACACTCGATTGGGAGGCAAGAGCATGTTCATGTGGGACCGCGAGCACGAGATCATCTTCAATATAGATCTGCGCCGTAATCTGTTCCGGCACGCGCATAGTTTTTGACACGAAACCAACATCTACCACGCCCTTTTCGATCTGATCGAAGATCATCGGAGTCAGCTGTTCGTGAAGGTCAATTTGGATTGTCGGATGCTCTGCGAGAAATTGCGCGATGTCTCTCGCCAATCCGTTGATCAGGGCCGAACCATTGGCGCTGACCGATAAACGTCCGATGTCTCCATCGCGAAACCGATCCATATCTGATTTGAGCAAGCTTAACGCTGAAAATGCCTCATTGACCCGGCCTGCCAAAAGGCGTCCAGCCTCCGTGATTTCAACACCGCGCGAATGCCGCGTGAAGAGGGTTTGGCCAAAGTCAAACTCAAGATCAGAGATCCGCCTGCTGACCGATGAGATAGACAGGTTCAAGCGCTCGGACGCGGCGCGGATGCTCTGCGTTTCAGCGACAGCGATAAATGCCTTTAAGCTCACAAAGTCGAAATGCATTAAGCTTCACCCAGATCAGACTGGGCAAAGTGAGGCTCACCGCGTTTGAACGCAAGCCAATTCAGCCAATTTTGTGGTCAAACGTCTTTCAAAACGCCGCTTTCGCGCAATTCAGCGATTTCCACTTCGGTGTAGCCTGCCTCCAGAAGCGTTTCTTCACCGTGCTGCCCCAGATCAGGCGCAGTTTCTCGCACGGTGCATGGATCGTGGCTGAATTTCATCGGAAAGCCGAGCATCTTTACGCTCCCTCGATCGCCATGATCAACATCCATTACCATTTCACGGTGCTGGATTTGCGGGTCCTCAAAGACCTCTGGAACGCTCAAGACAGGGCCCACAGGCACGCCAGCCGCGTTCATCTTCTCGATCCAATAGGCGCTGGTTTGCGTCTTGAAGACCGGCTCGAACAGCTCCTTGACGATGGCACTGTTCTTCATGCGTTTGGCATTCGTGTCGATCCGGTCATCTTCAAGGCAATACTCCATATCGAGCACCTTCAAGAACTTCTTGTAGACGCCATCATTGCTCGGCGCGAAAGCAACAGATCCGTCTGCTGTTTCAGCCAAGCCATATGGCGCAACCAATTGGTGATCATTGCCACTGCGCTTCGGCTCAATACCCGCCGCCAGAAAATTGGCAGCCTGGAAACTCAGAAAGCTGACCATGCTATCGGTGAGTGCAATATCGATATATTGTACCCCGGTGCCATCATCCTTTTGCCGCCCAACCAGCCGCGAACTGATCGCCAACGCGCTGTATAAACCTACAACTAAATCGCTGATCGGCAGACCGGTGCGCAAAGGCGGGCCGTCGGCCTCACCCGTCACACTCATGAAACCGCTTAAAGCCTGAGCGATGAAATCGAAGGCTGGGCGCTGCGAATAGGGACCATCAGCGCCAAACCCGCTTATGCTGCAGATGATCAGATTGGAGTTGATTTCTTCAAGCACATCCTTGGACAATCCCATCTTGTCCAAAACGCCTGGCCGAAAATTCTCGACCAGAACATCAGCATCTTTGAGCAGGCGCTTGAGGACCTTCATACCTTCGGGATTGCGCAGGTCCAAGGCGACGGATTTCTTGTTACGATTGTAGCCCGCGAAATACCAACTGAAGTCGTTGACCTTCTCGCCCTGCGCGCGCAGCGGATCGCCCGCAGGGGTTTCTATCTTGATCACATCCGCGCCAAGATCGGCCAGCAATTGAGTGCCAAACGGCCCCGCAATAATGCGAGTAAGATCGATAACTCTGATGCCTTGTAAGCTCATAGTGTCTCTCCCAAACTTAGCCGGTCGCGCGCAAGGCGCTGTCAAAATCATAGGTGACGCCAACCGGGCGAGCGCTTTGGAGATGGGCAGGCAGTTTGCGGCCCATAAATTCCGAGTAGAGAGCGCCAGCCTCGATCAAAGCGTCCAAATCTATGCCCGTCTTGACGCCTTCAAGATGGAGCAAATGGACCAGATCTTCGGTGGCGATATTGCCGCTGGCGCCCGGCGCAAAGGGACACCCCCCCAATCCGCCTAACGAAGCCTCAAATCGCGAAACCCCGCATTCCAGACCGGCCAATACATTGGACAATCCCATGCCGCGCGTGTTGTGAAAATGCAGGACGAGCTCCATTTCTGGCAATTCGCTAGAGAGCGTTTTCACAAGTTCGCGAACCCGGCTCGGCGATGCTGTGCCGATCGTGTCACCAAGCTTGAGGGTTCTGACCCCAATCTCATGGAATTGCTGCGCGATATTGACCACCTGTTTGACCGGCGTGGCGCCTTCGAAAGGGCAATCAAAGGCAACCGCAATTGCCGCCGCAACACTCGCCTTGAAGTCCTCTGCCAGAACAAGCAGCGGGGCGATCCGTTCAAACGCCTGATCCACCGATGCATTCGAGTTGGCGAGCGAATGTTTCTCACTCGCTGACAGGAAAGCAACCCACACATCGACATTGACGCTGGCCGCTCTCAGGCCGCCGCGTTTGTTGGGCGCAAGCGCTTCGATGATCAGCCCCTCTTTGCGATTGATCCCGGCCACCATATCCTCAGCGTCGGCCAACTGAGGCACCGCTTTGGGAGCGACAAAAGACGTCGCCTCAATGCGCGGAACGCCTGCCGCAATAACGCGGTTTGCGATCTCGATTTTCTTCTCAGTCGGCAGGAACTCAGGTTCATTCTGGAGCCCATCGCGAAGGCCGACTTCGGTGATAATGCACTGATCCATGATATTGCTCGTTTGTCCTCCGTTTCGCCCTCACCAGTCCCAATGAACTGGCTTGGCCCCAGCAACAGGGCTTCGAAACGTCTTGAGTTCAGTATGATTGAGTGAGCCCACAAAAGCGGTGCGCAGGTCCGGCCCGCCAAAGGCTATGCTGGTCGGGTTTTGAATGCACGCAGCCGTTTCGCGGTAAATGAAATCTCGCTCGAGCGTCCCGTTTGCGAGGGCCGCTTCCGCATCGGCAATGCGCGCCGG
>JBCAZT010000148.1:0-5543 GCA_038532855.1 Pseudomonadota bacterium
GGCGATGATGAGGCCAAGCCCACCGATCGGAATAAAAAGCACCTGCATGCCAAGAAGCAGCCATGCCATGACATTTAAGCGATCAGCATTGGCGGGCTCAAACGGATCTCCGTCGCCCACGGTTGCAATGATCGCCCTCAGTATTCCGAAGAAGAAAAATGCCCCGACAAGGACAATAATGATCAGCGCAAACATGCCGAGGATCGTCGCCGTGGGAAAAGCGCCTGCGAATTGTGCGCTTTCTTCCATGATGTCTGCTGAAATTTCGTCATGAAAGAAAAAGAGCACCGGCATCAGCACCAGCAAAACCACTCCGCCAAGCGCTGAGAAGCCTTGCATCAAGACAGTTAGAATTTTGCCTGCGAGCAGCAGCAGGTCGTTGGGTTTGTCATGCATTGTCATCGTCTGAGCCCCTTTGCGAAATTGTGACTTCAAGCGAGCTCGAAGGGTTGGCTAAGCGCCGGATTGCCAGACTGCGCTGATGCAGGTGGAACAGTTACAATCGCATTGAGCGATGCAAAGGCGAGGATCACAGCTGCAAAAGCAGCAAAGGTGTTGCTGAGCGAGTTAGACATATCGTTCTCCTTGAAGTGTCTTATTGAATTTCAATAATCTCTAGCTAGGAGCATTGGAGTTTATCGTCAATCAATAAATATTGAAAAACGATAAAAGGCTGATCGAAAAGCGATATTTATGGTGATATTGTTTTTCGATATGGCTCCTGCACTTGAAATGCAGGTCCAATTGCGGCGAATTCACACTGAATTCCGAATCGCTTTCAATGGTGTTGACGCACCGCCTTCGTATTCCTAAATGGCTTCCCGAAGACTAGCTTCGAGCCGGACTGATTCATGCGCGACGGATCAGGCCAAGAATGGAAGCGGCGCTTTGCTATATTCGCGACGACAACAGCTGCATTTCAGGGCGGCCCGCAATGGGCGCGTTTTGGAAAGCGGCCTTTTTGCGTCCTATCTAGCAGCAGTCTCGCGTGATGACTGATCAAACGATTGGCGCGGGGCTTCTCCCGTGCTCACAGGCAAAAGAGGCACATTTTCCTCCATGGCGACCAAAGCGAAAGCAACCCGTAGCCGCACCGCAAAAGGTACGGCAAAAAGACGCATCCGCAAAATTTTCGGCGACATCCACGAAGTCGTTGATATGCCCAACCTCATTGAGGTGCAGCGCGAAAGTTACGAGCAGTTCCTGCGTTCCGACAAAGAAACGGGATATGTTTCGGGCCTTGAAAAAACTCTTCGCAGCGTTTTCCCGATCCGCGATTTTGCAGGCACGGCAGAACTCGATTTCGTTCATTACGAACTGGAAGAGCCGAAATACGACACCACAGAGTGTCGCCAACGCGGGATCACGTATGCCGCTCCAATGAAAGTGACGCTTCGTTTGATCGTATTCGAAGTCGATCAGGAAACCGAAACGCGCTCGGTTCTCGATATTAAAGAGCAAGACGTTTACATGGGCGATATGCCGCTGATGACGGAGAACGGCACGTTCATCGTCAATGGTACAGAGCGTGTGATCGTTTCCCAGATGCACCGTTCGCCAGGTGTCCTGTTTGATCATGATCGCGGAAAAACGCATTCATCAGGCAAGCTTCTGTTTGCAGCGCGCGTTATTCCTTATCGCGGCAGCTGGCTCGATTTTGAGTTTGATGCGAAAGACATCGTCAATGTCCGCATCGACCGTAAGCGTAAACTGCCTGTCACCGCGCTTCTTTATGCGCTTGGTCTCGACAGTGAAGGCATCCTGCATCACTTCTATGACACAATGTCCTGGGAGCGTGCGAAAGACGGCTGGAAAATACCGTTTGTTGCGGAGCAGTGGCGTGGCCAGAAACCCGCTTTTGCCCTCGTGGATGCGAAAACCGGTGAAGAGATTTTCGCCGCGGGCCAGAAAATCAGCCCGCGCGCCGCGAACAAGGCTGCGAAAGATGGTCTTTCTGATCTGCTGCTTCCAACCGAAGAAGCCGTCGGGCGTTATGCAGCCTATGATATGATCGATGAAAGCACTGGCCGCATCTATATTGAGGCCGGTGATGAAGTAACGCTTGAGCATATCGAAGCGCTTGATGAAGCGGGCTTTGACAAGTTTGAGCTGCTGGACATTGATGAGGTCAACACAGGGCCCTGGATCCGCAACACGTTGAAAGTCGACAAGGCTGAAAACCGTGATGAGGGTCTTGAGGCGATTTATAAAGTGATGCGCCCTGGTGAGCCGCCAACGAAAGAAACGGCGGATGCTCTGTTCGAAGGTCTATTCTTCGATGGCGAGCGTTACGACCTTTCTGCCGTTGGCCGCGTGAAGCTCAACATGCGTTTGGAGCTTGATGCTGAAGACACAGTGACGACCCTGCGCAAGGAAGACATCCTTGCCGTGGTCAAAGAGCTCGTCGGCCTGAAAGACGGCAAAGGCGAGGTCGATGATATCGATAACCTCGGTAATCGCCGTGTTCGCTCTGTTGGCGAGCTTCTCGAAAACCAATACCGCGTTGGTCTCCTGCGTATGGAGCGTGCGGTTAAAGAGCGGATGAGCAGCGTTGATGTTTCAACGGTCATGCCGAACGATCTGATCAATGCGAAACCAGCTGTGGCTGCGGTTCGTGAGTTTTTTGGGTCATCGCAACTTTCGCAGTTTATGGACCAAACCAACCCGCTGTCCGAAGTCACGCACAAACGCCGTGTCTCGGCGCTTGGCCCTGGCGGTTTGACGCGCGAGCGTGCCGGCTTTGAAGTCCGCGACGTTCACCCAACGCATTATGGCCGTATCTGCCCAATTGAAACGCCAGAAGGCCCGAACATTGGTCTGATTAACTCGCTGGCATCGTTCAGCCGGGTAAACAAGTATGGCTTCATCGAAACGCCGTATCGTCAAGTGGTCGACAACAAAGTCACCGGCGATGTGATCTATCTCTCCGCCATGGAAGAGCAGCGTCACACAGTTGCGCAGGCTTCAGCCGAGCTTGATGGCGATGGCGCGTTCGTCGAAGATTTGATCTCAGCACGTCAGGCTGGTGACAACCTGATGGCGCCGAACGATCAGATCACATTGATGGATGTGTCGCCTAAACAGCTCGTTTCGGTTGCGGCATCGCTTATCCCGTTCCTTGAAAACGATGACGCCAACCGCGCACTTATGGGTTCCAACATGCAACGCCAGGCCGTGCCTTTGGTGAAAGCCGAAGCGCCATGGGTTGGCACCGGTATGGAAGAAACCGTGGCGCGCGATTCCGGCGCTGCTATCGCGGCTAAGCGCGGCGGTATCGTCGACCAAGTGGACGCGACACGTATCGTGATCCGCGCGATTGGCGATGTCGAACCCGGCCAATCAGGCGTTGACATCTACACGCTGCAAAAATTCCAACGCTCGAACCAAAACACCTGCATCAACCAGCGTCCGCTGGTGAAAGTGGGTGAGACGATTGAGCCGGGCGATATCATCGCTGATGGTCCTTCGACTGACCTTGGTGAATTGGCGCTGGGCAAGAACAGCCTGGTCGCGTTTATGCCTTGGAATGGCTACAACTATGAGGACTCCATCCTCATTTCCGAACGCATCGTGAAAGATGACGTCTTCACCTCGATCCATATCGAGGAGTTCGAAGTCATGGCTCGCGATACGAAGCTTGGGCCAGAGGATATTACGCGCGACATTCCCAATGTCGGTGAAGAAGCTTTGCGCAATCTCGATGAGGCAGGCATTGTCTATATCGGTGCCGAAGTTCACCCCGGTGACATTCTCGTCGGTAAAATCACACCAAAAGGCGAAAGCCCGATGACGCCGGAGGAGAAACTCCTTCGCGCGATCTTTGGTGAGAAAGCCTCAGACGTTCGCGATACCTCGCTGCGTCTGCCGCCCGGTGTTGCCGGTACCATCGTTGAGGTCCGCGTCTTTAACCGCCACGGTATCGAGATTGATGACCGTACGCGTGCGATCCAGAACGAGGAAATTGAACGTCTGCGCAAAGATGCGGCTGACGAACGCAATATCCTCAACCGTGCGACCTATAATCGCCTCAAGGACATGCTGCTGGGTCAAACCGCTTCTGCGGCACCCAAAGGTATCAAGAAGGGCCTCGAAATCAGCGAGCAAGTGCTTGCCGATATTGAAAAGCACGAATGGTTCCAGTTTGCTGTGGCTGACGATAATCGTCAGGCGCAATTGGAAGCGATCAAATCGCAATATGATGATGCGGTTGGTCTGATTGATGCGAAGTTCGAAGACCGTAAAGAGAAACTGGAGCGCGGCGATGAGCTGGCACCGGGTGTTCTCAAAATGGTCAAAGTCTTCGTCGCGGTGAAGCGTAAGCTGCAACCGGGCGACAAGATGGCGGGCCGCCACGGGAACAAGGGTGTGATTTCGCGCATCCTTCCCGTCGAAGACATGCCGTTCCTCGAAGACGGGACGCCGGTTGATCTGGTGCTAAACCCGCTGGGTGTGCCTTCGCGTATGAACGTGGGGCAGATCTTCGAAACTCACTTGGGTTTTGCAGCGCGCGGTCTCGGTATGGATATCGCTGACAAACTCGAAGAGTGGAAAGCGGCTAATCCAAACGCTGCCGAAGATTACAAGAATGCCAAACCACCCGAAGCTGTGGTTGAGCGTTTGAAAGATGTCTACGGCGATCAATACCACGAGGATCTGGACAGCCGTTCGGCCGAGCAGATCGTGGAGCTTGCGGGCAATCTGTCAGCTGGTGTCCCAATGGGTACGCCGGTGTTTGACGGTGCGCGTGAAGGCGATGTGACCGATATGCTGGTGAAAGCTGGCATTGACGGATCGGGCCAATCCACTCTGTTTGATGGCCGCACCGGTGAAGCGTTTGACCGTAAGGTGACCGTGGGCATTATCTACATGCTCAAACTGCACCACTTGGTTGACGACAAGATCCACGCTCGCTCGATCGGCCCATACTCGCTTGTCACGCAGCAACCGCTCGGTGGTAAAGCGCAGTTTGGTGGTCAGCGCTTCGGGGAGATGGAAGTTTGGGCTCTGCAGGCATACGGCGCTGCCTACACCTTGCAGGAAATGCTCACCGTCAAATCGGATGACGTGGTTGGCCGGACGAAGGTCTACGAAGCCATCGTCAAAGGCGATGACACCTTCGAAGCGGGCATTCCAGAGAGCTTTAACGTTCTCGTGAAGGAAATGCGCTCGCTGGGCATGAATGTCGAACTCACCTCCATCGGCGATGAAGATGATGACGGCGATATGCTGGAGGCAGCGGAGTAAGCCGTGCTTCCTCGGATCAAAGATCGAAAAGTCTGGGTGCTGACAGCTGTCACTCTAGCCATTTGCGCGTTTCATTTGGTCAACAAATGGGATGCGCTTTGGGCTGGCGAGAATTTGGCACCTGTGGCTCTACTTTTTGCTGTTCCGATCCTCGCTATTTATTTGCTTATTAATATTTCAGCGCTTCGCGTGAACGCTGTTGAACCCCGCTCTGAGGGAACAAAGTCATGAACGAACTGACCAAATTCACCAATCAACTGGCTAAACCAGAAACCTTTGACCAGATCCAGATCGGCATC
>JBCAZT010000149.1:0-5408 GCA_038532855.1 Pseudomonadota bacterium
GCTCTTATCTGTTGCACGCTCCACGGACGGGTATTTCGGTTAGCATCTTGTCGAATACATTTAGGGGAACGGGTGAACTCGGCGAGCACGCGAGAACCTTACTGCGAGCCTTGCCCTAATCCCCGCTATGCCAATCGGTAATATCCGAAATTGGGTCGTGAATGGCCATTCCGCTTTTAGGTGGAGACCTGACAAAGCTGACAGACCGCTGATAGGCGCTTGCCGCATCAGCAGCATGGTCGGCTTATGGGAGTGTAAGCCGAAGTTCATTCGATCGAGCTTGCTGACCAATTGTTGGGTCGGTATCCGAATGTCCGCTCTCGGTGTCCGCGAGCGCGGCAAACGGACAGAAAACTTCTGGTCTATTGCCAACTTTTGTATTCCTTGGATCGTGAACCAATATGTGAGAGCTAGTCGTCGGTCCTTTCTGGGAAGCAAGTTTGTGCCCAATCCTCCTCGCCGCCATCATTACGTACCCGAGTTCTTGCTCAAGCGATGGGCTAGCGAAGATGGTAAGGTCGTCAGGTTTAAGCGGGTTCGCGGCGACAAACTTCATGCCAAGCGGGTGCCTTTTCAAGGCATTGGGTTTCAAGAAAACCTATACGCGCTGCCGAATATGGACCCAAAAAAACCTATAACCCAAGTCTTGGAAACTCACTTCTTTTCGCCAATCGACAATGCGGGCGCTCAGTGTTTGGATACACTTGAGAACGCGACTGATATCCCAGCTGATAAAAGATTTAGAACTGACTGGGCCGCTTTTTTGCTCTCGCTATCGTTGAGGGGCCCAACGGCCATCAACAACTTACATGAACTTGCTGCGCACCTTATCGAAGAAGAGTCCCGTGAGGGCCCAATCGAGGAGAAAACTGAGCGAATTGTTCAGGAGAATCCTGAATTTGCGGAGGCTGTCAGGCAACCGATTGAGAACTTCAATTCTAGGCTGGCGATGGCCTCTCTTCCAATGCTTGTCCTGCCTCAAAGGGTCTTAGGACGGATCATGGGACTGAGATGGTTTCTAGGAACGCTTGAGGGTTCAGCGAGGGAGTTGCTGCTCTCAGACCGGCCTGTTTTATGGACACCCTTGGAGCAGCCGAATGGCAGCATAATATTCCCTATTTCGCCTGAGCGGGTTTTTGTTGCTGCCAGAGATCAGCAGTTGTTCGAAAAATTCTCATCGGCTGATCCTAAGTCGCTATCAGAGCTAATCAATCGGGGCACTGTGGGCTGCGCTCGAGAGTTTGTTGTCGCAAGAAACGAAAAAGCGAAAAAGTTTATCGAAAAGGCCTTTGGCAAATTGAACGGGGCAGCGCTCGCCGATGCAGTTACGAGCGAGGTTTATGCTTCTTGGAAGGCGACCGCTTCCAAAAACTAATATTTCAGATGCCAACGTCCGACATTGGGTCGCAAAGCTGCCTCTGGCCGGAATGTCCGAAATTGGGTCGTAAGCCGAATGTCGGCTATCGTAACTGTCGGGCGGTAAATTGATCACATTTTAAGCAAGCGGGGTCAGGCCCTCTTCAAAATATGAGTCAACTCAGCTGGACTCAGCAGTCAAACCCTTCTTCTTCCTACACCGCTCTTGTTGCCACACTCGCTGTCGGCTCTTTTGCAACTGCATCCCCAAGCACGCGCAAATCGCGCTTCATTTTGGAGAAGTGTCAACTTTGCCAGCTTCGGTTGGAATTTCTTTAAAAGCGCGCCTTTGCCTTTGTGCGCTAAGGCTATCCCAGCAGTCGTCCAGCCACCGCGTCCAGCTTTGCAATAAGCGCTGGGTCACGCTCATCGGGAGCGGTTATCACTGCGTCATCCAAAGCGGTGTCAATCGGTGAGGCTTTGCGCTTTTTGGGCAAAGCTTCGATCAGCTTTGCGATCATGTCGCGCGCCAATTGGCCATTGTCTTTCATTTGGCCGACCACTTGCGCGACATCGACAGCCTCGCCTTCGCGCCAGCAATCATAGTCTGTGACCATGCCCACCAACGCATAAGGCAGTTCTGCTTCGCGGGCCAGGCGGGCTTCTGGCATGGCGGTCATGCCGATTATGTCTGCGCCCCACTGGCGGTACATCCGGCTTTCAGCGCGGGTGGAAAATTGCGGGCCTTCAATCGCGATATAGGTCGCGCCTGTTGCCACTTTGCCTTTGCACGCGGTGATCGCTTCTGCCGCCATTTTGGAAAGGCGCGGACAGACCGGATCGGCCATTGAGACATGGGTGACAAGGCCGCTTGTAAAGAAAGTGGAGGGCCGCGAGACGGTGCGATCTATAAATTGTTCAGCAATCGCAAAGCGCCCGGGCTCAATCGCCTCGCGCAAAGACCCGACGGCTGAAACCGCTAGAATATCTGTGCAGCCTGCGCGTTTGAGCGCATCGATATTGGCGCGCGCATTCAGGTCTGATGGGCTGATCGGATGGCCCCTGCCATGGCGCGGCAAAAACCGGACCTTCACCCCGTGCAGCGTCCCACACAGCACTTCATCAGATGGATCACCCCATGGCGTTTCAATTGCGATCCACTGCGCATCTTCCAGCCCCTCTATGTTGTAGAGGCCAGACCCGCCCAATATTCCGATGCACCAATCGCTCGCCATGTTTGCCGTTTGCCTTCAATCTGTCGCCATTTGGTAAAACCGCGCGCGCTTTATGTCAGGTCAAAGCGTTCGGGCAAGGCTTTGCGGATAAAGCGTTCGGCTTTAGCGAAAGGCTCTGCAATCGAAGGTCGCGCGCTCATCGCTTCAAAATGCGCTTTGAAACGCGGCCAGTTATCGAGCGGCATATTGGCGACGAGGCTCGCCTGCATAAAGCAGCACGTAATCGTGATATCGGCAATAGAGACGGCATCGCCTGCAAAGAATTCCGCATCGCCCAGCGTCGTATCGAGGTAATCGAGCAGCGGCGGCAGACCTTCTGCCAATGAAGCGCGGGCCTTTTCGAGATCGGGCTCTTTGCCTTGCATGGCTGCAAAAAAAATTGGGCGAAAAATGCCGAGCCCGGTGGAACGAGCCAATGTGTTGTCGCCGTATTCCTCAAGAAACAACGCGCGGCCATGCAGGTATGGTTCTTCCGGATAGAGCGCAGGGGTGGGGTGCTTTTTCTCAATATAGCCTGCTATTGCGCTGGAATCGGCAATGGTGCCCGCCACGCCTTCGGTTGAAATAGACCTATCGCGCATCACCGGGATGAGTTTTACAGGCGAGATTTCCAAAAACCATTCTGGTGGATTGAACACGTCCACGGCCTCGATCTCAAACGGCACATCCTTTTCAAGGCACACTGCGGCAACTTTGCGCATGAAAGGCGATACGGGGCTGCCGTAAAAGACGAGATCGGCTTGGGAATCGGACATAGACACACTCTCCTGTTACGCCGCGACCCATAAACGCAGCGTTGCATAGCGCAACTGATAGGCGCACCAGAGCGCTTGATGGCATATTCATCCAAGCGGATTGTGATTGATTTTTGCACCGCATGCATCAACTTAGAAAGCATGCATCCCCGCAAACGAGATGAGAGGAAAACAAATGGTCACTCAATATAAAAACCTGATCAATGGCGAGATGGTAGACACCGGCGAATGGCTTGATGTGGTCAACCCAGCGACGGAAGAGGTTATTGGGCAAGTCCCAGCCTGTGGCCAAGCAGAACTGGATAAAGCTGTGGCTGCTGCGCGCACCGCTTTTAACAGCTGGAAGAAAACCTCATTTGATGAACGCCGTGCTGCTTTGCGCACGATTGCCAAGGCGATCTCGGACAATGCCGATGAGTTGTTCCGTCTGTTGACATCAGAACAAGGCAAGCCGCACCAGCAGGCCCAGCAGGAAATTATGGGCGCATCCTATATGGTCGCAACCCAGGCCGAGCTCGATCTTGAAGATGAGATGTTCAAGGATGACGAGAAAGAATCCATCCGCACGCGCCGCGTACCTGTTGGCGTAGTGGGCGGGATCGTGCCTTGGAACTTCCCTGTATCGATGGCGGTTCAAAAAATTGTGCCTGCCATGCTTTCTGGCTGCACCATTATCCTCAAACCATCGCCGTTCACTCCGCTTACGACTTTGCGCATTGCAGAGCTAATTGCGGATGCAGCGCCTCCCGGTGTTGTAAACATCATCACGGGCGAAGACAGCCTCGGCCCGCTGATCACATCGCACCCTGATATCGATAAGATCACCTTCACCGGATCAACCGCGACAGGTAAGAAAATCATGGAAGGCGCATCGGCCGACCTTAAGCGGATCACGCTGGAGCTTGGCGGGAATGACGCATCGATCGTGATGCCAGATGCGGATCCCAAAAAGGTGGCTGAACAATTGTTCTGGTCAAGCTTTATGAATGCAGGCCAAATCTGCATCGCGGCAAAGCGCGTCTATATCCATGAAGATATTTATGACGAGCTGAGCCAGGCAATCGCTGATTATGCCAAGAACGTGGTGGTTGGTGATGGTGCAGAACAGGGGACCGGCGTCGGCCCAATCCAAAACAAAAAGCAATATGAGCGCGTTTTGGAACTGATCAAAGATGCCAAGGATAATGGCTATAAATTCCTGCTTGGCGGGGACACTGATCCTTCAGGCTCTGGCTATTTCGTGCCGCTCACCATTCTCGACAATCCGCCTGAAGATGCGCGGATTGTGGCAGAGGAACAGTTTGGCCCGGTTATGCCGCTGATGAAATTCTCATCTGAAGATGAAGTGATTGAGCGGGCTAACAATTCCGATTATGGCCTTGCCGGCGCTGTTTGGTCAGCCGATGAAGACAAAGCGGTTGAAATCGCTGAAAAGCTTGAAACCGGAACAGTCTGGGTCAACCAATTCCTCAAACTCACCCCGCACACACCGTTTGCCGGACACAAGCAATCGGGCTTTGGTGCGGAATATGGTAAAGAAGGCCTCTTGGAATTTACCTATCCTCAAGTCATTATGGTCAACAAGGAGAACGTACCGGCCTAACCGGCCCATTTGATCATTAAAGGGGCAGATTGATGGATAGAAATGATGGCTTCACCTCGCGGCGGGACTTTGTCGCGATGGCCGCATTGCTTGGCGGGGTTAGCATCGCTGCCCCCGCCAGCGCGCAGAGTTTTGGCAATATCCTAAATTCGGCAAAGAAAGTCGCCAAAGCGGCGAGTTATTCTGATGCGGAAATGAAAGTGTTTTTCGACCAGATGAGCGCTGATATGGATGGCAAAAATCCTGTGGCTGGAATGGATGATCCTTACGGCCAGCGCATTGCCGCTTTGTCGCAAGGTCTAGAAAGCTATGACGGCCTTGATCTTGATATCAAAGCCTATCTGGTGCGCGATGTGAATGCATTTGCCATGGCAAACGGTACGATCCGCATTTTCGCAGGGTTGATGGATGAATTCACTGATGACGAGGTGCGCTATGTCATTGGTCATGAAATCGGCC
>JBCAZT010000150.1:0-5255 GCA_038532855.1 Pseudomonadota bacterium
ATTATTGGGAAAAATTGGGATTCTTCCTAAGATCGGCTCTGGGCCACCATCTGGCCTTAGTTTTGAGTGAAACGACAACGAAAATGAGGGTCCTCGTGAGCGGAGATTCTGCAAAAAGCGAACAGAATTGCGGCCCCTAACCGGCTACGGAAAGCACCGCCGCTTTCCTCATAATTTCATCCCAAGTGGCTTCTAATCGAACTTAGCTCGCCGCTTTTCTGGAGACCAAATAAGCGGCAAAAGCGAGTTTTTTTCTGTCCGTACCACGCGGGGAATTTCGAGGTATAAGATACCTACCTAGAATCTACTTGGGCCTCCTATCGCGCACTGATAGCTCAGATAAAAGGGCAGGTGCATGGGGCACCCTCGGACCTAGATCAGGTCTCCTATGCGCCCCAGCCTAAGTCATTAGCTTGCTCACCGACGAATCCCAAAAGCGGTCATAACCGACACCTCGCCGAAGACAGCTTTCAGAGCATCTCGAACAGGTCACTAATGTCGTATTCTGCGGGTGGAAGCGGACCAACCTATATTCGTCATTCCCGCGAAAGCGGGAACCCAGTCAGACCAAGGGCTCAAATCCGAAGCTTTCAGCTAAGTCGAGCCAATGAGGGTTAGCCCCCTCGATCAGTTCCAACTTCCACGCACGGTTCCATTTCTTGATGCGCTTCTCTCGCACAATGGCTTCATCCATTGAGCCATGCGCTTCGAACCAGACAAGTAATTTGACACCATACTTTTGTGTAAAGCCGGAAACCGCGCCCGTTCTGTGCTGGTGAATGCGACCAACAAGGTCGGACGTTACGCCGACATAGAGTGTTCCATTGCGGCGGGATGCCAAAAGATAGACGGTCGGAGCTTTTTCAAGGTTCACACACACCAACTACTGGGTTCCCGCCTTCGCGGGAATGACGAACTGGATGTATTTCCGGCCTTTAATCCTGCGCGCGCCTGGATGACGGGGGTTAAGATATCGAAATGACCACACATGGTTCGTAGAGCGACAGTTTGCTTTTCGACATCAAAAGCCCAAAGCGGCCTGACAGCTTACGGCCCAGATTGAACCACTGATCTATAACCGCGAATGGGCGTGGAAGCGGACATAGGGCCTTTGCAAAGCCATGCGTTGCAGTTCTTGCAACGCGCCCTTTCCGTTACTGCGATGGAGTTTCTAAATTCAATCAGCGAAATACGCTGTTGTTAGCAGGCTATCCTGTTGGCACCTCTCCCAAACTTATACGCTGGAGGCGTTACGACGTCTCCAGCAATTTTCCCGGGAGCGTCATTATGCTGTCCTTCCGTGTTTCTTCTGTGATCCAGGCGCCGAAGCGTTCGACGGCGCGCGAATTGTCTGACATAGGGTTTGCGGCAACCGCATAACTGAATGGTGTGCGAACGTACTCACCGAAGGGCCGGACCAGCCCCGTCGAATTCCCATAGAAATTGATCATGTCCTCGAGTACGAGCGCCAATCCCAAGCCGCTCCTTGCTGCAGCGACCAATAGTGCTCCATCGTCGAATGCATCGATTGTAAGAGGGAAATCGCGTGATAATCCGACATGGGACAACCAGCTGTCCAATATGTGCGGAAGGTGGCGATGAACCAGTAACGGGGTCTTTTTCAATGTACCTTTCAAACCAACCAATGGGTCGACTAAGCCCTCATTAGCAACGGTGAAGGCTCCCTGTTTACGCAAGGGTTGGAACGAAACTGGCTCGGCGCCCTCCTCAGCGAAGAAAACTATCATATCCAGGCTTTCGCCAAGCTTCTGGAGGGGTGAACCGGACGTATCCAACCTCAATTCAATGTCAGAGTTTGCCTTCCTGAAGTGAACGAGCCGCGGGATCAGCCATGCGGTCGCAAACGATGTCGGAACACCAACGACCAGTTCCATCTTTCGCGGCTTTGCCCGCCGTTCAAAAGCCGACATCATCTGATCGAAGGGCTGTTCGATTTCGGCCAGGAGCCGCTCCCCTTCCTGATTGATCCGATACTCATTGCCGCTGCGTGTGAATAGCGTCCTGCCAATGTGCTGTTCCAGCTTCTGCACGCGCCTGCTCAACGCCGATACCGATAGGTTCATTGCGTCTGAAGCTTTGCGTAGCGAGCCGAAACGTGCCGCTGCGAGAAAGGCCTCTAAGGCACCGGTCGGTGGTAGTCTGCGTATGGTGAATTCCTTGAATCTGCCACAGAGTATGCATTGTTTTGCTGCATTGCACAAATGTGAATTTTTGAAAAGAAGTCGCAGGGGGATCGAACTAAATATAAATAATTCAGAGTTTTATTCCTGTTTCCATTTCTGCAATGGCGCATTGATACCTTTGCGATGGGATTGGTTGGGTTCATTTATATACTGCATCGCAGCAACAACGGAGGCTGCTATGCGATTTTCAAAGACAATTATCGTTCCTGTAGTTCTGGCAATCGCGACACCGCAAGTTGCCTACGCTGGCGAGGTAGTTGAGTTTTCTCTGCAAAAAAGCGAACTGTCCACGCCTAAAGCGCGCGAGTTATTGCTTGATCGTATGACAAAATTCGCCATGAGGAATTGCCGCGACAGTTCTGTTATTGCACCCCGGGATGCCGTCGCAAGGTGTGCCGAAGATTTAAGGGCACAATTCGTACGAGCAATCGATGATGATGCCCTTACTCTGCTTTTGGATGCGCAGGGGCGCAAAACATACCGTTCCGCAAGCCGGTAGCACGTTCCAGAACATCTGGGTCAGCTCCGGCATGCGAAGCACCGTCGGAGCTGGTGCATTCCAGATCATACCTGCAAACGTCCACAGATGGGTCGTCAGCAGACCAGCAGCTTTCGGCTGATTACGCAGCGAAGCGGTCAATCTGCTTCTAGGATGGTCTGTGAGCCCGCTAATGGGAGTGGAAGGGGACATCGAGTTATCGACTTTATCGGCACTGACATGCTTCCCTGATTGTTACCACTCAGAGGTAGAGTCTTTGGCCTTCCCGATTGGTGTTTGATGGGATGGCAAGCTGTGTAGGGGGCGAGAGTTCAGTTGTTTGTCGCTCTATAGAGCCGATGCGAAATTCAGCGCTTCACCTTGTGCAGTGTCGCCAAGCTCAGTTTCCCACATGGCGACATGGCCACGTACAATCGTACCAACCACGCGGCCATTTAGTTCCATGCCGGTGAAAGGCGACCAACCACACCGACTGGCCAACCAGTCTTCGGTGATCGTAAAGCTGCTGTTCCGATCGATGATGGTGAAATCAGCATCATAGCCATACGCGATCCGGCCTTTTCCAACGAGACCGAAGACGCGCTGCACCGAAGTGCTTGTCATCTCGATCAGCCGTTCAAGCGTCATCCGGCCATTGGCGACGTGGTCAAGCATCAGCGGGAGTAAGGTCTGCACACCGGGCATACCACTGGGGCTGGCAGGGTAGTTCTTCGCCTTCTCATCGCGCGTATGGGGGGCGTGGTCCGAGCCGATAACATCGGGCACGCCTTGGCCGACCCAATGCCACAGGCCATCGCGATGTGCTTTACTGCGGATCGGCGGGTTCATCTGCGCAAATGTTCCCAGCCTTGGATAGGCCGCTTCACCAGCCAGAGTCAGATGCTGCGGAGTGACTTCGCAGGTGGCAATATCGCGGTGCTGGGCGATGTACTCAAACTCCGCTGGTGTGCTGATGTGGAGAATATGAATGGGGCGCTTCGCCTTTCGCGCCAGCTTGATGATGCGTTTCGTCGCCAGCATGGCGCTTTCGTCGTCGCGCCAAACGGGGTGGCTTGCCGGATCACCCTCAACGCGCTGATCCTGGCGGGACTGCATACGCGCTTCGTCTTCGGCGTGAATGGCCACTCGGCGTGAGCCGCTTGCCAAAACGCGCGCCAGTGGTTCATCTTCTGCGACTAGTAGATCGCCTGTCGATGCGCCCATAAAGACTTTGACGCCAGCCGTCCCCGGGATGCGCTCCAACTCGGCCAATTCGTCTGCATTCGCACCTGTAGCGCCGACATAGAAAGCATGATCGCAGTGCATACGGTGGTGCGCGCGCTTGAGCTTCTCCGCCACCCGGTCCGCACTGTCGGTGTTTGGCGACGTGTTCGGCATCTCGAACACGGCGGTGATGCCGCCCAGAGCGGCGGCTCTGCTGCCGCTTTCGAGATCTTCTTTGTGCTCCAGTCCGGGCTCGCGAAAATGGACTTGAGAGTCTATCACCCCCGGCAGGACATCCAGACCCCTGCAATCAATCCGCCGCGCCGCATCGGGATAGCTGCCGATCCCGATGATCTTGCCATCGCGTACCGCGATGTCCGCAACCGCGGAACCTGCTGGAGTGTGGACTGTGCCGCCAGAAAGTACGAGATCAGGGGACGATGCGGTCATGAATTCATCTTTCTATGGCCTCTGTTGCGCCGGTTCAGCCCATGCGACCGCGTCGTGTGGATGAAGACTCTCAACGTGTCGGACGTAAGTCCTTGGGCTCCGATACCCGACCATGGCAGCTTCAATCCGGCGTGCGGCGTCTTCCACAAACATCAAATTCTGCCCGTTTAAGGCGGCAAAAGCCTGCTCATCTGCGCGCTTAACTGCCGTCTGCACGGGGGTGCCCACCGCTTCTTCGATCTGATCAATAAGAGCGAGCATACCGAAGCCGGGTGCGCTTTGATCGATCTCGACTGTTACTCTTGCTTCGCTACGTTGGCTGTGCGGGGTAGCAAGTGAGGCATTCTCGTCGATCCAGGCGGCGACATCGCCCGGTGAAACCATCTCTTTCTCGCCGAACGCCTCCCAAAACCCTTCTTGCACCAAACGCCTCGATAGAGCCGCTGAACAAGGGCAGGTGGAAGAATAGACCGCGCACACCTGCAGATGGCAGCCAAACACTCCTGCGATAAGCGAGGCGTCGATGACCACCGGATAGGACTTCCAGCCCGACAATCCCTCGGTCACAAGCGCAGGGCGACGAACGAGCAATTCGAACGCGATACGTATCCGGGCATTTCTGCTGCCGCAGTCACTATGGCTTTCGACCATCTTCTCAAGCAGTCTCTGCAAGTGGTGGGGCGTAACGGCATCCCCATCGGCCAGCGCATCAACGAAGTTATAGAGCCGCGACATGTGAATGCCCTTTACGTCGCCGGACGGCAGATCGACCTGCGCATCGACCCTCGCGTGCACCTCGCGGCGTGCGCCTGGCTCTAAGATAGGCAAGGGAAGATCAATACTCTCCATTCCAACCCAAGCGAGGGGGCTTTGAACGGGAGCAAGGTCAGAAGAGGAGA
>JBCAZT010000151.1:0-5218 GCA_038532855.1 Pseudomonadota bacterium
CATCCATTCCTGCGCCCGCCACACGGGCAGCAGGATTGGATGAATGGAAACGCTCAACCGCGGGCCCAAGCATTGATCGCAATGCCGCACGCGACAGGATTGGTGCCGCGATGGAAAGCCAAATCGCAGAAGAAGCCGATGATATGTCGGGCCGCCTTGGATTTCTCGCCACCACAGGGTCTGTTGCTCCGTTTGTCGGATTGTTCGGTACAGTTTGGGGCATCATGAACAGTTTCTTCCAAATCGGCGCGCAGGAAAGCTCTTCGCTTGCTGTGGTCGCGCCGGGCATTTCAGAGGCTCTGTTCGCGACCGCAATTGGCCTGTTTGCAGCGATTCCAGCGGTGATTGCCTATAACCGCTTTACCGGCCGAGTGGACAGGTATGAGGCCAAGCTTCAGCGGTTCGCTGACAAAGTGCACGCTGGGCTGAGCCGGGAATTGGATAAGGTATGAAGGTGGAAACCATCATCGGCTGCGAAGCAGCCGCAAGGGCGACCGCCCGCCCCCTTCGGCTGGCTGCTTACACCAGCCGCTCAGGACAAGCTGCGCGGGCGCGGCTCTGCCGCGCATCTAGCGAGGATCGCGCGCCCGGATGGGCGTGCGAAAAGAGGGAACCGTAATGGGCGCCTCGCTTTCCTCTTCCAAACGCTCAGGCCGCAGATCGCGCCGCGCGCCTATGGCTGAGATTAACGTGACGCCGTTTGTCGATGTGATGCTGGTTCTGCTGATCATCTTTATGGTGACTGCGCCTTTGCTTGCCGTGGGCGTTCCGATTGAGCTGCCTGAAAGCGCGGCCAATCCTGTGCAGCAGGACCCCGATCAGGTCACGGTGTCGCTGAATGAAGATGGCATGATCTTTATCAACAATGACCAGATCGAAGTGGGCGGCTTTCCCGCAGCGCTTGGAGAGATTGTGCGCGGGGCAGATGGGCAATTGCCGATCATCGTGTTTCGCGGGGATCGCAGCGTTGATTATGGGCGCACAATGGCGGTGCTGGGCGAATTGAACCGCGCTGGCTTTACCAATATCAAACTGGTGGCAGAGCCGTGATGCGCCCGGTAATACAGGTCAGTATGCCAGTCACTATTTTGGTCACCTTGGATTCAGGCTCGCAAAGGTAGCCCCACAAGAACGATGGCCCAAACCACGGCAAAAGCAGCGACATTGCGCAGCGAAGATGGCATTGGCCTTGCGGCTGCGGGCGCGTTGCATGTTGCCGTTGTGGCCGTCCTATTGCTGCAACCTGCCCCCACGCCAGACATTATTCCGGAAGCAGAGGGAATCGCGGTGAGCCTTGCAAGCGAGGTGAGCCTCAGATCCACCGCGCCCGATCCTGTGCCCGAAGCGGCTGCTGCTGAGGCGCCGGTGCTGGGCGAAGTTCCTTTACCGGAAGTTGCAGACCCCGCGCCTGCTGACAATTCCCCTGCGCCTCCACCCCCGCCGCCATCGCCGCGTGTGGCATCCAATAGCTCATCCAGCACGCCAGCGCCCCGGCCCACGCGCCGCCTAACACCGCCAGCCCCGCGCGCCACGCCCAATCGCAACAGTGGCGGCAGCCGAATCGGTGATGATTTCCTCCCCGGCTCTGGCACATCACAAACCAGCACAGCCACGCGCATCCCGGCAAGCCAAATTGGCGCAAGCGCTAAGGCATCGATCCAATCCCAAATGATCCGCGAACTTCGCCCGCATTGGGCAGGTAAAGCGCCAACAGGTGCAGATGCGGAAAAACTTGTGACAGTGGTTGCCTTTCAGCTCAATCCGGATGGATCGTTAAAAGGCAGCCCGCGTGTGGTGCGCCAGTCTGGTGTGACCCCAGCCAATGAAGCGCAAAAAGGCCGCCATGCCGAAATAGCACTTCGAGCGGTCCGACTTGCGGCTCCGTTTGACCTGCCTGAAGAGTATTACAACGCCTGGAAGTCGATCCGCGCGCTCAGCTTCGATAGGAACCTTGCACGATGAAAAGCACGATGAAATTTTCAAGACTTGCAATCGCTCTTGTGAGCGCTTCGATTAGCTACAGCGCTCTTGCGCAAAACACTGACCTTGGAGAACCTGTGGCCGAGGGCGGCGATGTGGAAGCCGCTGATGTCGCTGGTTCGGATGAAGAAGATGATGGCGGTTTGGTCTTTACCGTTACAGATGACACCGATTATTCCGATGTCGGCATCGCCATCCCCGCCTTCGCAACCGACCGCGATCAGCCAACGCCTGCCAATTCGGGTGGCACAGGCGCGTTGGGCCAAGAAGTCGCGCGGGTCATCACAGCGAACCTTCGCAATAACGGCCTGTTCAAGCCGACAGGGCCTGACAGCCTCCCATCACCTCGTTTCCAACAGATCACAGCTCCTTCATGGAGCACTTGGGGATCGCGCGGCGCGGAAATGCTGGTGCAAGGCTATGTGACAGCGCGCGCTGATGGAAAGCTGGTTGTGGGTTGCTATCTTTATGATGTTGCCTTGCAAGATGAGTTGATCCGCGACGGTTGGGTTGTGCGCCCTGCCGATTGGCGGCGCGCGGCGCATAAATGCTCTGATCTCATCTATGCGCGCCTTACAGGCGAAAGCCCGTTCTTTGACAGCCGTATCGCCTATATCGCCGAGACAGGCCCCAAAGATAACCGAGTGAAACGCTTGGCTGTTATGGATTCAGATGGCGCCAATCACCGCTTTCTGACTTTGGGCAGCGCAACAGCCCTGACCCCGCGTTATTCGCCCGATTATTCAAAAATCCTCTATCTTTCTTACGTCGATGGGAACCCGCGCATTTATGTTTATGACATTGGCCGGGGCAGCCAGACACTGGTGACAGAGAACAAAAGCCCCACGCTCGCCCCGCGATGGTCGCCTGATGGGCAGCATATCCTGTTTTCCATGGCAGTGAACGGCAACACTGATATCTACCGTGTGCCCGTCACAGGCGGGCGGATCACCCGTCTTACCGATACGCCGGGAATTGATATTGGCGGTTCCTATTCGCCCGATGGCAGCAAGATTGTGTTTGAAAGCGACCGTTCAGGCACTCAGCAATGTTATGTCATGAATGCTGACGGATCGAACCAACGCCGTATCACCTTTTTTGGCGGACGCTGCGCGACCCCTGAATGGAGCCCGCGCGGGGATCAGATTGCTTTCACGCGGATTGCTGGCGATTTCAATGTTGCGGTCATGTCGCCCAATGGGCGTAACCTTCGGGTGCTTACCAACGGATGGCAAGATGAAGCACCCACATGGGCACCCAATGGCCGGATCATCCAGTTTTTCCGCACATCGCGCAATTCTGGCAAATCCAATCTGTGGCAGGTCGATCTGACCGGACAGAATGAACGCCGCCTACCCACCCCTGTTGATGCCTCTGATCCCGCGTGGGGACCGATCCGTCCCTAGGGAGACTTGCATAGCGGCCCAAGCGATGCGTTTATCGGCATCTGGTTTCGCGCTGTAAGAAGAATATGAAAGGAAAGTCTTGATGAACAAGTCTCTTACCACCGCCATGTTGATGGTTTCTGTGTGCGCCACGGCTGCGTGTTCACGCCAAGCGCCCGAAGAATTGCCAGCAGCGCCAACCACCACCACAGCCGCAACACCTACGCCCAGTGTAGCCCCCACAACAAGCGTCGCAGGTCCTGGTACGCAAGAGCATTTCCGCAATGCGGTTGGCCAATCAACGGTCGTGTATTTTGATACAGATCGTTTCAACATCGACAGCTCGGATGCGGCAGCGCTTCAGGCGCAAGCGCAATATTTCGCGCAATATCCCTCGCTCACTTTCACGGTTGAAGGGCATACCGATGAACGCGGCACACGCGAATACAACCTGGCTTTGGGAGAGCGCCGCGCCAATGCAGCCAAGAATTATCTTGTAAGCTTGGGCGTATCAGCTGACCGGATTACAACGCTGAGTTACGGGAAAGAACGGCCAACCGCGCTTGCTTCGACGGCTGAAGCTTGGGCGCAAAACCGCCGGGCCGCCAGCGTACTGATTAATTGATCTCAGCAGAAATTGTCAGAGCCGGGCCGCTCATCGCAGCGCCCGGTGTCTGATCTGTGCCAGCGATGCTGTGAATCGCCGTAAAAGCGCACAAAGCCGCAAGCGCGGCTGCGCTGAAAATGCTGGAAATGGCAAGTTGCTGGCTCATCAAAATCCCGTTTAGAAAGCGCCCGTCTAAAAGCACTTCGTAAATGTAGTATTGCAATGCAACATTTTCAATTGCAACTGGTTCCGCAAAGCTACGAAGTCTCTCCCGCTTTGGATGCGAGATGGCTTTCAAATTCTGAAGATCACGCCTAAAACCGCTCCGTGCACAACACCCATTCTATCTTTAATCTACCAATCAACGGTGTCTTTGGATGAGCCGCAAACGCCGCAGCGATGATTGGGGTTTTCCGCGCTGGCGGTCTTACGAATCCTCTCGTGAGACTGTGACTCAGCGCGAATGCGACCGCCATGGCTGCGATGAGCCGGGCCTATGCCCCGCGCCAAAAGCCCCCAACAGCCCCGACAAATGGTATTTCTGCCAAAAGCATGCGGCTGAATACAATTCGAAATGGGACTATTTTGAGGGCCTCGAAAAGGCCGAAAAAGAAGCGCGCGCAAAGGCGGAACGCGCAGAAAGCGCCGCCTATGCGGAAAGCTCGCATTATGGCTGGGCAGGGTCAGGCGATGGATCGCGGACCGCCGATGAAATGCGGGCGCTTGAAGTGTTGGAGCTGGAGCCTGACGCAGATTTTGATGCGATTAAAAAAGCGTACCGCCAAAAAGCAAAGCGGGTGCACCCCGATGTAAAGCCGGGCGATGAAGAAGCGGCGAAAGAGTTTCAAAAGCTGCAGGTAAGCTATGAAGTGCTGCGCGCTGCCGAAGAGAGAAGGGTTTGGAAGGGGTGAAACCGCCTCAATCCTGAGCGGTTTCATCGTCAATGAGTATCCAATCTGGCCCATCGCTGCACCACGCTAAAATCGGCCTACAAAGCAGTAAACCAGCAACAAACCCACCAAGATGTGCTTCCCAAGCCAATCCGAAGTACCCTGATCCAAATATCATCGGGATCGCAAAGAGCGCAAGCAAAGGCAGATGGAGCTTGATCCAGTCGATAAAGGCCTTGGCCATCTGGGGGCTCAGGAGCGGGATAGCCAGACCAAACGGATCGGGCTTGCGCAAGACGAATCCTAGTAATCCGAATATCGCCCCCGAGGCGCCCAGCATCGGAATGTCGCTCGAC
>JBCAZT010000152.1:0-5175 GCA_038532855.1 Pseudomonadota bacterium
ATCGCGCGAAGCATGGCTCGCCGATGGCAAGCCGCAAAACCCCGGTCGCCTCAACGATTTGCGCCACATCCTTTACAAACAAGCAGACGAACCATGGCGCCGCGCGCGCCGCAATCTCGGCCTGATGATGCGCGAGGGATTGCTCAAAGAAAACATCGACGGCGAAGCGCTGATGTGGGCGCATTCCCGCCTAATCCACCGCCCCGAAGAACGCCGCATCCTGATGGTGATCAGCGATGGTGCTCCCGTGGATGACAGCACGTTGAGCGTGAATTCCGCAGGCTATCTCGAAGCGCATCTGCGCGGCGTGATCGAGTGGATCGAGAATATCAGCCCCGTGCAATTGGTCGCCATCGGCATCGGCCATGACGTGACGCGGTATTACAGGCGCGCGGTGACGATCATGGATGTCGAGCAGCTTGGCGGCACGATCATGGAGCAGCTTGCGGAGCTGTTCGAGGATGAGAAAGGCGCGGGCAGGAGGCGACGGTGAAAGTCTATCACGTCTTCTTCCAACGAGAATACCCAGATCGTGACGACACAGAGTTGTCGATCGGAACTTATGAGACCCAAGAGGAGGCTTTATCGGTAGTTGAGATGCTGGGCACGAAGCCTGGCTTTCGTGACTTTCCAGAGGGTTTTCAGATCGAAGAGACCAGACTCGGGATCACTGGCTGGGCAGACGGCTTCGTCAGCGTGGTCGGTCCACCCCCTAAAGATGCCAATGGTGAAGTCTTCGATCTCCCAGCCGACCCCGAAGACTGAAGCGAGATTTTTATGAATGTAACCGAAGCCGTAACAACCCGCCGTTCTGTGCGGGAGTTTCTCGACAAACCCGTCGATCTCGAAACCATCCAGCGCGTGATGGACAAAGCTCGCTGGGCGGCATCAGGCTGCAATTATCAGCCTTGGGAAGCCTCGATCCTTACAGGCGAGCCGTTGAAAGAGCTTCACGCGAAAATAACCTCCACGCCGCCGCAAGAGCTCGAATACGATTGGAATGCGCCACTCGCTGAAGACGCATACAAATCCCGGCTTCACGGCATATCGAAAGGCATGTTCGAAGCGCTCGGCATTGCGCGCGATGACAAGGGCGCGCGCATGGCAGCCATGGGCCGCAATGCGACCAGCTTTGATGCGCCAGCCGTTATGTTCGTCTATTTCCCGCGCCTGATGAAAGAGCCGCAATGGTCGGACACCGGCATGTGGTTGCAAACCGTCGCGCTATTGCTGCGCGAGGAGGGGCTGGATAGCTGCTTTCAGGAATTCATGGCGTATTACGCCAATGTCATTCGCGATCATCTGGGCCTCGATCATGACCGGTATATGCTGTTTTGCGGGATGGCGATTGGGTATCGCGACCCCGATGCGCCCGTGAATACGTTTGAGCGCGAACGTGTGCCGTTGGAGGACCAGGTCAAGTTTGTGGGGTTCGAATAGACCATCACCCCAGCGCAAGCTGGGGGCGCTCCCAGCAAACGCCCAACCGACTGCATCCGATCCCAGCTTGCGCTGGGAAGACGTTATGGGCAAAGCGCATCCCACATGACTGACCTCAAACTCTTCAACTCGCTAACGCGCGAAATCGAAACTTTCACCCCCGTCCATAAAGGCGAAGCGCGGGTCTATACCTGCGGGCCAACGGTCTACAATTACCCCCATATCGGCAATATGCGCGCTTATGTTTTTGCCGATGTACTAGGGCGAACGCTCAGCCATCAGGGGCTGAAACTCACCCATATCATCAACATCACCGATGTCGGGCATCTCACCGATGATGCGGATGAGGGCGAGGATAAGATGGAAAAGATGGCGGCGGAAAAAGCGCAGTCCATCTGGGACATCGCAAAGCATTACACCGAGGCGTATTGGGCGGATGTCAAAGCGCTCAATATCCGTGAGCCAGCAAAGTGGTCGATCGCGACCGACTATATCGAAGAGATGCTCGAATTCGCGAAAGGCATCGCGGACAAGCATTGCTACGAACTCGACAGCGGGCTGTATTTCGATGTCTCGACCATTAAGGATTATGGCCGCCTGGCGCGCGCTGTAACCGAAGATGGAGAAGGCCGGATCGACACGGTCGAAGGGAAACGCAACCCGCAAGACTTCGCCATCTGGCGCAAAACCCCAGCGGGTGAGACGCGGCAGATGGAATGGGACAGCCCATGGGGTAAAGGCGCGCCGGGCTGGCACTTGGAATGCTCGGTTATGGGCGAAAAGCTGCTCGGCTTTCCGTTTGATATTCACACCGGCGGGATCGACCACCGCGAGATTCATCACCCCAATGAAATCGCGCAGAATCAGGCATTTTGTGGGTGCGGCGGGTTAAGCGAAGCGAAGAATTCGGGCGCGAACATCTGGATGCACAACAACTTTCTGGTTGAGCGTTCAGGCAAGATGTCGAAGTCTTCCGGCGAATTCCTGCGGCTCCAATTGCTGATCGACAAGGGCTTCCACCCGCTCGCCTATCGGATGATGTGTTTGCAAGCGCATTACCGATCAGAGTTGGAGTTTAGCTGGGAAGGGCTGGAAGCGGCTTTGACCCGGCTAAAGCGGATGGTGATGCAAGCGGAACGACTGGCTGATGCTGAGGCGCAACCGCAAGCCGAGCATCCCAAGTTCGCAGGCGCCCTCGCTAAGTTTGACGGGGCAATCAGCGATGATCTCAACACCGCTATCGCGCTCACAGCGCTGGAAGATGCGCTTGCGACCAAAAAGGTTGATGCTGGGATCAAGCGAGCGGTTGTCGAATATATGGACGGGGTGCTCGGGCTTGGATTGTTTGACCTGACGCGCGAAGCGCTTCGCATACGTCCACAACGCGCCGAGATCACTGAACCTGAAATCGAAGACGCATTGGCTGCACGCAAAGCCGCTCGGGCTGAAAAGGATTTTGCCCGATCCGATGCGATCCGCGATGAGCTTGCCGCCAAAGGTGTTGAGGTGATGGACGGTGACCCGCTCGGTTGGGAATGGAAGCTTGGCTAACCAATTCCCCTCCCGCTTGCGGGAGGGGTTAGGGGTGGGCTAGGCCCGCGCAGACGCCCGCAGGGAAGGCCCACCCCCGGCCCCTCCCGCAAGCGAGAGGGGAGATAGATTGCATGACCACGCCAAAGCCAGTCTTGGCCATATCCGGCCTTATCCGCCCGCTGCTTGAACCTCGCCTTCCAGACTATCTCGACGTGCGCTGGTTTATGACCAAGGAAGAAGCCTTGGATGCGGTGCCCGAAGCGGAAATCGGGTGGTTTGATATGTACGAGCAAGAGGCGATGGCTGCTACTTTGCGCGCTGCGACCAATCTCAAATGGCTCAATTCGATCTATGCCGGGCTCGATTTTCTACCCATGGATGTGCTGATTGATCGGGGCATCACTGTCACCAATGGCGCAGGCATCAACGCGATTACCATTGCTGAATATGTGGTGATGGGGATGCTCAACATTGCCAAAGGATATCGCGAAGTGGTGCGCGCTCAGGAAAGGCGCGAATGGCTTCTCGACAGCCCCGGCAAGCGCGAACTTGCCGGGTCAAAGGCTTTGCTGCTGGGCTATGGCGCGATCGGGAAACTGATCCAGCCGCGATTGGAAGCGTTTGATGTCGATGTCACCGTGGTGCGCCGATCTGGCGGGGAGGGAGTGCTTAGACCGGATGAATGGCGCAGCAAATTGCGCGAATTTGACTGGGTGATCTTGGCCCTTCCCGCAACGCCTGAAACCGAAGCGATGATTGGCGCGGATGAATTGGCAGCGATGAAGTCTGACGCCGTGCTGGTGAATATCGCGCGCGGATCGGTGGTGGATCAGGCGGCCTTGATCAAAGCGTTAGAAAGCAAAGCAATCGGCGGCGCTTTTCTTGACGTGACCACGCCTGAACCATTGCCTGCCGACGATCCTCTTTGGACGCTCGATAACGCGCATATCACTATGCATTTGTCGGGCCGGGCGCAGGATAAGATGTTCATTCGGTCGGCTGATCGTTTCCTCGAAAATTTAGCCAAATACCGCCGCGGCGAGCCGGTCGCGCCCATTTTTGATCCGGCCAGAGGGTATTAATCGGCGGGTATTAATGAGCAGGTGTTGAGCAGCGCTGCGGCTTAAACATCTTCCAGCAGCAACAATACTGCTGTCACAACCATCTGCTCATCTTCGCCAAAACGGTGATCAACTTCGGTCACGCTGGCCTCAGCCACCAATTGCGCAGGGATGGTGAATTCGTGATCGGGCAGGTTTGCGATGAAGTCCTCACCCACTTCCACCGCTTGCGATCCTACAAAATCGAGAACAATCTCATGGCGCGTGCCCGAAAACGTGATCGAGGCCCAAGGCGTTTCGGTGTGCGATAGGATCGCGGCTTTGCCCTTAGTCAGCTGAAACAGCGCTTCATTCACGCGGTCTGATAGGGTTCGGCGCGGTCGATAGCGTGTCCGCGAGCGGGCGATGTCGTCGGCGGATTTGAGCTCCATCCCAGATGGAAAGGGAAACGAGCCCGGTTTGCGTGAGAGCATCGGATTAAGCAGCATGCGAAAGCTCCTGCGCAGTTTTTTGGGCTTTTGTGTTGGGCTTGTGATTGGGGCTGTCTGTGAAAACAGGGCTGGGGATGCTGATCTCAAGATCGGTCACATTGGCCCGGCTGTCGCGGCCCGCAGCGCGCGCGGCTTTACGAGCGGCGACTTCATATTCGGCCATCCACCCTCTGGTGCGTGCTTCTGTGGCGCGGCGCGGAGAGCGGCCCATGCGCAAATCCAGCACAAATCGCGGATCATGAGCGGCAAGCCGCCCGAATTTGGTGGCGGGCATATCGTATTGAATGAGGAAGGCCTCAATAGCGCGAAGTAACATGGTGATCCCTTTCTTTGGCTTCACCTTGATCCGCTGAATGGGATTGCGAATCGCTGGTGTTCCTGAAATGTTCCACGCATTTTCCTACTTGTCTAGGAAAAATCCTTCGTGTAGGAATGATCGCATGATTAAAGACCTGAAATCCACCGATCCTGTTCGCCAGCGGCTGCTTGATTTATCGCAAGAACGCGGTGCCAGTCTCGCCAGTCTGTCAGAGCTGCTGGGGAGAAATCCTTCGTATCTCCAGCAGTTTATTACGAAAGGTAGTCCGCGAAAGTTGGCTGAAACGGACAGGCGAACTCTCGCGCAGTTCTTTGGCGTAGACGAACGCGAG
>JBCAZT010000153.1:0-5090 GCA_038532855.1 Pseudomonadota bacterium
TGGCTGCGCGAGCGCTTTCCTACACCGCTTTCGCTCGTCACACTCGCTGTCGGCTCTTTCAAAACTGAATCCCCAAAGCCGAGTGAAACGCGTTTCATGTTGGAGACGTGTAACCCTCTCTTGCGACACTTATAGTGCTGATAAACAACACAAAACCTGCGTGTAATTGGGTTACACTGTGTAACCTTTGTAACCTACAGTCTTGAGGATTTGTCCCATTTTGGGGCATTTTATGGGCTTCTCAGCGTTCGGACCCCGCACCGCCTTCTTGAGGCACCCTGATCGCCGGAACCACTTCAGCAGCTTCGGACGCGCTTGTTCCAGGAGGCGCGGCTGCCTCCTCTATTTGTTCAACTTCGCGCAAAGCGCGCCCCGCTCGCTCCACCGCATCAACAAGCCGAGGATACACTCCGCAGCGGCACATATTGGGAATGGCATCCACGATGTCGTCCCGGCTTGGCGCGGCATTGCGTCTTAGCAGCGCAGCCGCCGACATCACGATGCCCGGCGTGCAATATCCGCACTGGATTGCCTGCGCTTCCACCATGGCTTTTTGCACCGGATGCGAACGATCGCGCGACAACCCCTCGATCGTCGTGACATAGCGCCCTTCGGCCTCAGCCAGAGTAATCTTGCACGATCGCAAAGCCGTCCCATCGACAATCACCGTGCACACCCCGCACGAACAATCGCCACCACCGCCAGCTTTTGTGCCGGTAAGATTAAGCGCTTCTCTAAGCGCGTAAAGCAGAGGCATTTCAGGATCGAGATCAAACTCGACCGGGCGATCATTGACCGTCAAACGCGGCATTGTGGCACTCTACTTTGAACCTTAACTGCGCCAGCTGTCATCGATTTTGGAGACTTTGCGCTTCCAAGCTTCGAAATCGAAAATGCCTGCACCACCTTGCGATTGCATCACTGCCAAATCGCGTTGGTGCACATCAACAACCTCTTGTGGCACGATATTGGGATCACCCATCGCCAGCGTTGCCACCTGAATTTCGCAAGCGCGCTGAAGCGCCCACATTTTTACAAACATGCCTTGGATGCCTTTATCCATCACAACAGGACCATGATTGCGAAGCATCAAAATGGTGTGGTCGCCCAGATTTTTGACCAGCCGCTCGCCCTCTTCTGCGCGAACCGTCACGCCTTCAAAATCGTGATAGCCAATTTGGTCTTGGAAATTGCAGGCATAAAAGTTGGTCGGCATCAGGCCTTGCTTGTGGCTGCAAACGGCCATGGTTTCGGTGGTGTGCACATGGCAGATCGCGTTGGCACGCTCGCCAAGATGTTTGTGAAAATAGGCATGCTGGGTAAAGCCTGCTTTGTTCACCATGTATGGCGAACCGCCGACATTGTTGCCCTCGACATCGATCTTCACCAGATTGCTGGCGGTGACTTCATCGTACAGAAGGCCGAACGGATTGATGAGGAACGTGTCCTTTTCACCCGGCACTTTCAAAGAGATGTGATTGTAGATCGATTCTGACCAACCAAGATGATCGAAAATGCGGTAGCATGCTGCCAAATCAAGGCGTGCCTGCCATTCTTCTTTACTGACCTGGCCTTCAAGGCTTTCTGACTGTTTAAGCTGCGTCGCCATGCGGCTATCCCTTCCGTAACAATACCTTTGCGTCGTCTATCGCACGGCAAAGGGGCGCTGCACAAGCCGCATGATGGTCTAGCTGTTAGGCAGGTGGTCCATGACCATCGACAAAGGGTTTTGCCAAGTCTGAAAGTCCCGGCTAACCCATCGCAGTTCTATGACCGCTGCCCCCACATCAAGAGCCAAACTGGCAACAGGCAGCATCCCTGCCCACCTGATCAGTCAAACAATGCCAATGGTGTTCGGCGTGGCCGCTATGACATCGATAGGGCTTATCGATTCGTATTTTATCGGGCAGCTCGGACCCAAAGCGCTTGCTGCGATTTCTTTCATTTTTCCGGTCTTGGTGGCGGTGAACAGCCTTGCGGTGGGCGTGATGGTGGGCATCAACTCCGTGGTTGCGCGCGCCATTGGCGAGGACGATCATGACAAAGCCGTAAGGCTCGCCAATCTCGGACTGATTTTCTCGCTTGTGATCGGGGTCATCATGGGGCTGTCAATGTACTTGCTGATTGGCCCGATTTTCACACTGATGAATGCACCCGCTGATCTGCTGCCGCTGATCAGTGATTATATGGTCCCGTTTGCCTTTGGCTTCCCGATCACATTGCTCGTGATGGGATGCAATGGCGTTCTAAGAGCGCAAGGTGAGGCGAAAAAGACGAGCTATGTGTCTTTCACCTTTGCTGGGGTGAATTGGGTGCTCGATCCTATCCTAATTGTGGGAGCCTTTGGCATTCCCGGTTTTGGAATGATGGGAGCAGCCTATGCCACTATTGTCGGTTGGGCGGCTGGTCTTGCGATGGCGATCTACCTTGTGCGCAAAGCCGATCTGCCGATTGATCCAGCTCGCGTAATGAAAGGCAAAATTGCTGAGCATTTGCGCTCGCTCATAAAAGTGGGCCTGCCAGCCGCATGTTCCAATGCGATCAATCCGATGGGGCTGTCTGTTCTGACGGCTCTCGTCGCTTTGGAAGGCGAAGCCGCTGTCGCTGGATTTGGTGCGGCGGGCCGATTGCAAAGCTTTGCTGTTGTGCCATTGCTAGCTCTCAGCGGTTCTATCGGTGCCATTGTCGGTCAAAACTGGGGCGCCAACCGATTTGACCGAGCACGAGAGGCAGCAGGCTATGCAGGGGCTTTCTGCGTCGTGTGGGGACTTGCCATAGCTATCCCCATGGCATTTGCGGGGGAGTGGTTTGCGCGGGCTTTCACCGATGACCCGGCTGTGATTAGGGAGTTCGCGCTGTATCTTAAAATAGCAGCCTGGGGCTATCTGGGCTTTGGGCTTTTAATCGTGTGCAACGGCATAATGAATGCGGTCGATCACGCGAATTACGCTCTTGTTCAATCGATTGCTAGGGTGTTCCTCGTCATGCTCCCGGTTGCATGGGGATTGCAAGCCAGCTGGGGCAGCGAAGCCATTTACGCAGCGGAACTAGCAGCCAATGCTTTTGGCGCTGCAACAGCGATTGTGCTGACGTTGTTCGTGCTGAAATGGCGTGCACCAGCCTAGTCACTGAGCGTTTCTCCGTCCTCTTCCTAGCGTTTCGTTAACCATCATAAGGCATAGAGGCGACTTGAATTGTTGCGTCGAAAAGGGGCCCGTGCGCCATGGATGACCTGCTGGCGGATTTCGTCGCAGAAACACGCGAGATGTTGGAGGCAAGCGAAGGTGAGATTATCGCCTGGGAAGCCAATCCATCCGATCGCGCGCGTCTCGATACTATTTTCCGTTTCGTACATACCGTGAAAGGCAATTGCGGCTTTTTCGATTTTCCAAGGCTCGCCAATCTAAGCCATGCCGCTGAGGATGCTCTTGCAGATTGCAGGTCTGGCCAACGCACGGCAGACGCTGCTTTGGTTTCAGCAGTGCTCGCGGTTATCGATCGCATTGTCCAAATGGTCGATGCGATAGAGGCGGGCGAAGAATTTCCTGCGGGTGGCGATGAAGAATTGATTGCTGCGCTTGATCCCATTGAAGAGACTATCGATGGGACGCAGAATGGTAGTCCATTGTCGATGCCCTCTTCTGAAGACTCAGCCAGCATTTCGACAGATGCCGTAGGCCAAGACGATACGTTGGCCGAGATAAATACCGAGCCAGCGCGCAAGCCAGAGACAACGCCGCAAGTTCAGCGTTCAATCCGCCTACCCGTTGATCTTCTTGACCGCGTGATGAGCGGCGTTTCTGATATGGTTCTCGCGCGGAACGATCTTGCCCACCGATTGCGCCAGGCTGGAACACAGCCAACAATTGATGGTCCGTTTGAACGACTGACTTCAATCCTTTCGGACGTGCGCGATGCCATTACCCGGATGCGCATGCAGCGCATTGAGACACTGTTTTCCAGCCTGCCGCGAATGGTTCGTGATTTGGCAGGTGAGCTAGGCAAACAGGTCATGGTCGATCTGGAAGGCGGCGATGTCGAGCTCGATCGCGAAATGATAGAAACGATCCGTGATCCGCTGACCCATATTATCCGTAATGCTATTGATCACGGCATCGAAAGCCCTTCAGCCCGAATGGCGAATGGCAAGCGGGAAATTGGTTTGCTTTCGATTTCCGCACGTCAGTCGGGCAACACAATTTCGATAGTCGTCAGCGACGATGGTGAAGGTCTGGCCGAAGAGAAAATTGCCGACAAAGCTCTTGAGACCGGTTTGATTGATTCGCGTCAACGCGAAAGCATGACGCGTGAGAAGATCCTGCAACTAATTTTCGAACCCGGTTTTTCAACGGCAGATGCCGTCAGCAGCGTATCAGGTCGCGGTGTCGGCTTGGACGTGGTGCGTGACAATCTGGAGCGCGTCGGCGGCAGCATTAAGGTCTCCAGCACATCCGGTGTTGGCACACTGTTCACTCTTCAGGTGCCGCTTACACTCAGCATAATCACCGGCCTCACAGTTGAAACCGACAAACAACGCTTTGCTATACCGCAAAGCTATATCGAAGAGGTTCTCCATGCCTCCAGCAAGGCATTGGATTATACCAAAGTCGGCGATACGGCTCTGATCACATTCCGCGGCCAGCGTATTCCCTGTCTAGTGTTAAGCGAAGTGCTTGAATTGCCAACGAGCGACAGCGGTATCGAGACGCGCAATCTTGTTGTGCTGAGACTTGCTAGCGGTGATCAGTTTGCTCTTGTGGTTGATGGGATTGCCCATCACGGCGATTTGGTGATTAAACCTCTTGCGCCTGCGATCATGAAATGCGGGTTGTATGCTGGGACGACACTGCTTGATGATGGCCAGCCTATTCTGCTGCTTGACGTAACGAATATCGCATCGCGCTATGATCTTGTTTCTGACGCTCGCACTCGGGTCCGCCAAACGGATCTGTTCGAGAAAGAGGACTTTGATCAGGTCATCAACCGGGTCATGCTGTTTACCGATTGGAACGATAGACGCTGTGCAATACACCTTGAACTGGTGCATCGCATCGAAACGGCACCTGTCAGTGTTATCGAACGATCGGCAG
>JBCAZT010000154.1:0-4950 GCA_038532855.1 Pseudomonadota bacterium
GTGCATTTCCGTTTTCAAAGCCCGGCGCGAAACGCAAATGATTGCCCGGCTGGCGCGCAAACGCGCAAAAAGAATGAGCGAACTGCTCCGCACAATCGGCATGGCCGAGAAGATATCGGGGCTGGGTATCTGGCAGTATGATCCAACCACAGGCGCGCAGGAATGGTCGCTGGGTATGCGCCGATTGTTTGGCGTGCGCCATGATGATCCCTTTGTCGAAGGGGACGCCGAAACGCTGCTTTATGCCAATGATGTCGATCTCATCGGCAATGTAGCGCGGCGCGCCAATCTTAATGGCCCGTTTGCGCTGTCTTTTGATGTTCAAAGTGCCAGCGGGGAGCCCAAGACAATCAGCGTAGAGGCCTGCAATCTTCGCGCAAAAACCGGCGAGGTTAGCCGGGTTGTCGCCGTGTTACGCGATGTGACTGGCGAGAAAGAACGCGAACGCGAGCTTGAGTATTCGCGCCAAGCCGCCGTCCAAGAAGCCCGGCGCGCGCGTGATCTCGCCGACACAGACCCGCTTACAGGCCTTGCCAATAGGCGGCGCGCTATGACTGAACTGGATCAAATGATCATGAATGCGCGCCACAGCGATGGTGAATTGGTTCTGGTTGTCTTTGATATTGATCACTTCAAACAAGTGAACGACACGCATGGCCACCCGCAGGGCGATAAGGTGCTCAAAAATGTAGCGCGGATCAGCCTGCAACAAGCGCGTGATAGCGATTTGGTCGCGCGGGTTGGAGGCGAGGAATTCGTCTGGATCGTGCCGGGCGCCAGCCGCGACTTTGCGAGCATGATGACGGAAAGGCTGCGCGCTGCGATTGCGCAAGGCAGTTCGGTTGGCGCTGTTCCGCCTGTGACAATCAGCGTTGGCTATGCCGAATGGCAGGCGGGTGACACATCGCTCACTTTGTTCGCGCGCGCAGATAGCGCATTGTATGATGCGAAAAACTCTGGGCGAAACAGGGTGTGTATGGCGGCTTAAAGCAGGCTTGCCCCTTTCAATTGCTGGCAGCTTACGGCATGGCACTGCTTAGCGCTGCTCCTTGTCCCAAATCGGGATTCCTCGGTTGAAGGTGCGCGCATCGGGACGAGCGTATGCCTGCAAGCCAAACCGCACCCCAAGATGGCACCAGCCAAGAAGAGGCGCTTGCCGCTCTTTTCGAACAAACCCGCGCGCTAACACAAGCTTTGGTCCAACCTTTAAGCGATGCCGATGCCTCGATCCAATCGATGGAGGATGCTTCGCCTGCCAAATGGCATTTGGCGCACACGACATGGTTTTGGGAGACATTCCTGCTGCGCGAACATGCGGCCGGATATTCGCTTTTCAACGATCAATATCCGTACCTGTTCAATTCTTATTACGAAGCAGAAGGAGCGCGGATTGCGAGGGGGCGGCGCGGGATGCTTTCGCGCCCTTCGCTTGAGGACATTCTGGAATGGCGCGGCTTTGTGGATGCGGCGATGGAGCCTTTGATTGAAAATCCGGCGCTGCACGATTTGGTTAAGCTGGGCATCGCGCATGAACAGCAGCATATTGAATTGCTGCTGACTGATATCAAACACGCGCTTTTCCAAAACCCCCTCGGGCCGGCAATGTTTGATGGCGCGCCAGAACCTGCCATGTCGCCGGGCGCAGGCGATGTGGGCTGGCATAAACATCCCGGCGGCATTGCTCTGATTGGACCAGGCGCGGGTGAGGGCGACTTTTCTTTTGACAATGAAGGGCCGCAGCATCGCGTTTTGCTTGAACCGTTTGCGCTATCGCGGCGGCTGGTGAGCAATCACCAATGGGAGCAATTCATCGCTGATGGAGGATATACCACAGCCTCTCTTTGGCTTTCTGATGGCTGGGCATGGGTGAATGAAAACGCGATCAGCGCGCCGCTTTACTGGCGTGATGATCAGGCCTTTACGCATCAGGGCTGGCACACCCGCGATCCCGATGCGCCTGTCACTCACATCTCCTATTTCGAAGCGGATGCCTTTGCGACATGGGCAGGGGCCAGATTGCCGAGCGAATTTGAATGGGAAGCGATTGCACGGGGGCAGGAAGAAGGCCCTGCTGCGCACAATCCCTTAGGCGGCAATCAGTTGGACGGGGCCTATGCCCCGCTGCCGCAAGGAGGCGAAAGCCTGTTTGGTGATTGCTGGCAATTCACCCGCTCTGCCTATCTGCCTTACCCAAAGTTCAAGCCCGCATCAGGCGCAGTGGGCGAATATAACGGCAAGTTTATGAGCGGGCAGTGCGTCTTAAAAGGTGCAAGCTGCGCCACGGTCAGGGGCCATTCGCGCGCATCCTATCGCAATTTCTTCTATCCGCATCAGCGCTGGCAATTCACGGGCCTAAGGCTTGCAAAGGACGTTTGAGATGAGTTTGGACAAAGGCTTAAAACTGGTCGAGCGTGATGCGGCGGGCATAGACACCGCATTCCGCGCCGATGTTTTGAAAGGCCTTGGCCAGGCGCAAAAGGCGATCCCGGCACGCTGGCTTTATGATGATGCCGGCTCGCAATTGTTTGAGGATATTACCCAGCTCCCAGAATATTATCCAACGCGCGCTGAAACGCAGATATTGTCAGATCATGCTGGCGACTTTGCCGAATTAATCGGGCCAAAACGCGCCGTTGTTGAATTTGGTTCTGGGTCGTCTGTCAAAACGCCTTTGCTGCTCGATGCGATTGATCCTGCTGCGTATGTGCCGCTTGATATATCTGGCGATTTTTTGCGCGCGGCAGCGGACGATCTTGCCGCGAAGTTTCCCGGGCTTCCCGTCTACCCGGTAGAAGCGGATTTTATGCGTCAGGTGGAATTGCCAAGTGCCGTTAGCGGCCATCCAAAGCTTGGGTTTTTTCCCGGCTCGACCATCGGCAATATGGTGGCGAGAACAGCTGTTGATCTGCTGCGTTCCATGCGGGAGACTTTGGGCACTGGCGCGCAGCTTTTGATCGGCATGGACCTTATCAAGGACGAAGAAGTTCTTATTGCAGCCTATGATGATGAGGCCGGTGTTACCGCCGATTTCAACACCAACCTTCTAGCCCGCATCAATCGCGAGCTTGATGGCGATATTCCCACCGATCTGTTCACTCATGAAGCGCGCTGGAATGATGATTATGCGCGGATCGAGATGCATCTTGTTGCGGGTAAAGATATCGGATTTACCGTCTCTGGCAAAGACTTCATCATGCATGAAGGTGAGACGATCCACACCGAAAACAGCCATAAATTCAATCGCCGCACTGCCAATATGCTGCTGCTTGCTGGCGGGTGGGAGCCTCAAATGCGGTGGCTTGATGAAAAGAAACGCTTTTCACTGATCTTGGCAGCGGCAAAACCTGCACGTTCCGCGCCATAGAAAGCTTGCACCTTACCCGACACGCCTTAGTTGAGCGCCCATGACAACAATCGCAATTATCGGCGCCGGAATGGCAGGGCTAACCTGTGCGACGCGGCTGGCAAAATCAGGCCACGCAGTCACTGTGTTCGATAAGGGGCGTGGGCCCGGTGGTCGCATGGCCGCTCGCCGGGCTGAGATTGCGGGTGAAACCGTATCATTCGATCACGGCGCGCAGTTCTTCACCGCGCGCGACCCTGCCTTTGTGGATCAGGTCAAGGAATGGGAAGCGGATGGCGTCGTTGCCCGCTGGAAAGCTGCCGAAAAGGGGGAGGGCGATCCTGCATGGGTTGGCACCCCCGGGATGAACGGACCCATTCGCGCTATGGCAGAGCCTTTGGGCGTGCGCTGGGCCGTGCGGGTTGAGACGATCGATTGGGTTGAAGAACAAGACGCATGGAAACTCACCGATGAAAATGGCGGGTCGCTTGGCGAATATGACGTGGTTATCTGCGCTGTTCCTGCAGAACAGGCCGCTGTTCTTTTGAGCGATCCAGCCCGCGCTTTTGCCCGTGCCGCGCGCGAGGTGGTTTCAGAGCCATGCTGGGCGGTCATGGCCGCGTTTGATGCGCCGCTCGCGATTGAAAGCGATTGTATTCGCTCGCCTGAAAACGCGATCAGTTGGGCTGCGCGCAATTCAGCAAAGCCTGCCCGCGCGGGCGCAGAAAACTGGGTGCTTCATGCAAGCCCTGCCAAAACGCGCGAAATTTTGGATATGCCCAAAGAAGAGGCCGCGCCGCATCTTCTTGCATGCTTCTTTGAAGAGGCTGGAATTGCGCCGGTGACACCGATCCACGCGGTTGCTCATCGCTGGCTTTATGCAATGCCAGCGTCGGCAAAAGGCGATCCATGCCTTTGGGACCCTGACTTTATGATTGGGGCCTGCGGCGACTATCTCCATTCCCCTCGGGTTAAGGGGGCGTTTTTGTCTGGTCTGGCGCTGGCGGACCGCGTGCTGGAAACGCTTAAGCCCTCATAAGGACTAGGTGACGCATCGGCTTGCTTCGCCCAATCATGGGGCAAATCCATTACGGGAGTGAAGCTGATGCAGGAATTGTTCGACCTTACAGGTAAAACCGCCGTCGTTACCGGAGCGGGGCGCGGCATTGGTGAGGGCATTGCGACTTTGCTTGCCGAAGCAGGCGCGAATGTGGTGTGCGCGGCGCGATCCACTGATCAGATTGAGCACACTGCCAAAGTTATCAACGAGGCGCCCAATCAATCTCGCGCGATTGTTCAACCAACAGATGTCTCTAGCCGCGATGCCATGATCGCTTTGGCAGGAAAGGCTGTAGAGGAATTTGGCAGCCTTGATATCTGGGTCAACAATGCTGGCGGCTCACTGGTGTCTGCGCCGATGGCAGAGCTGGATCCGGCCGAATGGGACAAGACGATCGCGGTCAATCTGTCTTCCATTTTCTACAGTGTTCAAGCCGCTGTGCCGCATCTGGGTGAGGGCAGCGCGATGGTGAACATATCCTCGCTCGCAGGGCTAGAGCCGTTCCCCGGCAGCGCGCATTATTCCGCAGCCAAAGCGGGCGTGAACA
>JBCAZT010000155.1:0-4771 GCA_038532855.1 Pseudomonadota bacterium
GCTGCCTCTGTTGCCAATGTGCGCACGTCTGTGAACGCGCTGGCGTAAGTGTCTGATGCGCAATTTGCTGCGCTTGAGACTCGGGTGAATGGGTTTGACAGCCGCTTGACCGGCCTCGAATTTGCGCTGGAGGATGTGGAACAATCGCTTTCGGGCGGGATCGCGGCGGCTGCCGCCTTGGGCAGCGCAATCGCGATGCCGGGCAAGGATTTCGTCGTCGCAGGCAATGTCGCAACCTATCGCGGCGAACAAGGCTTTGCGATCACCTTTACAGGCCGCGCGACGGAAAACTTCGCGCTAAGCGCCGGTGTTGCCGGCAATAGCGGCGATGGCGATGTGGTGGCGCAAGCAGGCTTTGCGTTCGGTTTCTGACCCCCAAGGCGGGGTGCTTTGCAAACTGGGTAAAGCGCCCCGCCCTTTTTCACCCTCGTTCAAACTCAAATCGGCATGCGCCAGCGCCCTTCGCGATTGTTTTTGGTCTGTTGAAACGGATGCCGGGCGGTAAAGCCTCGATCCAGTTTCGATCCCACTCACAAAACGATTCGAGCAATTCAGGCGCGCCGTGGCGATCTAAGATTGTCTTGAAACCGCAAGTGCTCACGACACTGGTAAAGCTGTCTGCATCGCCGTCCTCAAACCCAATATCAAAGCTGAGCCCATAAAAGCGCGGCGTGGTGTCGCGCGAATAGCGGCGCACGCTTTCAAACATGTCGCGTGATGTGTTTGTCATAAGCCACATCATCACCCTTGAAGTGCGCCTGCCGATGCTTTTGATAGACTTGCCAATCAGCTCTTTCGCGGTTTGAACATCTGTGCCTTCCGCGAGCAGGACCCGATAGGAAGCAAGCGCGCTGGCGGCAAAGATCGTTAGGCTTTGCGTCGTTGGGTGATCGCAAAACGGCTTTTCCGCTTGCATAATGGCCGCGAAGCTTTGGCCAAAGCGTTTGCCTTGTTGGCGGGGGAGGCCTTTGCGAAAATGGCGGATCGCCAGACGATCAGACAAACGCAGACGATAAGCGAAATTCTGCTGGGAATAGGGCATTGCTGTGCTTTCAAGGACGCGAGGATTGCTATGCGAAGGCGGTCCGGGCCGGGTCGCACAGCGCTCCACGCTGCTTGAAACAGCAGCGCAGCCTCCTCCTCCATCCTCAGCCGCTAGGTCGGCATCGGCGATGCTAAAGTATCGCAGAGTTTAGCGGACATCAATCCGGATACGCTTATCCCTCACCAAAAAGCGGGCCTGCCTCAAAACCCTCACGCGTGATTTCATAGACGATATGGAGCACGCGCTTGCCCTGATATTGGGTGAGCTCTGTTCGCGGTGTCCGCTCTGCACCAATATTCTCAAGCGCAATACGCGATCGGTAATTGGTCTCGCCCACACGAAAATCGACCCGCGCGACATTCTCAAAGGCATAGGCCAGCATCAGGCGTTTGACAGCAGGGTTGATCCCCTTGCCCCAGCACTTGCGCGCGAAGAACGTCCAACCGATCTCAACCGATCCGCCATCTTGCGGATCATAGGCCTGAAAGCGCGAGGAGCCGATTACTTCATCGCTCCTTTTGTCAATGATCGCCAGCGCCCCGCCTTTGGCCAAAGCATCGTCGAAGAATTCGCGGAACACATAATCGCGCCAGCGATCATGCATGGGGTGCTGTTCCCAGACCCCCGGATCGCTCGCTATGGCAAACAGTGCATCCCAATCATCGGGAGTGAGCGGGCGAATAAGCACCCGATCATCTTCGAGGATGGGCTGCCGGTCCACGCCTTCCTACCCAGTGACGTCGGCAAGCGCGCCGATAAACTTGTCGATATTGCCCATCGTCAGCCCAGCAATGTTCACGCGGCCTGAACCCGCCATGTAAATACCATGCTCTTCGCGCAATTGGACAACCTGCTCCTTCGTTACCGGAAGCATAGAAAACAGCCCGTTTTGCGTGCCCAACGGCGTCAGATCAACGCTGCCAGCCATACCCGCATCGGCCAAGCGCGCGCGCACCTGACGCATCCGGTCGCGCATCTGATCAAGCTCGTCTTTCCACTGCGCGGTCATATCAGGATCGCGCAAAATCAGCCGCACAGCTGCCGCGCCGTGGTCGGGCGGCATGGACCAGCTGGCCCGCGCCAAAGCGTTCGCGTTTGAGAACGCTTTATCAAGCACTGCTCCATCATCCGCCATCACATAAAACGCACCCACGCGGTCACGATAAAGCCCGAAGTTTTTGTCGCAGCTATAGGCGATGAATGCCTCAGGCACTTGGGCAAGAACGCTGCGCAAGCCGAATGCGTCCTCTTCAAGACCATGGCCCAAGCCTTGATAGGCCGTGTCGATAATTGGGAAGATACCTGTTTCAGCAATAGCATCGCCAATTGCAGCCCAGTCTTCTTCTGAATAATCGATCCCTGTCGGGTTGTGACAGCACCCGTGCAGCAGGATTGCCTCTCCTGTGCCAGCGCCGCGAATGGCGCCAAGCACGGCTTCAAGATTGGCCGTGCCATCTGGGTTCGCATGGTCAAATGGCGCAAGCTCCAGCCCCAAATCGCCAATAATCTGCGCATGGTTGGGCCAGCTGGGCGTGCCCATATGCAAGCGGTTCACGCCTGCCTTTTGTGCCAAAGCCAGCGCAAGGCGCACAGCGCCCGTCCCGCCCGGTGTCTGCATCCCAGAAATGCGCCCGCCCATCGTCGGGTCAGCGCCAAAAATATAGGGCATCAAAGCGGTGACAAAACCCATATCGCCTTCAGGGCCCAAATAGCTTTTGGAAGGCTGTTCATTCACCAGCTTTTGTTCAGCCGCCTTAATCGCGCCGAACACAGGCGTGTCGCCCTGGCCCGTACGATACACGCCGACGCCAAGGTCAACCTTATCGGTCCGCTCATCAGCGGCATGGAGTTTTATGAGCGCAAGCAGCGCATCGGGCGATTGGGGTTCAAGATTGTCGAGCATAGCGCGCGTCCCATGCCGTGTGGGACGCTCTGCTGCAACCGCCTTTTGATCGAAATATGCTCTATTACAGGAGCAATTCGATCAGAAAGGCAACCAACGCTGCTTTTCTGAGAACTTTAAGTATCCCGCATTGATGCCAAGCCTTGCGCCCACGCCCATGCGAATGGGGATCAACACTTTATCGCCCCGGCGCACATAGCTCGCGTGAAGGCCGCCAATCAAATAGGCCTGCCCCTCACCTGCCGCATAGCGTTTGAACAATTCCTGCGTGTCATAAAGGTTGTAGACGAGGATGAAGGTATTGGCGGCATTCGCGCCTGCATCAAAGCCAACAGATGGGCCTGTCCAATACACTTTTCGCTGGCCTTCGACTTTATGATGCAGCGTACCTGATCCGTAACGCGCACCAAAGATAAACGCGCCGCCAGCCTCACGCCCTACGATATAGCCATTGGGCTGACCCTGATCTTTGAGCAAATCTTGGATCATGCGCGCAAGGCCTTCAGCGCCTTTGCCAAAGACACCTTCAGCCGCACCGATAAGGTCATCTTCGCCATACGTGCCGGAGTTTTGCGCCTCTACCGCAGTCAGATCTTCCGGCAATGATCCCGGCGCGACTTCCCCAGCGCCCACGGGCTGTGCAGCGCCCGCTTGGGATGCGCCGTAGGCAGAATATTGATCAAATTCCTGCTCAAACCCGCTTTGGGCCTGTGCAGCGCCAGCTTGATCAACCGGTACGGGTTGCGGGACCGTGTAAGTGGGCTGCGAAACTGATGGAGCCTCGACAGGAACAGAGGGAGCATTGGGATCAACCAAATCCGCGTCAATCCCGCCTCCGACACTGGACACGCCTGCCGCGGCTGAGTTTTCCGCGCGCTCACTGGCTGCGGAGAAAATCTCATCAGGATCGAACGATTCCACGCCTTGTGCACTGGCCGCAGTCCCAGCGCTGACCAGAGCGAGCACCGCCAATAGCTGGAGAGCTAGGTTTGATAGGGAAAAGCGGTTCAAAGCGGTGCGGGCGAACATAAGACAACCTCTCAAAGGCAAAATCCGACATGGATGCACGCGCAAGCAGAATCGAATGCACGCACCCAGGCAATCGAAAAGGCGGCGAACCGAATCGAAAACACGGTGAGGCGAATCGAACTAACAGCGGAAGGCTGAACCTTGAGCGAATTGGGAATAATAAATGCCGCACATGGACAATGACACGCGCACAAGAGCCCATACTTTCATCCCGGGCCCAAAAAGTGGCGCAAGCCACCTTGCCGCCCGTCTAAAGCGCGACTATAGCCCTCGCCTCGCAGTCAAAATGCGTCGCGGAGACGTGGGTGAGTGGCTGAAACCAGTCCCCTGCTAAGGGACCATACAGTTTATAGCTGTATCGAGGGTTCGAATCCCTCCGTCTCCGCCACCTATATCATCCCATGAGATGCCAATAATGCTCTTAAAGTCCCGGGTTTCTGGGCTTTTTGGGGCTTGCGTTGGAATCTTTAGTTCTTATTATGTTCCGCTCATTCCCACTGTTTCTTTGATTCATTGTGGGAGCAATTGTGGGAGCGGACAGATGGAAGAGATCCATGGGAAAGCTTACTGCACTGCAAATTCGCAATCTAAAGGCACCCGGCCGATATGGCGATGGAGACGGGCTCACACTGGTTCTGAAGGCCGCTGGAAAGGGCCATTGGGTTCTACGAACAACGATTAAGGGCCGAAGGCGCGATATTGGTCTTGGCTCTTTGTCGCTGATCTCACTCAAGGAAGCGCGCGATGCGGCCTTTGACATGCGCCGTGATATCCAGCGCGGGATTGATCCCATT
>JBCAZT010000156.1:0-4770 GCA_038532855.1 Pseudomonadota bacterium
AGGCGATGGTGCGTCCATTCACGTCTACGGTGCTGGCGTGCAGCACAAAAAGCCCGCGCATATGAAGCGCCCATGCCATAACAGGGCCAAGCAAAGGAAAGGCGAGCATACGGTCTGTCGTCGCATCGGGTTTTTCCGCCCAAATGGTCTTGTCGTCAGCGAAACGAAATCCGGCAACCTCAGGCCATGCCATGACCACGCCATCAGGATCGGTGTAATCCATCACCACGCCTTTTTCGCGGGTGGGCAGGGCGCGGCCAATGGGATGATTGCAAATGGTAAGATCAGGCGCGCGGCTTGGCTCGCCTGCGCGCAATTCGTGCAGGGGGAAATCGCTCGCGATCAGCAAACCAAATGCGTCATAATAATGGGCGCGCGAAGCTGTCATATGACTTGAATATTACCCCTGCTCGGGCGGCAAGATACCAGCATCTCTATCCATTGCCAGCCAACGCCCCAAAACCGCAGCGCGCCATAGCCCGCGCGCAGATTCAACGGAAATATTCTTGCCCTCCCGCTCCACTTTGGCCCAGTTTTCAACCAACCATTGCCGATTGAAATATTGGGTGAGCGCGGAGTTATCGGGATTGGCATATTGGCGGGCAAAGGGGCTGGCGATCAATCCGTCGATAAAATCTTGCGTAAAATCATTCTTATCGCGCCGGTTTGCCACGATGGCGGGGACAAATGGCCGCATGGCTTCGCGCAGGACATATCGGGTGAGGCCACCGCGCAATTTCCAATCTGCCGGCAAGGAAACGCTGAATTGCGCAAGCACTGGCGACACAAAAGGCATGCCAATTTTCAGCCCATAAAGTCGCCCTGTCAGCATGATCGTCTCAAGTGCGTGCGGTTGTAATGGGCTTTCCAAAGCTGCCAATTGAATATCGCGCTCTGTGTGTTCGGGGCGCGACGCAATTGGGCGGGGGTCTGGATCGCTTGACGGCGTTGGAGGCGGCAACCCTTCTGCGATGATGGTCGTGGGTTTAGCTGCGTTCTTGGTCGAAATCGCCTTCAATTTGAATTTGAGCCAACGCCATTTGGGGTGGTGTACCAGATAGCGTTCAAACACGGTCAGGCGCGATTGGCGTGAAAGTGCGGCTGCTCCTTCGGTTTCGCGCCATAGGGTCCGCCATTGCCCCTCTTTTGCAAGTTCATTCAACCGGCCAACACCGTAAGAGACAATCTCATCTCCGCCATGGCCATGCAGCACCGTTTTCAATCCCTGCGCCTTAGCATAAGCGAACAGCGAAGTGCTTACCGATATGCCATAGCCAAAACTTGGCCCATCAAGCGCGTTCAGCAAATCATCCATATCGGCAAAGGGATCGCGAGCGCCGCTGGGCAGGCTGTGATGGTCCATCGCCAAGCTATCCCGCATCGCCTCAATATAAGGGCGATCAACCCAACCCGGATTGCCTTCATAAGTCAGCGATAATGTGGTCACATCGCGCGTATCGCTGCGCATATCAGCGACCAGTCCGGCGATGGCTGAGGAATCGAGACCACCGCTTAATAGGACGCCTAGGCCTTCGTCTTGACCGCCACTGACATTGATTTCTTGGGCGAATATCTCTCGGAAACGAGCGGCTGCGTCGCATTGAGGGTTTGCCGGTTCGATAGAGCGTAGCGACCAAAACGGCTCGCATTGCTTTTGCTTTCTATCCATCAACATCCAATGCCCGGGCGCAAGGCGAGTTAGCCCCTTGTGGAAAGTGGCAGTCGCGCTGGAGATATCACCGCGCACAAAATCGGCAATCATAGCCGGGTCAGGCGTGGATGAAAGCTGAGCACCCGCGCGCGCAATTCGCGGGCAAGAGGCGGCGCAAATTCCCGCAGGACCGCGGGCCCAAAACAATGGCTCAACACCCAGTCCATCACGCGCGAGATATGCTTGGTTTGTGCTTGGATTGAACAGGGCAAGCGCGAATGGGCCTTCAAGGTGGGAAGCAAGCTTCCTGTTCCATGTGGCCCATCCTGCCTGAAGGATAGATAGGAAATCAGCCCCGTCATTGAGCCCCAATTGCCTCCGCAATTGCGGCGCATTGTCCCCGCGCCACATCCCTGCAATGCAAAAGCCCGTTTGCGCGTCGCGAAAGGCAAATGCGCCGTCGCTTTCCCCATCAGAAAGGGAATAGTCGCAGACAGCACTGTTATTGTCTGGCTGAAAAGTGAGCGCCCATGACAGCTTCGAGAGCGACATTAGCCGGGTTTTAGATCCGTCATTACAGTGTAGCGATCAATATTGGATTGCGGACCGCCGATCAGGATTGCGCCCTGAAAAATCACCCAAGCATGCGCCATAATCCGGCCCGCCTCGGTTGTTCTCACACCAACGCGAATAATCGCCTCTTCGCCGCGCTTGCCCAGCATATGCTGCAAAGCCAAAGCTTGGGTAAGGCAACTTGCAAAAGGAACGATGCGCGCGGTATTTTTGACCGCCCAAGCAATCGCGCCGGCTGAGGGGGTTGGTTCAGCGGCGGTACTGTCTAGTACGCTGATCGATTTTGAAAGATCTTTGTATTTCACGAAGCAAAGCGCGATCCGAAAATAGACCACAAAGCAAAAAGCGCGGCACAGCAAAAAAAAGTGGCGCCTGCCCAAAATCCAATATCGCCTGAGCTTCATTTACCCTCGCGCGATGATGAGCCCTGAGGTTGAAAACTGATCCAGCATAAACAGGACGTCTTTAAGGGCAGTTGCATCATCGACATCATAGGTCTGCGAAAGTTTGCTCGCAATGTCCGATCCATTCAACGGGCCATCTGCCAATTGCTCCCAGATGAAATTGGCGGTGCCATTCAACTGAAAATAGGTGCTTGTCTCAAGGTCAAGAAGTGCACCGCCATCCTTGATCTCGCACACGACAACATGGTCTGATCTGACGAACCCCTGTTTTTCGTCGATTTTCATTGTTTGCCTACTACACCCTCAAGAAATACCGGCGTGCCTTATTTGCCGCACCAGCAAAAACGGCCGCAAAATGCGGCCGTTTTCTCTATAGCTGAAAGCTAGTCTTACGAAAAGGTAAGATCGCTGAAAGGTGTGCCGTCCGGGAAAGACTGGTCGAGGTTGTTTCCTGAACCGTTGGCTTTCGTCATCGCTTCGAAAGAACCAAGCTTTTGCAATTCGGGTTTTTCGTATGTCTTTTTCATTGGTAGACTCCGTGTCGGAAATTCATGTTTAAGTTTGTGATGCAACCCACAATCTCCCAAGCAATCTTCAAGCGCACCTTATTTTTTGGTTTGCGCCTAAATGCCCGTTATATTTTTCGCCGCCAAGCCTGTTGTTTTGTCAAAAGAAATCAGCGCCCTGACAAACTGATCCCTTCGGGTTGACCTATTGACGCGCTCAATCCTGCACAGAGCGAATCAGACTAACTCCTGGTTAACCCATGTTTCAGTGATCCAACTTCCAAAATTCTAACAATTTCGCAATTGCAATATTCACAGAAAATTAGCCAATCCCAAAATGGGACAATTCGCCGCGGTGGGGTCATTAAAACTCCTTTTTGTCGCGACTACCGATTTTCCTTTCCCAGCAATCATCACTAAGGCGATTTGCATGTCGATGAAAGCTCAACATGTTCTAATCTCGCTCCTTTCGACGGGGATATGCAACGCTTCACAGAAAGCGTGGGACGCTGAGCAGATTGATTGGGTTGCGCTGGAAGAAGCGGCGCTGAAAAACAGGGTTCTTCCGCTGCTTTCCCATGCACTGGAAACGCTCGAAATAGACCCGCCTGTCGAGATGCAAAATCGCATCGTTGCGATGCGGAAGCAGTGCTTTGGCGAGGCAATGGCGCATATTGCGGCAGCAGTGCGCTTGTGCCGGAACTTTCATACACATGGGATAGATGTGGTGTGTGTAAAAGGGGTAGCACGGGCCTACGAAGTGTATGGCAAATGGGATGTACGTTTCACCCATGATGTAGACTTGCTGGTGCGTGATCGCGATTATCGCGGCGCAGCCAAAGTCTTGACATCCAGCGGATATGATGCGCCGATTTCGGAAGCTGACGACTGGTGGCACGATTATCTGGGGGAGTCGCCATATCTGCCCGTGAGAGCGACAGGTCCAACAGTAGACCTCCATCAAAAGTTGCATCAGCCTGGCACGCCTGCGTTGACAAATCCGGGCCCGCTTCATGAACACCATGTTATGCGCAGTTTGGGCAATTTTTCGCTTCCCATGCTGGATAAGCGCGATGCGATGATGTTGACCGCCAATAGCTTTGGTAAAGCGATAAGATCGCGCCAACCGTGGCTACTTTACGCCCATGAAATTGCCTATGCGCGCGCCAATGATCCTGAATTGACGGATAGAATGCTGGATGACTATGCGGCGCAAAGCGGGATGAGCAGACTTTGGCATCACGCAAAGACGGCATCTGACTTAGTTTTTGGTGGTGCAAAGAGTGGGCAAATAGAGCTTCCACCCCACATCGATTTGGATAAGCCTGGGCTCATTCCCGAGCCGGTGTTCCTCTATCGGTCACGCCTTTTGTGGCTGTGGAGCGAGGGTTCTTTGCTAAGGCCACTGAGGTTTGTGAAAGAGTTTTTGTGGGTCACACTTGCCGATATCAAGCATGACCTGTTCGCGTTTCGCCAGCGCAACCAGCAGAGTTTTAAAAATATCGCTCACCCACGCGGATAGTATCGCCAGGGCGCAAGTAGATCGCGCGACCTTTGTCGAGTTCATAGGTATACTCTGTGTCTTCGCCTGCCCGCCGAATGAACACGCGGCGTCGTTCTGCGCGATAGGTGAAGC
>JBCAZT010000157.1:0-4735 GCA_038532855.1 Pseudomonadota bacterium
TGAATCTCCTACTTGTTTAACAAGTAGGAGATTCAGAAGAGAATGAAAAAGCGAAAGGAGCGCGCCAATCTGCTAGATGTCGTGGGGCGCAAATCAAATCAGACTGTAAGGAGGCAATCTTATAGAAAATGTACTGAGTTAAGATATGAAGTGACCCGGCTAGAGCTTTGCGCCCCACGACATCTAGCAGATTGGCGCGCTCCTTTCGCTTTTTCATTCTCTTCTGAATCTCCTACTTGTTTGAGTATTTTGCGTCCATTCCCATATCCAGCCGTAGGGTCGCGCCAGCGCCTGTCTTGATTGCAGCCCAACGAGTTTGCCGCCCTACTGTCCAAAATCGGACACTCCGCAAAAGACCCAGTTAGGGCCAGGGTCTTACGCTCAGCCTGAGATCTATAGGCAGGTTCGACCCCGAAAAAGGCTGGAAAATCGGAAGCCATCAGGATCCACCTCCATTGAAACTAGATGGGGGATCCGGTGCAACCATGCCCGATTGGGATGAAGGGTCAAGTGCGGCTGATTGGTTATCCTTTCGCTGATTGAACGGGATGATCCGAGAGCAAGCGATTTGCAGAGCGCCACGAGCCTCGTTCGGAATCCTCTTCCCAGCTTTGAACCGAGTCATCTGGGTCGATGTCAAACCGGCTTCTTTGGCAAGCCTCTGATTAGCGCCGTAGCCTGATTCTTGGATGCACTCCTTGGCCCAGCTCCTCAGCACATCAAGATCAGCGTAAATTTCTCCGCTTGGTTGCGAAGAAACATCTGACAGTTTTTCAGATTGATTGGAGACCGCCTCGGATCCCAACACCCTGGTATATAGATGGGTTGTTGTATCGCCAACTACGGTATCGGCCTCAAACCCGCAGTTTTCCGTTGAGCACGTTGTTGTTACAGCAACGGGTTTTTTCACCGTAGTTGTTGTTACTGTAGTTTTTTCAGGGTCCGTAGTTGTTGTCCTGCCACCGCCAAATTTTCGTTTTTTCACTGGTCGCCAGTCATCATACTCGTGAGTAGCGGGCACGGTTTGAACATCATCACCAGCATTTCGGAATGTCGAAACAAAGGTAAGGCGATAGGTTCTCGCCTTTGCATGGGCACGGTTTGCATCGCTCGTGCATTCAATGAATCCAAGCTCAATGGCTTCGGCAACTGCCTTGGCATTGTAAGCATGGCTCTGGCTTCCGATTGCTTGGCCCAGCGCCTTTATCGAGAACTCAATATGGCCATTGTTCTGGCCATCAAAGGCATTGAGAAACGCAATCACGACAGATCGCATTCGGAAGGAGCTTTTGCGCCAGGCAACACTTGTCGTGACCCTTTTCGGAAGCATCCGGAAATTGTTGTTGTGATCGACACTTTGCGTCTTTGGACGCTGCCATTTCTTCTTCGCCATGCCATCACCACGCACCCGTAAGGTCGAGCACCGCAACGTCGCGCATGGCCGCCATTGTGTAAGCGAAGCCATAAGCTGAGCCGCCGTCGCTGAATTGGCGGGTGCGTGGTCTGCCTTCGTCTTGCCAACTGACCAAGAAGCCGCTCGGTGAGCGGGAGATCGTAGCGGCTGGCAATCTGGGCTGGGAGGGTTGGTAAGTCATATGCCGTGCCTCAGTCTGAGCTGTGCCCGCATCCGCTCTGCTTTGGTGCGCACCTTGTCCCCGCGGCGCCGCATCTCCTGTTGAGCAGCCAGCATCTCGCGCGGTGTGATATCGGCGAAGAATTTGAATTCTGCCCTTTGATGAAACGGCGGCTCTGGCGGTAATGTGCAGAGCCAATCGCAGAGGGCTTCAACGCGGTGATCCCGGATTGGGGCGGCCATTAGTCGGGAGCCCCATTTTCGAGCAGGTCATGCAGCGACTCAGCAAGGACGATTCTCGCCCTTCCTACCTTTACGGATTTGAGCGTGCCGTTCCCGATTAGCTCGTGAGTTTTGGTGAGTCCGAGCCCTGAAATTCTTGAGGCCTCGCGTGGCCTGTAGCCTAGCGGTTTGATTGGATTTGTATGTGCCATTTTCGCTTTCCACTTCTCTATGAGTGGTCGCGAATGTCAGCGAAGATCTGGCGTGTTGAAAGGAAGATTAAATGAGGGTGATTTAATATCCGAGAGATCGGAGCCGATTCCTAAGTCGCCGAACCTTCGCTTCGTAACTTGCCCCTTCGAGATTCTTAGCACGATACTTAATCGTTTCCGCGCGAGTCTTCCCATTCTCGATGTCCGTGATCGCTTTTAAAACCTCTTTTTCGTCTTGATCTGCAAACTTTGACTGTCTCTCACCCCTCCGCCGTGGCAGCCCCCTAATTGCAGCCCTTTCAAGAACTACATCCTCCACACTTGCTTCAAGAATGCCACCATCCTTAATGCCTTTGGTCTGATAAAGCTCGAAAGAGTTCCCAAAAACCGATGCACTATCCCGCGATCCCTCAGCCCAAGGCATTTGCTTCTCAAGGCTCAGTCTTGTTTCCTCAAAATGCCACCAGAACCAAGTCGGAATTGTGCTATCTTCGTTTAATCCAAGAGAGTTTTCGTGCCCTTCATTTCTGAGCACAGCAAACCAAGTCGAGTTGTCCGCGGGTTTCGCTTTTAAAGTCCCTTCGATCAACTGAGTGAATAAGAGCGTGCGTGCCGCACTAAAGCTCTGGCTGGCTGGCATACCTTGGCGCTCATAGATCTCCGCTAGATCGTTTTGCGAACCACTGAACGAAATCCAGTTTGAGAGTTTACCCCCCATCAACACCGCCTCCCAGGCGTCCCAAAAGGTATCACGGGGCAGGCGCTGGGAAGGCGCTGTTCGTCTGGCCGGACTAGCCCCGTCAATCTTCTAGCGGACCCATAGAAAGCCCGCAAATTGCTCGCTGTTCTAGCGCTCAGTCACACCGCCCGCGTAGAACTTTGCGCGAGTCCCGCACTAAAGCCTCAACCAACTCATCGAAATCTGTGTGCATTTCAACTTCGCCATAAGAAGACATCGCATCGATTTTGTCTGCGATCTGGCTGGGCGTGACAGCCGGGCACATCATAACGGCCTTAAACGTGTCGCTATGCTGTCCGGCAACCCGGTCAACTTCATCATCGTCATGATTCCTCGTGTATCGGATCTGGTCGGCCTGATTGAGCAGATCGACTTGCGCTTGGCGATAATGGGCTAGCTTTTGGTAGAAGGCATCGCGCGCCTGTTCATGTTCGACTTCCGCCGAAGACTTGGCGGGCGCGGTATGTGTAGTTATCGTTGCTACAGTCATTGTCAGCTCCTTTTTAGCTGTGAGTGATAGGGCCAGCCGAAAGCTCTAACCTTCCCGGCTGGCCCGCTTTACGGGATCATCCCCGCAATCTGATTGTCCTGATATCTCTCATTTTGCGGCGCCTTTCGGGAAAGCGACCACTTCGCCGCCCTCTTTGAGCTGGTCCAAGTAGTCAGACCACCACTGAGCCATCTTGACCCGCTCATCCCAATAAAGGGCGTGATTGTAGGCGCCTCGGACCGCGTTCGTGTCTTTATGCGCCAAAGCTGCTTCGATCGCGTCTGGCTGCCATTTGCCGCTCTGATTGAGCAGTGTGGAAGCCGTGGCGCGGAAACCATGCGAGGTGACCTGCTCTTTGGTGTATCCCATGCGCCTAAGCGCAGCATTGAGTGAATTTTCGCTCAGGGGTCGGACTGCTGATCGAATACCCGGAAAGACGTAGCGATCATCTTCGTGGCCAAGCTCACCTGCTTCCGCGATGATTGTAACTGCTTGACGAGAGAGCGGCACTTGATGCGGCCTGCGCATCTTCATCTTGTCCGCTGGGATGGTCCAAACAGCCGCCTCCAAATCGATCTCTGACCATTCTGCCCTTCTCAGCTCGCCTGGTCTCTGAAATACGTGAGGAGCGAGCTTGAGAGCATAAAGCGTGCTCCAGTTGCCCCCATAGTCATCAATCGCTCTTAGCAAGCCTCCAAGCTCAACTGGGTCGAGTATAGCTGCTCTGTGCGTTACCTTGGGCGTGAGCAGCGCACCTTTGAGGTCGCGCGTCGGATCAGAGTTCAAACGTCCAGTGGCCACGGCATAGCGAAGCACGGCGCCTGCAAACTGCAAAGCTCGCTTGGCGCTTTCGAGATTTCCTCTCGCTTCAATCTTGCGCACGGCTGCTAGGATATCAGCAGGCTGAATCTCGGTAACTGGCAAAGTGCCCACGTTCGAGCGAAGGTTCGACAAGTGCCATTCAGCCTTCTCGCGGGTGCCAGCCGCCCACGGCTTTGCACCATCATTCGAGCGCTTTTCGATATATTGGCGCGCAACAACCTCAAACGCATTGCCAGAGTCCAAGTGGGCTTGAGCTTTCTCGCGCTGCTTTTCCAATGAAGGGTCTCGGCCAAGAGCTAATTGCTCTCTTGCGCGGTCGCGGCCTTTGCGAGCCATTGAAAGAGAAGTGTCAGGATAACGGCCTAAGCTCAGCTTCTTCTCGCGCCCAGCTATGCGATACTTCAAGCGCCAGAGCTTTCCCCCGCTCGGCTGGACAAGCAAGAAGAGCCCGAGTCCATCGCCCATTTTGTAAGGCTTGGCCTTGGGCTTAGCTGCCCTAATTTGCAGGTCTGTGAGCTTCATCTGGGGGCCATGCATCCTTCGAGATTTTTGGTGGCCCCCGTAAATGGCCCCCAAAGAACGCGGCTGTCAATGAATTATTGTGAACTGCAATGAAGGGCTAAAGCACGAAAACCCTTGATTTACAGGGCTTCCAAAATCCCTAGCGGTCTATGCTG
>JBCAZT010000158.1:0-4733 GCA_038532855.1 Pseudomonadota bacterium
CGAATTCGCTTGCGGCATTCCGCACCTGAAAAAGGGCGAATACACCGAAGGGGCAGGCCCGGGCATCGATGTCTATTCCATGCGTCAGCCGCTGGGCGTTTGCGCCGGAATTACACCGTTTAACTTCCCGGCGATGATCCCCTGCTGGATGTTCGCTGTCGCGGTGGCGGCTGGGAACACTTTCGTCCTTAAACCGTCCGAGAAAGACCCCTCGGTTCCGGTCCGCCTGACCGAATTGTTTCTGGAAGCAGGCGCGCCCGAAGGAGTGCTCAACTGCGTCCATGGCGACAAAGTGGCGGTCGATGCGATTTTGACCAACCCAGATGTCAAAGCTGTCAGCTTTGTCGGTTCATCCGATATCGCCCAATATGTCTATGCGACCGGCACGGCGCATGGCAAACGCGTGCAAGCGATGGGCGGGGCGAAAAATCACGGCATCATTTTGCCAGACTGCAATATGGAGCAGGCGGTCAAAGACATTGTCGGCGCAGCCTATGGTTCTGCGGGAGAGCGCTGCATGGCGCTGCCGGTGGCGGTGACCGTTGGCCAAGAGACCGGAGACGAGTTCGTCGAACGCATGCTGGATGCGGTTCAAAATTTGAAAGTCGGCGTGTCTACCGATGCAGAAGCGCATTATGGCCCGGTGGTGTCTGCGGCGCACAAAGCCAAAGTGGAAGCCTATATCCAAATGGGCGTGGACGAAGGCGCGGACCTCAAACTGGATGGTCGCGGACATTCGCTGCAGGGCCACGAGAACGGGTACTTTATCGGACCGTCGCTGTTCGACAATGTGAAGCCTGGCATGCGGTCTTACGAGGAAGAAATCTTCGGACCGGTCTTGCAAGTCCTTCGCACTGATAGCTTAGAAGAAGCGGCCGCTCTGCCGAGCAATCACCAATACGGAAATGGTGTTGCGATCTTCACCCAAAACGGACGCGCAGCGCGCCAGTTCGCAAGCCAGGTCAATGTCGGCATGGTTGGGGTCAATGTGCCGATCCCGGTGCCGGTTAGCTATCACACTTTCGGTGGATGGAAGCGTTCGGCCTTTGGTGACACAAACCAGCACGGCCCCGAAGGCGTGCGCTTTTGGACCAAGATCAAAACCGTGACGTCGCGCTGGCCCGATGGCGATGTCGGTGATCAGGCCTTTATCATCCCGACAATGGATTAAAGGCGCAGATGGTAGCTGGCGATCCGGCTACGCTAAAATGCGGGATAGCTATTCGTATGATCCTCACTGAAGAACAGACGCTTATCGCCGACATGGCGCAGAACTTTGCTGCGGACCAATTGCGTCCGCATGCAGAGCGCTGGGACCGCGAAAAGATGTTGGATCGCGGTGTGCTGGAGGCTTTGTCCGAACTCGGCTTTGGCGGCATTTATGCGCAAGAAGAGTATGGCGGTTCAGGCCTTAACCGATTGGATGCGGTTCTGATTTTTGAACAGCTTTCAAAAGGCTGTGTGAGCCATGCGACATTCTTGTCCATCCACAATATGGCGGCTTGGATGGTTGATCGTTTCGGTGGTTCATCGTTGCGCGAAACTTATGTGCCTTCATTGGTGTCGGGCCAGAAAATCGCTTCTTATTGTTTGACCGAGCCAGGCGCCGGGTCGGACGCAGCGGGTCTGAAGACACGGGCTGAAAAGAGCGGCGATCGTTATGTTCTGAACGGCTCGAAAATCTTCATTTCCGGCGCAGGCTTTTCGGATGTCTATGTGGTCATGGCCCGCACATCGGATGATGGCGCGCGCGGCATATCCGCTTTCCTCGTCGAGAATGGCACACCGGGCTTGAGCTTCGGAAAGAACGAAGAAAAGATGGGGTGGCGCGCACAGCCGACCGCTGTGGTGAGCTTTGATGGGTGCGTTATACCAGCGTCCAACCGCATCGGGGCAGAAGGTGATGGCTTCAAATATGCAATGGCAGGTCTGGATGGAGGGCGTTTAAATATTGCAGCCTGTTCGCTTGGCGGCGCACAGGATGCTCTCGACCGTGCTTTGTCCTACGCCCGAGAGCGAAAGCAGTTCGATCGTACTATCGCGGATTTTCAAGCGATCCAGTTCAAGCTGGCCGATATGGAAACAGAGCTTCAAGCGGCCCGATCGCTGCTTTATCAAGCCGCGGCCAAGCTGGATGTAAAAGCGCCGGACGCATCGCAATTTTGCGCTATGGCGAAACGGTTTGTCACCGATATTGGCTTCCGGGTTGCGAATGAGGCACTCCAAATCCATGGCGGCTATGGCTACCTTGCAGATTATGAGGTTGAGCGGATCGTGCGGGATTTGCGCGTTCACCAAATCCTTGAAGGCACCAATGAGATTATGCGCGTGATCATCTCACGAGCGTTGATCCATGGCTAATGGCGGCGTCCTAACTGTGGATGCAAGGCAAATACGATAGCCTCGTCGAACACGGCTGAACTCGTAAACTGGGAGAGTGAGTAGATGGCAAAAATCGCGATGATTGGCCTTGGTAATATGGGCTCGGGAATGTGTGCGAACCTCGTTAAGGCGGGGAACGCGGTGCGTGCCTTCGATCTCAATCATGCTGCCGTCGAAGATGCTGTCAAGGATGGCGCGGAAGGCGCGGACTCGATCGCCAATGCGGTTGCTGAAGCCGATGTGGTCGTGACGATGCTGCCAGCGGGAAAGCATGTTCACGCAGTCTATTTTGGCGAGTATGGGATAGTCGGCGCCGCACCAGCCGGTGCATTGTTTATCGACTGTTCCACCATTGCTGTAGAAGATGCGCGATCCGCCTGTGACAAGGCCGAAGCGGCTGGATTTTCGATGGTCGATGCCCCGGTTTCTGGTGGAGTGGCTGCCGCTGCGGGCGGCGCGCTAACCTTTATGGTCGGCGGAGCGGCCGATGCATTCGAACGCGCAAAGCCGGTTCTTGAAGCGATGGGAAAAACGATCGTTCACGCTGGCGCTGCTGGCAATGGCCAAGTGGCTAAGATTGCTAACAATATGTTGCTTGGTATCTCAATGATTGCAACTTGTGAAGCGTTTGATCTGGCGGAGAAGCTTGGACTCGATGCGCAGACCTTCTTTGACATATCTTCGAAAGCCTCGGGCCAGAATTGGTCGATGACGAGCTATTGCCCGGCTCCCGGACCCGTGCCGACTTCGCCAGCGAACAAAGATTATGCACCCGGATTTGCTGTAGACATGATGCTCAAAGACCTTCGCCTGGCTGCTGGTGAGGCAGAGACTGCCAAGGCCAATTCGCGCCTCGGATTGATGGCGGCAACAATCTATGAAGCGCTGTCAGAACAGGGCCTAGGCGGCAAAGATTTCTCGGTCGTAATGCAGGAACTTCGCGGCGGGGCCGCTGGTTGAAACTGGGCGATGCGAAAAGCCTGATTGCTCAAGCGGACTACTATGTGAGAAGATAGATAAACAGTTGAACCGTTCAGGGCCAAATGATCGCAGAGGGTCTTCCGCCCAATAACAAGCTAGCGGTTCTCCTCAATAAAACAGGAATAGAAGACAAATGGCAGACGATCGCCCCACCAACCAAACCCCTTTGCGCAGGCCCCTGAACGGTGGGCATCAGAAGATGTTTGTTGACGGAAAGTGGGTCGACGCAGCCAGCGGGGAGCGCATGGAATCGCGCAACCCGGCCAATGGCAAGTTGCTAGCGACGGTCCCTGCGGCTGGCAACGTAGATATTGATCTTGCGGTGGGGGCTGCGCGCAATGCATTTGAAGGGCCGTGGAGCAATTGGACGCCGTTTGAACGCCAAAGTCTGCTTCTTCGGATCGCCCAGCTTTTTGAAACACATTGGGATGAATTGTGTGCGATTGACACGCAAGATATGGGGCTGCCCCTTGCGCGAACGCTTGGCAATAAGCGGCGCGTTATTGGGATGCTGCAGTATTATGCTGGCATTGCCACGAGCATAAATGGCGAAACGATCCCGAACTCGTTTCCCGGTGATGTTGTGTCGATGACCGTGAAGGAGCCGATTGGCGTGGTCGGAGCGATTATCCCATGGAACGCGCCGACTGCCTCTTCGATCTGGAAAATCGGTCCGGCGCTTGCCACGGGATGCACCGTTGTCTTGAAACCTTCCGAAGAAGCCCCGCTGGCCCCGCTCTTTATTGCCGAATTGATGGAAGAAGCGGGCGTACCAGACGGTGTGGTCAATATCGTCACCGGAGATGGTCGATCAGCCGGGGCTGCGCTGGCCGAACATCCAGATGTCGATAAGCTTGTTTTCACAGGCTCCACGGAAACCGGTAAGCGCATTATCCAAGCATCCGCGAATGGGATCAAACGGGTGTCGCTGGAACTGGGCGGCAAATCGCCTTTGATCATTTTCGCCGACGCCGATCTCGATAAAGCGGTGCCCGTCGCAGCGATGGCGGTATACGCTCATTCTGGCCAGGTTTGTATCGCTGGCTCGCGCCTCTTTGTTGAAGATGCGATCTATGACGAGTTCCTTCAGCGATTGGTGGCTTTCTCTGAAAGCCTCAAGATTGGCGATGGGATGCGCGAGGACGTGGATCTTGGTCCGGTCGTTTCATCCTCGCAATTGCAGAAGATAAGCGGATATCTGGATATCGGTTCGAATGAGGGCGCGCAGCTCATGACGGGCGGTGAGATATTGACCGAGGGGCCTTTCGCAGATGGCAATTTTGTGAAGCCAACGGTCTTTGCAAATGTAACCGATGATATGACGATCGCGCGCGAGGAGATTTTCGGCCCGGTCATATCTGCATTGCGGT
>JBCAZT010000159.1:0-4692 GCA_038532855.1 Pseudomonadota bacterium
AGCGGCAAGCGAGTTGAGCTCTAGCCCCAGGTAAAGCGTCATAAAGTCGCCGGCTGAAACCATAATGCTCATGCCAATGGCAGCGAACAGGATCAGGACGGGATACTCGGCGCGCATGCCGCGTTCTTCCCCAGCAGCAGGCCCTGCAAAGAAAGCAGGCGCCACTATCAAACAGCCAATCGCTGCCAGATAGATCAAAGCTTTGGCGAACAGTGCAAAGCTATCAACCCGCATCAGGCCCCCAAATGCGAGCGTTTCCGGGCCATCCGTTCCGAAATGCAATCCGGGCATGAGCGAAAAGCCCGCTCCAAACAGGGCAGCGGCAGCGAGGATCGCAATGGGCCGACCCGCTCTATCTCCGCCCCATGCGGCGACCAGCAGCAGGATAAGACCGGCAGCGGTTAGGATCAGTTCTGGAACAACCAATCCGAATGAGTGTGTGAGATCGAGCATCAGTGCGCTCCCTCCCCATCATGTCCTTCTGGCGCGGGAACCTCATTCGCGAAAACCCCGGTGGGCTTGTCGACAGCAAGTTGGCTATCGCTCTGCGGTGCAACCAGAACAAGGCGAGCATCAAGTGCTTTGATATCGTCACGCATGGGTGCAAGGAAGCTTTCAGGATACACGCCCATCCACATCACCACAGCCGCAATCGGTGCCATCATGGCCCATTCGCGCAATGTCATATCGGGCATCGCGGCGGCATCTTCGTTTTTCTGCACGCCAAAGGCGACGCGGCGATAAAGGTAAAGCATGTAGCCAGCGCCCAGAATGATGCCTGTGGTGCAGACCAAAGCGACCCAAGTGGAAACTTGATAAATGCCAGCAAGCGAGAGAAATTCGCCGACAAATCCGCTTGTCCCCGGAAGGCCAATCGACGCCATAGTGAACAACAAGAAGAACACCGCATAATAGGGCATATTGATCGAAAGCCCGCCATACCGATCAATCTCACGGGTATGCAGCCGGTCATAGATGACACCCACGCACAAGAAGAGCGCGCCTGATACCAGACCGTGGCTCAGCATGATGATAATCGCGCCTTCGATACCTTGCACATTGAATGCAAACAGACCGACCGTCACAATCGCCATGTGAGCGACTGAGGAATAGGCGATCAGCTTTTTCATATCCGCCTGCACCAAGGCCACAAGCGAGGTGTAAACCACCGCCACCATGGACAGCGCGAAGACAAGCCAAGCAAAATCAGCGCTTGCAACAGGGAACATCGGAAGGCTGAAGCGGATAAACCCATATCCGCCCAATTTCAGCAGCACGCCTGCAAGGATCACTGAACCCGCCGTCGGTGCCTGAACGTGCGCATCGGGCAGCCATGTGTGGAATGGCCACATAGGCACTTTGACCGCAAAGCTCGCAAAGAAGGCAAGCCACAGCCACGTCTGCGCAGCGGGCGGGAAATTGTATTGCATCAAAGTCGGGATGTCGGATGTGCCAGCGGTGGCCACCATCCAGAACATCGCAACTAGCATCAGCACAGAGCCCAGCAGCGTGTAGAGGAAGAATTTATAGCTCGCGTAAATCCGGTTATCGCCGCCCCACACTCCGATGATGAGATACATCGGGATAAGGCCCGCTTCGAACATGATGTAGAACAAGAAGATATCTTGCGCGGCAAACGTGCCGATCATCAGCACTTCCATAAACAGGAACGCGGCCATGTACTCGCCCACCCGCTTCTGGATCGCTTCCCAACTGGCAAGGATACAGATCGGCATTAGGAAGACGCTGAGCATGATCAGCATCAGCGCAATGCCATCTATTCCCAGCGCGTAGTTGAAGCCAGCGACAAGCTCATACCGCTCAGTAAATTGCCATTGATCGCCGCCAATGTCGTAATTCGCCCACAGCAATACGCCTAGGCCGAATGTCACCAAAGTCGCCAGCAATGCGATCAAACGTGAGCTTTGGCCTGCAAATAGGCAGGCTATTGCGCCTGCCAATGGCACAAGCATCATGACCGTGAGGATGGGAAAGTCCATTGCTCGTATTCGCCCCTAGAGCAGCACGTAAGTGACAGCAGCGATCAAGCCCAAAAGCATGATCAATGCATAAGTGTAGAGATAACCAGACTGGATCGATTTCGCCGCAACCGATCCGCGCTGGACCACAGCCGCGATCCCATTGGGACCGAACCGGTCAATCGTGCCAATGTCGCCGAGTTTCCAGAACTGGCGGCCAAACCAGAATGCAGGCTTTACGAAGACCGCATCGTACAGTTCGTCAAAATACCATTTGCGGAAAACGAAATTGTGCAGCCAGCCAAACGCGCCAACGAATTTCGCAGGAATGTCAGGCTTCGCCATGTAAGCGAGGTATGCGCCTGCAAAGCCGATAATCATCACAACAAAAGCGGAATACTTTACCCAATATGGGACCGCATGCATCGCGTGGATCAGGTTTTCATTATAAAAGATTGATCCAGCCCAGAACGCAGCATCATCTAGGAAGCTTGGCGCGAAAACCTGCCCTGCCAACACGGCACCAACACTCAAGACGATAAGTGGGATCAGCATGACCCAAGGGCTTTCATGCGGGTGGTATCCGCCGGTTGTATCTTCGCCTGCTTCCTCGGGTGTTTTGTGGACGCTATGCTGGATATGCTCGCTCTCAATCCAGCGCGGTTTGCCCCAGAAGGTCAAGAACATCAGGCGCCAGCTGTAAAAGCTGGTGAGGAGAGCGGCTGTTACACCAAGCCAGAAGGCCATCGTCCCTGTGCCTGTGCCGCGCGCAAAGGCAACTTCGAGAATGGCGTCTTTCGACCAGAAGCCCGCAAAACCAACGCCCAAGTGATAAACGCCCAGCCCCGTAATCGCGAGAGTGCCCAAAAGCATGGCCCAGAACGTGATCGGGATCTCTTTGCGAAGGCCGCCATAATACCGCATGTCTTGTTCGTGGTGCATCGCATGGATCACCGAACCTGCGCCCAAGAACAGCAGCGCCTTAAAGAATGCGTGCGTGAACAGGTGGAACATCGCGACGCCATACGCACCAACGCCCGCGGCAAAGAACATATATCCCAGCTGTGAGCAGGTCGAATACGCGATCACGCGTTTAATATCCCACTGCGTTGTCCCAATGGTCGCAGCGAAGAAGCAGGTCGCCCCGCCAATCACTGTGACGACCATCAAGGCCGTCGGAGCCGCCTCGAACATGGGAGACAAGCGACACAGCATAAAAACGCCAGCTGTCACCATCGTCGCGGCGTGGATTAGCGCGGATACAGGCGTTGGCCCTTCCATCGCGTCCGGCAACCAAGTGTGTAGACCCAATTGCGCAGATTTGCCCATCGCTCCGATAAACAAGAGGATGCAAAGCACATCCATTGTCTGAAGGCGCATCCCGAGGAAACCGATAGTTGCCCCCGTCATAGCAGGAGCCGCATCTAGGATTTCCGGGATCGAAGTCGTCTTGAACACCAGATACGTGCCAAAGATACCAAGCATAAAGCCCAGATCGCCCACGCGGTTGACCACAAAAGCTTTGATTGCCGCAGCGCCAGCGGTTGGCTTTTTGAACCAGAACCCGATCAACAGATAAGAGGCCAGCCCCACCCCTTCCCAACCAAAGAACATCTGGACGAGGTTGTCAGCGGTGACCAGCATCAACATCGCAAAGGTGAACAGCGAGAGATATGCGAAGAAGCGCGGCTGATCCGGGTCCTCGTCCATATACCCCCAGCTGTAGAGGTGGACGAGCGCGGATACGCTGTTGATCACCACCAGCATAACGGCCGTAAGAGCATCAACCCGCAGCGCCCAATCGAATGTCATTGCGCCTGATTGCACCCATTTGAGAACAGGCACGACCTCTGCAATCGCATCCCCTGTGAGGAATGCGATAAAGATCGGCCAGCTTAGGATGGCTGACAAGAACAATGCGCCGGTCGTGATGACCTTTGCGCCCGTATTGCCCAAAGCGCGATTGCCAAAACCGGCAATAATCGCAGCAATAAGCGGAGCGAAAACGATGATAAGAATAGGGTTCATGGTCTCGCTCTACCCTTTCATCTGGTTCACATCGTCAACCGCGATCGTGCCGCGTCCGCGATAATAGATGACCAGAATGGCAAGCCCGATGGCAGCCTCAGCCGCAGCCACGGTTAGAACCATCATTGCGAAAATCTGACCCGTCAGATCGTTCATAAACGCGCTGAATGCGACGAGGTTGATGTTCACTGAGAGCAATATCAGCTCAACCGACATCAGGATCACAATCACGTTCTTGCGATTGATGAAAATGCCCAGCACGCCCAGCACGAACAGGATCGCGCCAACCACCAGATAATGTTCGATACCAATCACGCGACATCTCCGTGATCGCTCGTGCTGAGCTTGTCGAAGTGCGGGCGCTCACCCTTCGACAGGCTCAGGATGGAAGAGGTTAGGCCAAAAATCATAGCTCGACCCCCTCGCCGATCGTAGGCTGTTTCATCACCGTTGCCTCATCCGGGCGGCGGCTGATTTGTTTGCCGATATCCTGGCGGCCACGCGCACCCGGCTTGGGTTCGCGGTGAGTGAGGACGATCGCGCCGATCATCGCAACCAGCAGGATGATCCCAGCGATTTCAAACAGGACGATATATTTGCCATAAAGTAGGCGGCCAATAGCCTCGATATTATTCTCGCCCAATTGCTGGCCGGCCCCCGCAGCGGACGCATCGCCAAGTTCCAA
>JBCAZT010000160.1:0-4659 GCA_038532855.1 Pseudomonadota bacterium
ATTCAAAACGAGCCATTCATCAATTCCTAATCGCGAGCCTGCAAGAGGAGGCTTAGGATTTGGGAGTATAGAGCATGGGCGTGCAGGGCAAATACACAGCATCCTTTATCGCATTGGCAGCTTGTGCCTCTTCGGCTCCAGCGCAGGCAGAAACACTGCGATTGGGCGCGCATCTACCAGCAGGTACAGATGCAGCACTTGATGTAGAAGCAATTGCGGTTGATGATTTGGGCGGTTCAAAAGGCAGTCAACTTGCCTTTGAGTTGAAAGAAGTTCTTCAAAAAGCGCGGGTTCATGATGAACCTTGGTTTGATGTAATCGCCATCGGTGCAGGGCCTGTTGATGCAGTGATCCAAGGTGGCGCAAACGTTGATGCATCGGTGATTGAGCTTGAACCCAAACGAGAGCGCAAATGCGATGAAAAAGACGATGATGGTAAATGCATCCGGTATCGCACCGACGTCTATGAATGCACCCGAACCGAAGTCACCTTCTACCCTGATATCGAAGTCGTAGGGCAAAAAGGCCGGCTTCTCTATGCCTCACGCGATGCGATAAGCCGCGAGAAAGAAATCTGCGCAGACTTTGGCCCTCCGCCTTCTATTAGAGAAATGACAGATGGATTGGTTGGCAGTTTCGCATGGCGAGTGCGCAATGCACTTGCCCCGCGATATTACGAGCGCGACTACCGCATCCTCGAAAGACGTAAGGGGTTGGAGAAAGCGGACCGTAAGGCATTTAAAGCCGCGGTGAAGCTAACCAAATCCGACGAAGATGCTGCTTGCGAAGCTTTCAAAGCGCTTGAAGTGAACAATCCAACGCAGGTTTCCGTCCTGTTCAACTCTGCCATGTGTCACGAGCGGGCTGGCGACTTCGATGCGTCTTTAGCGGTTTTGGAAAGGGCGCTTGCAGTTGAACCTAAAAAGCTCATGGCGCTAGAATCAGTAGACCGGGTTGAAGGCTGGATCAAAGCTGAAGAGCAATTGGCAAAGCGTGCCGATATACTAACTCAGCGTTATGCTGCTGCACTTGCGGCCCAGCCCACGCCTCAAAGCGAAGAGGGTGCTTTATCTGCTGCGGCACCTGATCAGACTGAAACCAACTGAGCTGCGAAAACTGTAACAATTGGGCGCATCGCTGCTAACACAATGCGATGATGCATTCTCGCCGATCCGCAATTTTCGCTAGCCTTGCGTCCTTGGGCGCACTGCCTCTGTCTGGTTGCGCGTTGGCCGAATCTGTGAACGCTGGCGTTACTCGTGTCCATGTAATGGGCGTGATCCACGGGCGGCATCGCACCAGCGAGCGTTATTCGCTCGATGTGCTTCGTAAGGCCGTGTGGGCGGCAAAGCCTGATGTGATCCTTTCTGAAATTCCGCCTGACAGGATTGATCAAGCGGTTACGTCGTTTCGCGACACGGGTTCAATAGACGAGCCACGCACTCAGGTTTTTCCCGAATATACCGATGTGGTCTTTCCACTCTCGCGTGAGATGGATTTTCGCATTCTTGGCACGGCAGGATGGACGCGCGAAATCGCTGACAATCGCCGCGCTGCGTTAGAGCGTATTCAAGGTGATCCAACACGCTCCGAGCAATGGGCGGAGCACCGCGCAGCGTTACGGCGATATTCGCGCGATGTGGCGGGCAGGGGGGATGACCCGTTCTTCATCCACACGCCTGAATTCGATCGTCTGGTCGAAGCATCCCGCACGCCCTATCAGCAATATTTTGATGAGGATCTGGGGCCAGGCGGCTGGACGCAGATAAACGCTGCGCACACAAATCTTATCAACAGCGCTCTCGATTTGGTGGGCGGGCAAGGCAAAACCGCGCTTATCATGTTTGGAAATGCTCATAAGTATATGATTTTGCGTAGCCTTGAGCGCCGGACGGACATCGATTTACTCGACACACGCGCGCTCTTTGCCTGAGGCTTGAAATTTCGCTTTTCTTGGAGACGCATCTTGACTTGCGCTTAATGAAACCGACCTCTAGGGCACATCACAGATTTCAAACCCCCATAGTTTAAGAGGGAACCACATGAGCGATACTGCCGACCGCGTGCAGAAAATTGTTGTCGAACACCTTGGTGTAGAAGGCGACAAAGTCACCCAAGAAGCTAGCTTCATTGATGATCTGGGCGCAGACAGCCTCGATATCGTTGAACTCGTCATGGCTTTCGAGGAAGAGTTTGGCGTCGAAATCCCAGATGATGCGGCTGAGAAAATCTCAACCGTGGGCGATGCGACCAAATTTATCGAAGAGCACAAGGGCTAATCAGGCCCGTCTGTCCCGCAATTGCGGGCGACACTGTTACAGGCCCGAGCCCTTTTCTTGAGGGTGCGGGCCTGTCCTATTTCTTGGCCCTTAAACGATCTTGGGAGAGCAAATCATGCGCCGTGTGGTGGTAACCGGGCTTGGACTTGTCACGCCTTTGGGCGGTGACGTCGAAACCTCTTGGAAAAACCTGATCGCAGGCGAAAGCGGCGCCGGCCCGATCACGCGCTTTGAACCTGAAGGGCAGAAATGCACCATTGCTTGCGAAGTGAAGGGTAAAGATCACCCTTGGGGCTTTGATGCGGACAAACGCGTCGATGGCAAAATTCAGCGGCAGGTGGACCCATTTATCGTCTATGGCATTGATGCCGCAGGCCAAGCGCTCGAAGATGCTGGGCTGACCGACCTTTCAGACGCTGAAAAAGAACGCGTTGGTTGTTCTATTGGCGCGGGCATTGGCGGCCTTCCGGGTATTGAGATTGAGAGTGTGAACCTCCACAACCGCGGCCCCGGCCGCGTGTCTCCCCACTTTGTACATGGCCGTCTGATCAATCTCATCACGGGTCAGGTTCAGATCAAATACGGATTTATGGGCCCCAACCATGCTGTCGTAACCGCCTGTTCCACGGGCGCGCACTCCATCGGTGATGCCGCGCGCATGATTATGATGGATGATGCAGATGTGATGCTGGCAGGCGGCGGCGAGAGCACGATCAATCCTCTGGGTATTGCAGGTTTTGCGCAGGCACGCGCGCTCAATACCAGCTTTAATGACCGGCCCACAGAAGCAAGCCGCCCTTACGACAAGGACCGCGAAGGGTTCGTAATGGGCGAGGGTGCTGGAATCGTAGTCCTAGAAGAATATGAACACGCCAAAGCGCGCGGCGCAAAAATTTATGCCGAAGTGACTGGCTATGGCCTTTCAGGCGATGCCTATCACGTGACCGCGCCCCATCCGGAGGGCAAAGGCGCTGAGCTTGCAATGCGTATGGCCATGAAAAAAGCAGGCCTTGGACCCGGCGATATCGATTACGTCAACGCGCACGGCACATCTACCATGGCCGACACAATCGAACTGGCCGCCGTTAAGCGCGTACTAGGCGATGATTTAAGCGGCGCTTCGATGAGCTCAACCAAATCGGCCATCGGGCACTTGCTGGGCGGGGCAGGGGCCGTAGAAGCTGTGTTCTGCATTCTTGCAATGCGTGACGGCATCGTGCCGCCAACGCTTAACTTACACAATCCTGACGATGGCACGGAAGGTATCGATCTGGTTCCTTTAAAAGCCAAGAAACGCGAAGTGCGCGCAGTGCTGAACAACAGCTTTGGTTTTGGCGGCACAAACGCCTCGCTAATCATGCAGAAAGTGGATTGATCCAATGATGCGTCTCGGTCTCATAGCCGGGATTGTGCTTGCGGTGATCATCGCGGGCGCACTGTTTCTCGGTAGCCTCTTTTTGGGCGGAGCGACAGTCAAACAAGAAACAGCCTTTATCATTCCCGCAGGAGCATCTGTCACATCAGTGGCGAACGATCTGGAGGAACAAGGCCATATTGCCTCGGCTGATGGGTTTGTCATGAATGCGCGGCTGTTCGGGTCATCAGACCCAATCAAAGCCGGAGAATTCCAGCTTAAGCCTGAAATGAGCCAAGGCGATATCTTGGCGCTGTTCCAATCGGGCGATGTTGTGCGGCGTTTTGTCACCATCCCAGAAGGCATGCCATCGGTGTTGGTCGCAGAACGCTTAATGGCCGAAGAACTGCTAACAGGAGAGGTGGAAACCCCGCTGGAAGGCTCAATCCTGCCTGATACCTATTCCTATGAACGCGGGCAGTCGCGCGCTTCCTTGATGGAGGAAATGCAAAAAGCGATGGATGAATACCTCGCTGAGGCATGGGCAAACCGCAAGCCAGATATTGCCGTTGATACTTTAAAAGACGCGCTCATCCTCGCTTCAATCGTGGAAAAGGAAACGGGTAAGGCTTCCGAAAGACGCACCATTGCTGGCCTATACTCTAACCGTTTGAAGACAGGCATGATGCTGCAAGCAGATCCCACGATCATCTATCCGATTACGCAAGGAAAGCCGCTGGGCCGCCGCATCCGCCAATCAGAGATCGCGGCTGTGAACGGATACAACACCTACACCAAGCTTGGCCTGCCCGATGGACCGATCACCAATCCCGGGCGCGAAAGCATTGCAGCCGTGCTTGATCCTGCGGAAACGGATGCTTTGTTCATGGTGGCCGATGGTACGGGCGGACATGAATTTAACCGGACCAATGCAGGGCACGAGGAAGCGGTTGAGCGCTGGTACAAACTCCGCCGAGAGCGGGGCGAGATGTAGCACGAGCGGATGGCTCGACCTTTCATCCTAAC
>JBCAZT010000161.1:0-4567 GCA_038532855.1 Pseudomonadota bacterium
ATCGGTGATGTCACCGGCGATCCCATGCTTGCGCACCGCGCTATGGCACAAGGCGAAATGGTAGCTGAACTTATCGCTGGCGAAACGCGTGAGTGGGACAAAACCGTTATTCCGGCGATTTGCTTTACCGACCCTGAGATTGTGGTCGTCGGCCTCACACCGCAAGAGGCCAAGGCGCAAGGCCACTCCGTCAAAACAGAGAAATTCCCGTTCGTCGCCAATGGTCGGGCAAAAACTATGGAAGGGGAGAATGGCTTTGTTCAAATTGTCGTGCGCGAAGGCGATCACCTTGTGCTCGGCGTGCAAGCGGTAGGGCGCGGCGTTTCGGAATTGTCCGCCTATTTCGGTCTGGCCTGCGAAATGAACGCGCGGGTCGAAGATATTGCCCACACCGTCCACGCTCATCCAACGATAGGTGAAGCGGTTCAGGAAGTCGCGCTGAAGACACTGGGGCAAGCCCTTCACATCTAATGGGACTTGGTTTTATGGATTCTACAGACCCCGTTTACCCGGCGCCGCCTGCTCAATCCGAGCCTGACCCGTCGTCTATAGCCTATGCGAGGATTACTCTTGCTTCATCCATCGTAGGCCCCGTCAAAGTGCTTGGGTATTTTGCGGCTCTAGACTTCTTGCCGACCCGCTTTCTGATCGAACAGAGACGGGATAGCTGGTATGTTCAGCTTGAAGCGCCGTCTGGCCCGCGCACGGATCGTATCTTGAACAAGGTCTCGGTTTTACCAACGGTAATCGACTGCAAAATCAGTAGATGAAGGCTCGTTGTCCGTCCGTATGACGCTGTCTAATCGTCATTCGGGGCGTCAAATTCTGGCCAAGCGCTGGCGAGGAAAGCTCTATACAACTCCCGCAATTTTTCGTCCGCTTCCAACCCGCGAAGATTGGACTGAGCGCTTTTGATATCGCGGCGTGCCACCGGTCCGGTAAGAGAGTCGTAGGGGCTTTCGCAGAACCGCTCAAGCACACTATTCAAGTATGGGCTCATGATCGCGGCGACATCCCCATCGGAAAATTCGCTGAAACCACCGGCGGTTTGGTTCCACAGATAGCTTGCAAAGTTTCCGCTTAGTACAGCCAGCGCATGATAGCGGGCCCGGTCTTCGGTCTTCACCACAAATGTGGGGTTGGGAAAGCCGTGAAAAACGTCGGCAAACTCGGGGCCTTCGCCTGAAACCGCAAAGGCGATCGATTTTAGCACTTCCACGTCAAGCACTGCGTTGGGGAATGAATAGAGCGGATGGAAACTCGTCATCCCTTCGATCACCATTGCGCCTGAATGATGGATCGCCGGTTTGTCGCCTATCAAGGGATGCCATTCGTCGTACCAGCTTTGCAGCAGGCTATCGGGAATGGTCGCAATGACACAATCGACGCTTTCAACAATCTCCTGACAGCGCTGCAATTCCTCCGGTGTTTCAAGGATATCCACCCCTTCAGCATCATGGCCCATAGCGCGCAGATAATGCAGGATGTTCTGGCCAACCCTGCCCATACCAAAGACAATATACCTCATGGTTGCGGTTATAGACGAATGCTTGGCGCAGTACCGTTCGATCTGCTGCAAGCCAGCCTTGCCGCATTAAGACTTGCCCAAAGCGGCAATGGGCGCGAGCCTTGTTTTATATGTTTGGGTTAAGAGCGCTTGATGGTCAGCACATATGAAATCGGCGATATTGGTGCCGTCGGCAAGGGATTGTCGCGGCCCGAATGCGTGCTTTGCAAGGGTGACGGAACGGTGTTTTGTAGCGACGCTCGCGGCGGCATCATTCGCATCAACGCCGATGGATCGCAGGCCTATCTGGGGCCGGATGATGGAGAGAGTTTTCGGTCAAACGGGTTCGCACTGCTGCGAGATGGCAGGCTGATATTTGCCAATATCGGCTCAGCAGGTGGGATTTGGGCAATCAGTCCGGATGGTGAAGCAGAACCCTTTCTGGTGAGCGGAGAAGGGGCTGAGCTGGGTGATGTGAACTTCGTGTTGGTCGCGCCCGATGGCATGGTTTGGTTCAGCGTCATGGCAACCGCAGGGCATGGCACCCCTTTAAGCGCAACTCGCGAGGATGGCTATTTGGCGCGGATCAATAAGGGTTCGGTAGAGATCATGGCGGAAGGGTTGAACTGCACAAACGAGTTCAAATTCGATCCCATTCGCCGCCGCCTCTATGTCAATGAGACCTTCAAAAAGCGCACGATGTGCTTCGACGTTGGCGACACGGGCGCGCTTAACTACCGCCGCATCTTTGCCGAATATGGTCCGGCTGAATATCCCGATGGTCTTGCGATCGATGCAGAAGGCTATTTGTGGATCAGTTGTATCGTGTCGAACCGCATTCACCGAGTCTCGCCGCACGGCGAGATTGTCACGGTCTTCGCCGACGGTGACCCGGCGCGCATTGCCGATGCGGAAGCGACGCTTGCAAACGGGACGCTCGACCGAGAATTCATTTACCGCGAAACGGCAGCCCGTATTCAAAACCCAACCAGCATCGCCTTTGGCGGGCCGGATCTGCGCACCGCTTTTGTGGGCTCACTCAATCATACTGAACTTAAGACGTTTCGGAGCCCTTTTGCTGGGGCAAAGCCGGTTCATTGGGACTGGTGAGTGCGAAACGAAGGACAAAAGAGCAATATTATGGATCATTGCATTATCACCGAAGTCGGCCTTCGCGATGGGCTCCAGAACGAACCTGAGTTCCTGCCGACTGAGAAAAAAATCGAGATCGCAAACCGCGTGATTGCAGCAGGCGTAGAGCGGATCGAGGCGACGTCATTTGTTGCTCCCAAAGCCGTGCCTCAACTTGCCGATGCTGAGGATATGGTTGCTGGGATCAATCGCAAAGATGGCCTGATTATCGAAGCGCTTGCGCCCAACAAGCGCGGCGGCCTGAGGGCGGCCAGCGTCAATGTCGACGTGTGGGTCGCATTCCTATCAGCGAGTGAGAAACATTCGCTCGCTAACTCGAATGCTTCGGTGGAACAGGCGTTTGAACGGATCGCACCGCTGCTTGTTCTGGCAGAAGACTTCAATGCCAGTGTTACGGCGGCGATTGCGGTTGCCTTTGACTGCCCTTTTGAAGGTGCCACACCGGTCAGACAAGTGGTGAAAATTGCGCAGCAATTCCATGAGATTGGGGTCAGGACACTCAAGCTTGGCGACACGATCGGCACAGCATCGCCGAGCCGGGTTCGCGAACTTGTGAAAACGCTTTCTAGCGAATTGCCAGAAATGGAGCTCGTCCTCCATTTCCACAACACGCGCGGCATGGGATTGTCCAATGTATTGGCCGGATTGGAATGCGGTGTTTCGCGATTTGAGGCTTCATTAGGCGGATTGGGCGGTTGCCCCTTTGCGCCGGGCGCTAGCGGCAACATTGCCACCGAAGATCTGGTGCATTTGCTCCATCTAGAAGGCGTAAAAACCGGGATAGATTTAGACGCTTTGATTGAGGCTGGCGCGCTTTATTCGGAATTCATGGGCCGCAAATTTCCCGCCCATCTCCAAAGCGCTCGCCCGGTTGGCGTAACATATGATTTCGACAGCGCTTTGCGCGCGACCGGTTGAGTTTGGGAGAGACAAAATGAGCTTACAAGGCACCAGAGTCATCGATCTTACTCGCATTATTGCAGGGCCGTTTGGCACGCAATTGCTGGCCGATCTTGGCGCGGATGTGATCAAGATAGAAACCCCTGCGGGCGATCCGCTGCGCGCGCAGGGTGAGAAGGTGAATGACTTCAGCTGGTATTTCGCGGGCTACAATCGCAACAAGAAGTCCGTTGCCTTGGACCTGCGCAATCCCGAAGGCATGAAGGTTCTCAAACGCCTGCTTGATGACGCTGATGTTCTGGTCGAAAATTTTCGGCCCGGCGTTTTGGACAAGATGGGATTGTCCAAGGATGTGCTTGAAGAGATCAACCCCAGTCTGATCATTTGCAGCATAAGCGGCTTTGGCGCTGATGGCCCTTATTCGCAGCGCCCAGCCTTCGATTTCATCGCTCAGGCTTTAAGCGGCTTCATGAGTGTCACGGGTGAGGCCGATGGTCCACCATTGCGCACCGGTCTGCCAATCAGCGATTTGGTGGTTGGACTTTATAGCGCCTTGGCGATCAGTTCTCGGCTGGTCGGGCGCAAAAAGGATGATGGCACCGGGGTGCAATATATCGATATTGCACTCACCGATAGCATGGTCAGCCTCCTTAGCTTTCAGGCTGCCAATTTTCTGGCGGCGGGTGTGGAGCCGAAGCGCAGCGGCAATGATCACCAATTGGTTGCGCCATACGGCTTGGCAGAAACGGCGGACGGATCTGTCGCTTTCGCTCCGAGCAATGACGGCGTCTACAAGAAGTTCTTGAAGGTGCTCGATATGGAGTATTGCCTAGAAGACGAACGGATCGACACCAATGCAAAGCGCATGAAGAACAGCGCCATCGTGAAGGAGCAGTTCGAGCCAGTCTTCAAAACGCAAACCAGCGCCTATTGGATAGAAAAGATGAACGCTGCCGGCGTTCCTGTGGGCCCTGTCTTGAGCGTTCCAGAGGTTTTCGAAGACCCGCA
>JBCAZT010000162.1:0-4427 GCA_038532855.1 Pseudomonadota bacterium
TCCGATCTATCCTTGTAAGCGACTGCCTGCGCCGCGAACCGCATCCAACGCATGCGCATTTGGCTATGGCGATAGAGCTGGGGGAACGCTGCGAGGCAAAGCAAGTTGTGCTAAGCCATCTTGATAAGAGTATGGATTACCAGACATTGGTCAAAGAAACGCCAGAGAATGTGGTAGTCGGATATGATGGCTTGGAGTTAACTGCATGAGTGATGTCGGGATCATTTCAATCATCGCAATGCTTGGCTGGCTAGTTCTAGCAGGCGGCGCGTTTGCATCCTTCCAACTGAGCTGGGGCAAAACGCTTCAATTGATCCTGATCTGGGCCTGTATCTTTACGGGCGGGTTCCTTTTGGTGAGTTTGCTTGGGTTAGGGCTTTAAGCCAATCTAAGCCTATCGCCACTAATTAGCATATATCCATACCAAAATTGTATTTTACCAATATTTCCAATAATTTATATAGTTCGAAGTGTCCCCTTCGAATTGGTCCTATTTTGAACGATCAAATGAGTTTGAAGTGTAAGACGCCGCAGGCGGCTCACTTCGAACTCATTTGATCGTAATCGGCTGTGGCGCAGTGTTTGAAACTGGAATCATCTCTCAATACGTAGCTCACACTTGAATTGCACCCCAATAGTGAAACGCTTGCAGCGGTGCCAAAATCAAAAATGCGCGGAGTATCTGTGTACCTTACCCATACTCGATTACCGAATCGTAGTGCATCCACGAACAGGCTTTAGCGAACACGATTTGGCGCCTTGTAGAACTTAAACCGCCATCGTCCGCAATTGGTAAAATTTAAGCATCGCTCATTGACCGAAATTGGGGGTGGAGGCGGACGGTCTGCTTCAAGCTTTTCACAAAGGCAATTCAGTCATCCGGTGCGCGATGGTTGTAGCACCCAAGACGTCTCACGCGTCGAGCTTCGATCAAGAAGACCTGCACAATCGCGCGCGGACGGGACGCAGTGAAGCAGGCGCTAGAGCGAACACGGACCGAGATTTTCAGGGGCGAAGAGCGAATTAGCCAGATTGAGATAGAATCGGCTGCGGGAAAAGATCTCGGTACACTCGAAGGCAAGGCGGCTACATCCAGTTGCCTCGGCAACGCTCCGCGCCACCACGCTTCATCTTGGTTCGCAGGAGTCCTTCGTAGTCCGCTTGGCTTAAGCGCGTATAGCCTTCTGGTTTGCGCAAGGTGTTGAGCGGCTGCCCCATGCGCGCCAACATGAAATGGTAATTGCTATCGGCAGCCAACTCTTCCTGAAGCCAGGTGCTGGGCATGCTGAACAGCTCGGGCAGAGCCGGTTTCGCTTCCAGTCCCATTCGGCACAACGCTACCATCGTTGAATCCATCACGCCTATGTGGCCGCCTCCTTTTGCGCCTGGCGCCTCGTTCGCGGCTGCGTGGTGGCGCATGATATCCATCAGCAGCGGCAAAGAGCGAGCACCGTAAGCGGCCTGCGCCACAATCATCCCGCGTGCATAAAGGCGTTTTTCTGGGTCTTGCAGAATCGCAAGGTCGGCTTCGTCAACCCCTTTTGCGAGGGTTTGTGGGCTCTCGCTGATTGTTATTTTGGCAATCTGCGCGGCGAGCGGTTTGACCACGCTCTCGCGTTCTGGATCGCGGGCGATGCGCTGGCGAATGGGCTCCCTCAGCTCGCCAATCCTACCAGCCAGTGCGTCAGTTGCATGATACACCCCTTGGAACCGCACCACGCGGGTGTCTTGGATCATCTGGATTAGCAATGTGACGTCATCATCGCCGAGATCCGCGCTTGTGAGCGAGCGCATCCAGCTATCCGCAAGCGCAAATACGGGATCGCTCGCCGGACGCACGGGATCATTGAGCGCCGCGCGCAAGGCGTCTTCGACAGTGTCGCCCTGTGAGTTTTCGGGAAAGGCGGCGAGGTCAAGCCCGCGCGCTATGTCTGTGTAGGCCAGGATCAGCGCACGGGTGTTCTTTTCGTCATCGAGATCGAAATTGGCGAGCGGCGTGCGGGCCCAGCCAACATACATGCACAACTTGCCGCACGAAGCGACGAAGCCGGGACGAACTGGCTTTGTAAGGATGGGGACCGATACGAATTGACGACGGAGTAATAAATCCCCGTTCGCATCGCGGATTACCAGGCGCCAGTCGGAAAGCGGGCGCTGATCGAACGTCCACTTCCATTTTTCGGGGTCGATGTAGCGTCTGGAACTCGCGGCCGTTACGGTCTCGATTGTGAAGTCGGCGGGCAGAGCGGCATTTGCAGCGGTCACGCGTTCAGCGATGATGCACTCCTTGTTCGAAAGCCGAACTCGCCAGGCATCCATCAAGCTTCGCGCGGCGACAATGCCCGCTTGCATGCGTTCGCGGTGCGTGAGCTGTGGTTCCTTACGACCCTCCGCCAAGCGAAGGTGAGAGCGCAGGGCATCGGGATTGTCCGGCAAGACGCTGGGGCGAGGGCATTCGGATTGGCTGACAAGTTGGAAGCGCGTGGCTGTGCTGCGGCCTTGCGTGCTAAGGATGGTAGTAACGCTTTCCACCTCAGGCATGGCGAGAAGCGCGGCGCACATTGCCTCGCACTCAGCGCGGTAGATCCGAGTGTTGCCCTGCTCTTGTTCAACGCTTTCATCGCGGGTGTGGTCAATCCGAAAGCCTTTGAGCGCAATGTGGCCGCGCAGCGCGATAGTCTGGGCGGGGATCACCTCGTCGACCAGCGCTGCCTCAAAGCGTTCGCGGGTGACTGCGCGACTTTGCGATCCCGCTGTGGTCCAGAACAAGACCATCAGACCAATCAACGCGATTAATCCGACACATCCCTGCTTGCCTAGGCTAAGGCCAAGCGGGCGAAATGGCTGATAGCCGTCCTCATCCATAGAGGCCCTATGGAACCAAATTCTTGCTTTCAGGTGAAAAACGGCGTTCGGGCATACGTCTTCCCGTTGATACGCGCGATTTTTAATAGGTCGCGTAAACAACGCAAAGTGTGTCTTTTTAGTGTTCTCGCCGTCCTTGCACTTCACAACAGAAACTGGGTCGTGAACAGCCATTCCGCTTTTGGTAGCGAATGAGACTAAGCTGACAGTCTGCTCATAGACCCAACGGCGCGCATCCTTTTGGTCAGCTTGTGGGGGTGTTAACTGCCGTTTACGGCCTTTCGAATGGCAAGCGGAATACGCGCCCAAGCGAGAACCATGTTTCCGCCATACAGCCACATAAAAGCAAGAAAGGCGAACCTTACCCCTGCAGCAATGCCTTCGAATGAACTGACGAACATCAAGAACATTAATGCTCCGGCCAAACAGTAAATCAGGCCATGCAAACTGCGTAGATCGTATCGCAGCTTGCGACCATTTAACCCAGCTTCGATCCAAAATACTCCTCGATCATAGATGACGAGCGCGAGCCAACTCGGTGTGAACCAATCTTGCCACAAAGGCGAATCGAATTGGACGGCAGAGACGCTTTGGCCAGTGATAGGTTTGTGCTGCTTCGTCAAAAAACACTCTAAACGCTCAATAACTGCTTCGTCTGTCGCGTCAGGAGGTAGCGTGGTTGAGCCTCTTAGATGCCAAGTGTTTTCGATCATCGAAGCGATTTAGCAGAAAATGAGTTTCCGAAAATGGGTCGCTGGTAGTAAGTCGTCTTCTGGGATGGGGAGCGGGCCTTGGAACTCCAAGCTAGGCGAGCTACCTCGAGTCATGGAAACAATTCATCTGCCCGATCTAGACGGCTTCTATCTTGAGGACAGCTACCTTCTGGGCTTCATGGCCGTTGGAAAAGACATCCGACTGAATGCTCTGTTCGCCCTCAATAGCGATCACCCGTCTTTTGAAACCCCCAAGGATGGCGAAGCCCATTGTTATCGTGAAGGCTACATCCTCATTGAAAGCCCAACTCAGATTGAAACCAAACCGGGGCGAACGACCATTTTGGCAGACCCTGATGGTTCACTCGATCTGGGAAGCATCGAACTGCACAAGCGACCATCCGGCGGATACTTCTTGGTCACCGATTGGTTCGAAGCGAGTTTCGTCACCGACAACCTAAGCCTCAAAATCCCGTAAATCCTGAGTCAGCAACTGGGTCGATTGCAGACTGTCAGCTTACGATTGATCGCAGCTGCAAAGCCGCCATTCCGCTTGCGACCCAATTTAAGACATCGCTTTTCAACCTTGCGCGGCTTGGGCTATGCACATTTCGCGCTCTCAAGGCGCATTCGAGCTGGCTAACGGGAAACCGGTGCAAATCCGGTACTGACCTCGCAGCGGTGATCGAGTGATTGGCGGCATCTGCCACTGCTTCTGCGCTGCACGCGGAAATGGGAAGGCGCCGCCCATCAACACTCGTAAGTCCGAAGACCGGCCTCTCGAATTCTAGCATCCACCGCTCGGGGACTAGCGGCCAGTGGAGAATGAGTAATGAGCGATCATGCAAA
>JBCAZT010000163.1:0-4400 GCA_038532855.1 Pseudomonadota bacterium
CTTGCGCCTGCACCGCTTGTGCAAGCATTGCTTTAGCTCCTCCGCCAATCAGGTCTTTTGAGGTTTCGACGGGAACGGGATGGTAAGCGCCAAGGCTAAGCGCATAATTCACCGCTTCGCCCAGATCACGAAATGTATCGAGCAGCGTGCCGTCCAAATCAAAGCCAACGATATCGTAAGGGAAATCAGTCATGGAAATGTGCGTGGGCTAACAGACTTCAAACCGCAAGCATTTGCTGACAAGCGCTTGGTTAGGTAGGGCTAATGCTCCGAATTTGAGGAACGGAAAAAGACACGCAATGACTGATTTTGCTGCCATCATCCTTGCTGCGGGCAAAGGCACGCGCATGAAAAGCGATCTGCACAAAGTGCTGCATCCGATCGCGGGAAAGCCAATGCTCATGCATTTGCTCGATAGCTTTGATGCGCTTTCCCCTTCGCGCACTGTCGTTGTGGTGGGTGACAGGCGCGAGCAAATCGATGCAGCGCTTGAAGGGCGCGGTGTGGCGACGGCGCTTCAAGATCCGCAACACGGCACCGCGCACGCAGCTTTGCAGGCGAAGGACGCGTTGGCAGGCTTTTCGGGCAATATCCTTGTGACATTTGGCGATGTGCCCATGGTGACAGGGGCAACCGTGCAAAAACTGCTCGATGCGCTTTCAGGCGGGGCTAAAGTTGCTGTGCTGGGATTCCGTCCGGATGATCCGCTCGCTTATGGCCGGATCATTGCTGATGGCGATGGCTCGGTTTCCAAAATGGTCGAATTTAAGGATGCGTCAGAAGAAGAGCGCGGTGTGAACCTGTGCAATTCCGGCCTGCTCGTCGCGCATTCGGACGATATGTGGCCGCTTTTGGATGGAGTTGATAACAACAACGCCCAATCAGAGTATTACCTTCCCGATGTCGCCACAGGCGCGATTGCGCGCGGTGATAAAGTTGTCGTGGTGGAATGCGACGCAGACGAAGTCGCCGGGATCAATAGCCGCGCAGAACTCGCCGTGGTGGAAGGCCGCTGGCAAGCCGCACGGCGCGAACAGGCGATGGCGGAAGGGGTGACGATGCAGGCCCCTGAAACAGTCTTCCTAATGGCCGACACGCAGTTGGGCCGCGATGTGACGCTTCAACCCAATATCGTGTTTGAAGACCATGTGACGATTGGCCCTGGCAGCACTATCGAGGCCAATCTGATTATCCCGCGCTATTCCAACGTGCCCGAAAATACTCTTGTCACACGTGAGAATATGTATGCATTCCAAAGCCAAGACACACCATCGTCGCAATGGACCGGACAGTTTGAGCTGACAGAACGAGCGCGCCACGTTTTGCAGGCGGGACCAACAGCCATTAATGGCTTGTCCCATATTATCGCGAGCCTTGATCATCGCAATCACAACCAGCCGCCTGAGCGAGTGCTTGATGATGAGTTTTCGAACATCCTTCCTGAGTTGAAGACCCTACAAATGCGTTTGTCTGAACTGATTGCTGACATCGAAAAAGGGAACAATTCGGATGGTGCTCTCCAGGAGCTGCAATCCTTTTATGCGGATAAGGTTGCCCCATGGTTCAAACATCAGATATCTCAGGCAGGCAAGAATATCGATGGTCTTGTCAGCCAATCGGTTCTGTTCGTGCCTACTTATTTGATCCTCAGTCAATTGCTAGAGCCAGAGGCTTTTGCTGGAATATTGAGCGGATTGGCAACAGCAACAGCGGCGCATGCAGTGTCGTCGCAAAAAGATGGGAAGTGAAATGGAGCACGATCAGGACCTGCTCAAAACGCCTCGCGAAAAACTCGATAGACTGCGCAAATGGGCCTTAGATCAAGGTGTTACGATGCTCGACCCGGATAATGTCTGGTTGAGTGATGATACCGAGTTTGGCGAGGGTGTTACGATTGAACCCATGGTCTTTATCGGACCGGGTGTGGTTATTGGTGACAACACCATCATCAGAGCATTTTCACATCTTGAAGGGGCAAAGGTAGGCAGCAACTGCAATGTAGGCCCTTTCGCGCGCCTACGCCCCGGCGCGGTGATGGAAGAGGGCAGCTTTGTCGGCAATTTCGTTGAGATGAAGAAAGCGACGCTAGGCCCCGGAGCAAAGGCAAGCCACCTGTCCTACATCGGCGATGCGACAGTGGGTGCCAACGCCAATATCGGCGCAGGCACAATCACGTGCAATTACGATGGCTATTTCAAATACCAAACGGTGATTGGTGAGCGCGCCTTTATCGGTTCAAACTCGGCTCTGGTGGCTCCTGTGAATATCGGTGCGGATTCCATCGTAGCCGCCGGCTCCACAGTCAGCCGCGATGTGGGTGATGGCGAATTGCGCATGGTGCGCGCAGAGCAGCTTGTGAAACAGGGCTGGGCAGATCGGTTCCATGACACGATGAAAAAGAAGAAAGCGGCGGCGAAGAAGGAGGGATAGAATCTTGGACTTCGTTACGTTGGCTGCGGCATGGAAGAACAAAGAAAAGGTTCCGGTACCCTACTTTGGAAGCAAAAAGGTCGAGCTCTACTTTGAAGACGAGGAGCACTTGCAAGAATCTGCTCCGGCATTGCTGCGCTTCTTTTCTCTTACAACGGCTGATAGGGATGCTTCGTCACACCATGCCTATGCGTATTTTCGCGATTTTGCAGACGAAGTGGGCTTTGACGAAGGGTGGATCGAGCTCGCAATGGAGAAGCTAACAGAAGCATCACCAGCGATCTGGGATTTTGTCTATCCTGGTGAAATTTCAGCGAAGCGCGCATGGGATTTTGGTAAAAGGGATGTGTTTGCAATCTATGTGGTGGCCAACGCGGAGTGCGGTTGGGAAGAAGAACACGGCTTCCAAATGAGCTGGCGAAATGGTGTTGATGTTGCTCGGGTCGGAGATCACGGCCATGCGACCAATGGTCATGCGTACAATGACCCGGCCAAGGATGCTTTCGTCTATTATTCCCACAACGCCCCTTACTGCACTCGCAATCCTCTTTTCCCGAAAGATTGACTGGCGGTTTGAGTGAAAACCTCACCTGCTGGCTGTGTGGTCGCCCGTTTGAGACGCTGATCCAGTGGCATCACCCGGTGCCTAAATCAAAGAAGGGCCGGGCGACTGTCCCGGTCCACCCGATTTGCCATAAGGCGATCCATACGAACTTTACGAATGCTGAGCTGGCGCGGATTGGGGATGATGCGGGCAGAATCAAAGAGCAGCCCGCGATCAAAAATTTCCTACATTGGATTAAAAATAAGCCGCCCGATTTTCACGCTCCCACACGAAGGTGATTTTGCAACCGGGAACTATGCTGCCTCGTATGTACTTACTGAATGAAGCAAGTGAGGATTAGCGGCAGTGGGTATGAAAAAATGGCTTGGGTTTGGTATAGCCGCAATCGCTTTAGGCGGCGCTGCAGCCTATGCGCAATACCGCGATATTGAAGTGCCAGCCCACACTGTCATCAAATCCGAAGAGGCCTTTGAACTGCGCGATTATCAGCCGATGATCGTTGCCGAAGTCACCCATTCCGGATCGCGCCGCCATGCGAGCTCGCGCAGTTTCCGGCGGCTTGCCGCATACATATTCGGCCAAGACCGACCCGATGGCGGTGAAGAGATCGCTATGACTTCGCCCGTTTTGCAGACTCAAGTCGACCAAAACGAAAAGATCGCCATGACCTCGCCCGTGCTCCAGGATGAAACCGAGACAGATCAGTGGCGTATGCGATTTGTCATGCCATCGAAATTCACAATAGACACGCTGCCAACGCCGCCCGCTGACATAACGCTAATCGAGGTGCCCGCCCGCCGTGTCGCAGCGGTCAAATTTAGCGGGTATGGCAGCACGAACGACCTTGCCGATATGGAAGAGTTTTTGACCGCATGGATCGCCAATCAGAAATTGGTCCCACTGGGCGATTTTGAATATGCGTTCTACGATGCGCCCATGGTACCAGGCCCCATGCGGCGCAACGAAGTCATGATTGAGGTCGCGGCTGACTAGGTCGCTTTGGCAAGGAGCCAAAATCGCAAGCGTCAGCCGCATCTCACCTTAAGCTGATTCCAGCTCGTCTGTATGCGTGTCGATATTGGCAACGCCGCAATCGCGCTCCCACTGCTCGAACTCGCTCCGGCTCAAAAGGTACCGGTCACGCGCTTCGTGAAAACTGATCGCGCGATCATGCACAGCTCTGACTACATCGGCTTTACGAGTTTTGGACCAATGGACCTTGTGACTCTTGGGTAAGCGATAGCTTTTGATCACATCAGCCATCGACATATTACTGGGGTACGTCATCGTCTTTCTCCTTTCATATCCCCCTTTGCCTGATCAGAGTTCACGCGATGGCGCTTAACCAGAGCCTGCTGAGCTTGGTTAATTTCGCGTTGACGACACCCCCCGTGCAAGACCTGCG
>JBCAZT010000164.1:0-4335 GCA_038532855.1 Pseudomonadota bacterium
CGCTTCTTGCTGAAGATCGCCTTCAATTTCAGCGACCGAACGCTTCTGCGCGCCCGTCATCTCAAACGGCAGGCTGAGTTTTGCCCGTAGCGAACCATCGCCTTTCAAAGCTTGCCCCTTACGCCGCCGCCCTTCTGCTTTCACCAGCAGCAATGCCAGAGAATTGGCGAGGAGTTCATCATAGGCCAGACGTTCGCGCGCCTTCTCGTGTGCGCCTTTGTGAGCAAGATGCAGCGCATCGCGCCAGCTTCGCCAATCAGATTTGGCAAACTGCCCTTGCTCAATCCACTCAGGCAATTCGGGGATTTTCGCTAAACTCTGCGCGATCAAACCTGAAACGCGCGGCTGGGTAAGGCCTTCGGACAGGCGATAAACCGGCTCATTCAACCGAGCGAGATGCGCAGCTGAGTCTTTCTCTACATGGTCAGGGTGTACGATCTGGAGCATATCGCCATACCGGTCCAATCGCCCCGCGACCCAGCGTCTTTCACCTACGGGCAATTGCTTTTTCGCTGTGTAAGATGCGCGGCCGAAATAGGTAAGCGCGCAGATATTGCCCACTTCATCCTGCGCCAGCACCCTGTAGGGTCCCCGCCCCGGATTGCGCGCAGATCGGTGTTCGGTGGGAGTGAGCGCGATAATGACCTGCTCACCTTCTGCGCCTTCATCCAGATCAGCAATCACGCGCCGCGTCACAAAGCGTTCTGGCAAATGATAGGCGAAATCCTTCAACCGAGAGAGGCCCAGTTTTTCGAGCGGCTTGGCAAGTTTGGGCCCCACGCCTTCCAGCGTATCGCTTGCTGCAAACAGAGGGTTGAGGATATCGGGACGCATTAATCCCACATAACACTGTGTCATTCCCGCGAAAGCGGGAATCCAGCTTACTTTCCACCATTACAAGAGAAGCGGGATTCCCGCTTTCGCGGGAATGACGATGGGGCTAGAGAAGCACCATGACCGACACCCCCACATTCAACGCCCGCCTAGCCCGCGCCAAATTCCGCAGTTGGCACCGCGGCACACGCGAAGCTGATTATATGATCGGCGGCTTTTTCGACCGCTACTCAGCCGAATGGGGCGAGGCAGAGCTTCAATGGTTCGAAGACCTGCTGGAAGAGGACGATGTGGACATCATGGCATGGGCCTTAAAAACCCAATCCGTCCCCGAAAAATTTGCAGGACCGTTGATCGAAGCCATGATGAAGCTCGATTACGTCGACATTCCGCGCTAAGCGGCATTCACATTGCCGATTTTTCAGCTCTGTGCGGAAACGCCCAGAGCCGTTTTTGATTCTGCCTTTCGAGTTTGAAAAGTATCCATGCCCGACCTCTCCCGCATCCTAAACGCGAAATCTGCGCTCACTCTCGCCTCGCTCCCGCGCGGGGCTGTGCCATTGGTGATGAGCGATCTGTCGCGCGCTGCATCCCGGCGTGCAGTGTTTATCGCTGCTGATGATGCCGCTATGCGATCCGTGGCTGAGGCGGCGCGGTTTTTTGCGCCCGAAGTGGACGTGCTGGAATTTCCGGCATGGGATTGCCTGCCCTATGACCGCGCTTCGCCTGCTCTATCGATCAGCGCAGCGCGTCTGTCGGCCTTGTTCAAGTTGCAATCGGGCGGGTCAAAGCCGCAATTGCTGGTCACGACAATCAACGCTGCCCTTCAACGCGCGCTAACCCCATTTCGTATCCGCGAAAGCGTGCGCGAATTTAAGGCTGGCACGGTGATCGGGCATGACAGCCTTGCCGCCCTTCTCACCCGGCAGGGATATTCGCGCACCGATACGGTGGTGGATCACGGCGAATTTGCCGTGCGCGGATCAATTGTTGATATATTTCCTTCGTCTCTCGATCAGGGGCTGCGGCTCGATTTCTTTGGTGATGAGCTGGAAAGTCTGCGCCTGTTTGATCCTTCAACACAGCGATCAACCGGACGGTTGGATGAGCACTTGCTGCTGCCCGCATCCGAGGCTTTGCTCGATCCCGACAGCATCAAACGCTTCCGCTCGCGATACCGCGAACAGTTTGGCGCTTCTGCTACGCAGGACCCACTTTATGAAGCAGTGAGCGATGGACGCCGCCTTGCAGGAATGGAGCATTGGCTGCCTCTGTTTGAGGAAAAACTCGCGACCCTGTTCGACCATATCAGCGCCGATGATGCCGTGGTGATCGACCAAAGCGCGCTCGCTGCGGCCGAAGAACGCCTTAAAGACATCACAGATTATCACGAACAACGCACGCGCGTTGCAGGAGATAAATCGGGATCGTACCGCCCGCTCGCCGCCGACGCGCTGTATCTCGCGCAGAGCGAGTTAGCCGAGGCTCTCAAAAAGGCACCCGCACACAAGGCCAGCGTGTTCGCCGCACCTGACGGCGACAATGCCCTTGATTTCGGGTTCAAAGCATCGCGCGATTTCACCCCTGAACGCGCGCGCGGTGACAATGTGTATGAAGCAGCAAGCAAGCACTTCGCCAGCCTCGCCAAGTCCGAACGCAAGCCTCTATTCGCTGCCTATTCCAAAGGGTCCGCCAAACGCATCGCCTCGATTTTGGAGGAAGCGGGCACGCCCACCGCACTTGCAAGCACTTGGCAAGAGGCACTTGGAGCCGCTTCCAAGGGCCAAGCAACCGCCATGGTCCTGCCGCTCGAAACCGGCTTTGCCAATGAAGACTTGGAGCTGCTGACAGAACAGGACGTGCTGGGTGACCGCCTCGTTCGGCGCAAGAAAAAGCGCAAAGGCTCCGACGCATTTCTGGCTGAATTGCAAGCGCTCGCGAAAGGCGATTTGGTCGTCCATGTCGAACACGGCATCGGCAAATATCTGGGCCTTGATCCTGTCCCCGTTGGCAAAAGCCAGCATGACTGCGTCGCGCTGGAATATCACGGGGGCGATAAACTGTTCATCCCGGTTGAGAATATCGACGTGCTCAGCCGCTATGGATCATCCGAAGATGCCGTGCCCTTGGACCGCTTGGGCGGCGAAGCCTGGCAAAAGCGCCGCGCGCGCCTCAAAGAACGCATCACAGCCATTGCAGGCGAATTGATGAAAGTTGCGGCCGCGCGCGCTCTCAAAAAAGCGCCCGTCTTCGAGGCGGAAGAGGCAAGCTACAACCAATTCGTCGACCGCTTCCCGTGGGAGGAGACCGACGATCAGGACGCGGCAATCGCCGATGTATTGCGAGACCTCGAAAGCGGCAAGCCGATGGACCGGCTGGTCTGCGGGGATGTCGGCTTTGGCAAAACCGAGGTCGCTTTGCGCGCCGCATTCGTGGCGGCGATGAACGGGCAGCAAGTTGCCGTGGTTGCCCCCACCACCCTTTTGGCACGCCAGCACTATCAGAATTTCGCAGAGCGCTTTGCAGGCTTTCCTTTGAATGTTGGAAGGCTCTCTCGCCTCGTATCGACTAAAGAAGCGAGCGAAACACGCGAAGGATTGGCAGCGGGCAATATCGACATCATTGTCGGCACGCACGCAATCTTGTCCAAATCAACCGAGTTTAAAAATCTCGGCCTTGTCATTGTCGATGAGGAACAACGCTTTGGTGTGACGCACAAGGAAAAGCTCAAAACACTGCGCGCCGATGTGCATATGCTAACCCTGACTGCGACCCCTATCCCGCGCACGCTGCAAATGGCGATGACGGGTCTGCGCGAGCTTTCTACCATCCAAACCCCGCCCGTCGACCGGCTCGCTGTGCGCACTTACGTAATGGAATGGGACGAAATGGTCATGCGCGAGGCATTGCTGCGCGAACACCATCGCGGCGGGCAAAGCTTTATCGTTGTGCCGCGCATTTCAGACATGGCCGACGTCGAGGAATGGCTGCGCGAGACAGTTCCCGAGGTAAAGTGCGTCTCTGCACACGGCCAGATGGGCGCTAATGAAATCGAAGAGCGGATGAGCGCCTTTTACGAAGGCAAATACGAAGTGCTGCTGTCCACCACAATTGTGGAATCCGGCCTCGATCTCCCATCTGCCAACACCATCATCATCCACCGCGCAGACCGGTTTGGCCTTGCCCAACTCTACCAATTGCGCGGGCGTGTGGGCCGGTCGAAACTGCGCGCCTATGCCTATCTTTCTTATGAGAAAGACGTGCAATTGTCTGAAATCGCGGAGAAACGCCTAAAAGTCCTCGGCGACCTCGACAGTTTGGGCGCAGGCTTCCAACTCGCCAGCCACGATCTCGATATTAGAGGCGCAGGCAATCTCTTGGGCGATGAACAATCAGGCCACATCCGCGAAGTCGGCTTTGAGCTGTACCAATCCATGCTCGAAGACGCGATTATGGCAGCAAAGGCAGGCGATGCAGGATTGGAGGCAAACCGCGATGCGC
>JBCAZT010000165.1:0-4101 GCA_038532855.1 Pseudomonadota bacterium
GTTCGCCGTTGCAATCGCAGTCCCGATAACCCCTGCTCTTGCGGATCACCACAGTGAGACCGCTGCCAGCGAGCAGACCAATGAGCTTGCGCAATTGGTCGATCAGGTTGCCATTCCTTATGAGAAGTTCCAGCTTGAAAACGGCCTCACCGTCATCGTTCATGAAGATCGCAAAGCTCCCATCGTGGGCGTTGCTGTGTGGTACAATGTCGGGTCAAAAGACGAACCGGTCGGTAAAACAGGCTTTGCGCACCTGTTTGAACACCTGATGTTCAACGGATCAGAGAACGCACCCAATGACTATTTCCAATACCTTCAGGAAATGGGCGCAACCGATTACAACGGCACCACCAGTTTTGACCGCACCAATTACTTTCAAACCGTCCCCCGCCCCGCTTTGGAGCGCGCCTTGTGGCTCGAAAGCGATCGGATGGGATATCTCCTCGGCGCGGTCACGCAGGAAAAGCTCGATAATCAACGCGGTGTTGTCCAGAACGAAAAACGCCAAGGCGACAACCGCCCCGGCGGCCTGATTTTCTACGAAATCCTCGATAAGCTCTACGGTGAAGGCCATCCGTATGGCCATTCGGTGATCGGGTCGATGGCTGACCTTGATTCTTCATCGCTCGATGATGTTCGCCAATGGTTCCGTGACAAATACGGCCCCAACAATGCAACACTGGTATTGGCAGGCGACGTATCGCCTGAAGAAGCGCGGCCAATGGTCGAAAAATGGTTTGGCCCCATCGCAAAAGGGCCCGTCAACACTCCAGCAGCCGCCGAAGTCGTACCGCTTTCCGAACCTGCGCGCACAACCATGAAAGACCAAGTCGCAGCCACCCGCATCACAAAATACTGGCCTGCGCCGGGCATGAATGACCCGGATGTTTTCGCACTTGATATGGGTGCAACCGTATTGGGCGGCTTGTTTTCCAGCAAGTTGGACGAAGTTTTGGTTCGCGAGGAAAAGCTGGCCGTCAGCGTGTTTGCTGGCTTTGCGGATTTCCAGCGAGTGGGTTGGCTTTCAGCAGGTGCGGTTGTTGCACCGGGCGTTGATCCAGAAGTGCTTGAGGCACGCCTTGATGAGATGATCGCAGATTATCTTGAGACCGGCCCAACCGCAGATGAAATCGAACGCGCAGCAACAAGCCAGCTTTCCGGTACTATCCGCGGCCTTGAACAGGTCGGCGGCTTTGGCGGTAAGGCTGTTACACTTGCCAGCGGCGAAGTATTCTCCTCTGACCCTGATTACTATAAAAAACGCCTCGAAGCCTTCGCGACGATGACACCGGAAAAAGTCACGACCGCGCTTAACAAATGGATGAGCAAGCCAGCGTTTACTCTGGTTCTTGAACCAGGCGAACGCGAAGGCGAATATGTTGAGGCGGGCAGTGTTGAAAGCGCAGGCGATGCAGAAGAAGCCGCGCCAGCCGACAACACTCTTACCGTTTCGGTTGAGCGCCCGGCCCCGCCAATTGATACGGTAGCATCGCTCGACTTTCCAGAAGTGGAGCGCGCCACACTCGCCAATGGGATGAAGGTTACCTATGCGCGCCGCACCGCCGTTCCAGCGACATATGTGACCATGGAATTTGACGCGGGCAATGCAGCTGATCCCGCTGGTAAGACAGGCCTTGAAGATCTAACGCTTGCCATGTTCGATGAGGGTACGACCACGCTTAACTCGAAGCAGATCGCAGAAGAGCGCGAACGGCTTGGTGTCAGCATCTCCATCGGCGGATCATCGGACCGATCAAGCTTTACCCTGTCTGCGTTGTCCGCAAAACTCGCCCCCTCTTTGGACCTGATGTCAGACATCATTCGCAACCCAGCCTTTGAAGACAGCGAGTTGGAGCGAGTGCGCACGCAGACGATCACCGGCATCAAACAACAATTGCGCAATCCCGGCAGCATTGCTCAACGCACGATGGCGCCCGAGATATTCGGTGAAGGAACGCCTTATGGCTCAACCTCCAATATCGAAAGCGTCAGCGCTATTTCGCGTGATGATTTGGTCGCGTTCAAAGACACGTGGATCCGCCCTGACAATGGCGAAGTCTTCGTAATTTCGGACCAGTCTTTGGAAGCTGTGGTGGCTGCTCTCAACACCGCCTTTGGCGATTGGGCTGCACCAGAACTTGCCAAAGGCGAAAAAACATTTAAGTCAAACGAGAAAGCCGCAACGCCGACGGGCCGGATCATTCTGGTCAACCGCCCAGACAGCCCGCAAAGCCAGATCCTTGGTGCGCAGTTGACAGCACTTCAGGCCAGCGATCCAGACTATGTGGACTTCACCAATGCGAACAATTCGCTGGGTGGGAACTTCCTCGCTCGCCTCAATTACAACCTGCGCGAAACCAAAGGTTGGAGCTACGGCATTCGCGGCGGACCCCAAGCGTTCGAAAACGCCGTTGTCTATGCAATCCGAGGTGGCGTTCAGGCCGACAAAACCGGCGCTTCTATTTCGGAAATGATCCGCGAAACGTCAGAATTCCTCACCACCAAAGGCGTGACCGAGGAAGAGCTCACCCGCAATGTGGCCAATGAAATCGGCGAATTGCCGGGCCGGTTCGAGACATCAGGCAGCGTACTGTCCGCGCTGCGCAGCAACGCGCAATTTGGCCGGCCAGATGATTACTACGAAACGCTGGTCGGCAAGTATCAAGCTCAAACACAAGAGAGCTTGAATGCCGCCGCACGTGAAGTGCTTGATACTCAGCAGTTCATTTGGGTTGTCGTCGGCGATGCGGAGCAGGTCCAGCCACAGTTGGAGGAGCTTGGTATGCAGATCGAAGTGCGCGAATTGCCTGCCACTGAGTAATACCGTGAAATTTTCTCTCGCGATGTGACGCTACGGCTTTGCAAGGAGGCGTGAACCCTCCTTGCAATGAGGCTCTTTGCCCTCCTGATTGTGGTTGAAGCCTGCTCATACACGTGTAGAAAACGCATCTGAGTTTTATGGGCGCAAGGCCCGGCACGCTCGATACAAACCCATGGCGAGTGCGCAAAGGCTCACCGCTTTACTTGAGGAGATTACGATGTCTGTAGCAGGTTCCTATAACACCACCGTCAAAAGCCCGATGGGCGACCAATCCGGCACGCTGACCGTCGAAGACAATGGCGACGGCACATTCAGCGGCAAAATGGAAGGCGGCATGGGTTCGATGGATGTCGAAGACGGTAAAGTCGACGGCAATACGCTGACCTGGAAAATGAACATGACCGTGCCCATGCCAATGACATTGGAATGCGAAGCAACCGTTGATGGCGACACCATCACCGGCAATGTGAACGCAGGCGCATTCGGCGCGATGCCAGTAAGCGGCACACGCGCTTAAACGCGAAAATTAAAAGCAAAAAATGGGCCGCCGGAGCAAAAGCTTCGGCGGCCCTTATTTATCGCTTCATTGCAGCAACGAAAATCAATCTACACCGTTGCCAGCTTCTGTTGTTGCGGGAACATCGCCATCGCTCGCTGCTTCGCTTGCCAGTGAAGCAGCTTCTTGGGCAGCAAGAGCATCAGCTGCTTCTTTGGCTCTGCGCGCCTCTTCCTCAGCCGCCATTTGTGCCTTCACATCGATGACCAGATCGCGCTCATAAGCAAGAACGCCAGGAATTGGGGCGATCCGGTTGATCTCTGCACCAAGCCAATTGGGCACAAATTCGACAGGGCGTAACTCGGCTGGACGCAACCATTCAGAAGGCAATCGCGGATCGCGGCCTTCATCGGTCATGGGTTCAATCACCATAGCCACTCTCACCAAAGCATCGTTAGTGTCTGAACCTTCGGGCATTTTACCCCGGCCAATAGGATTGCTGTCTTTATCGAGCCACACCCCATCATAGCGCAGGGTTGTGATCGTGCCTGCCGACGCTTCAAAGCTTACAGTACCCATGCACGCACAGGCTCCATAGCCAAGATTGGTGGTGCCATAATAGACGTACTCACCCGGAGGCACTTCCTGCAAATAGAGCGAGGACGTCTTGCTTTTGGCAAAGCGATTAAGCGGCCCGATCGAAAACATCAGGCCTTCTTCAACCGGAGGAAACCCAAACGCAAAGTCACCAGGTTTTCTTGGTAGGTCCCCGCGCTTCTTTTTT
>JBCAZT010000166.1:0-4068 GCA_038532855.1 Pseudomonadota bacterium
AACACCTCTTTGCCTTCGGGTTGGTAGTTGATTGACGTCGGTATCGTCGCGCCTTCAATCTTGGTCGCGAGCCCTGCAAAATACCGAAACTGATTGACTGCACCGGGGATCTCTGCCCAGCGGCCGACATACAGCGCCTTTCCCTGATCGAGGGTTTCAAGCTCTGCCAGCTCGTCAATGTTCTCCTCAATCAAATCGGCTATTTTCCAGAGCGTTTTGCTCCGTTCCATCGGGGTGATGCCTGACCAGCGCCCATCATCAAATGCCTGTCGCGCAGCTGCCACGGCGGCATGAATGTCGGCCGCGCCCGAACGCGGCAGATGCCCAAGATTTTCCCCGGTTGCTGGATCGAGAGTTGCAAACGTTTCGCCCGAGCCTGCAGCCAACCATTCCCCATTGATAAAATTCGCGTGAGTGCCGCGCGCTAAAAATGCGCCAGTGGCTTCGCTGTGATCGGGTTTGGTAATCTCAATCTGGGTCATGATTGCGCCTTATGAATTGGGTCTAATTCCAGCATATTGCCGTGTTCTGTTGGCGAGTGATAGCAAGGCCGCCAAGTCACCGAAGAGTGGACAGTATGAATGCCCGCTTGGCGAAAATATGGGTGCATCGCATAGCTCGATAGCACAAGGAAAAGGACAGCTTTGATGAGCTATAAGGCCACATACCGCGCGAGCATTGATGATCCTGATGCCTTTTGGCTTGATGCGGCCAAAGCGCTGGATTGGAGCGTCTTTCCTGCAACCGGGCTGCAAGATGATGATGCGCCGTGGTTTGCTGATGGCAGTCTCAACCTTTGTCACAACGCCGTGGATCGGCATGTCGATGCAGGCCGCGGTAAGGATGCCGCGCTGATCTATGAAAGCCCCGTTACTGGGACAAGTGAGACCTACACTTTCGATGATCTTCAGGCCGAAGTGGCTCAAACAGCAGGGATGCTGCGCGATCTGGGCGCGGACAAAGGCGAGCGCGTGATCATCTATATGCCAATGATACCGCAGGCCGTTTTCGCGATGCTGGCCTGCGCGCGAATTGGCGCTGTGCATTCTGTAGTGTTTGGCGGATTTTCAGCGGCAGAGCTAGCCAAGCGCATTGACGATTGTGAGCCTGTGTTGATGCTGACCGCCGCCTGCGGAATCGAAGGCTCTCGCATCATTCCTTACAAGCCCATTATCGATGAAGCATTGGCCCTCGCCCAAAGTGAGCGGCCCAAAGTTGCCCTGTGGCAACGCAAACAATGCGAAGTTGAATTATCGCACGATCGCGACGTCTATTGGCAAGCGGCACTTGAACAGGCCGACCCTGCCCCTTGCGTTGATGTGGCGTCTGATCATCCGCTCTATATCCTTTACACATCTGGCACGACCGGAAAACCCAAAGGCGTTGTGCGCGAGACGGGAGGATATGGCGTCGCGCTCGCTTGGTCGATGCCGAACATTTACGGCGCACAAAGCGGCGAGACCTATTGGGCAGCCTCCGATATCGGCTGGGTCGTTGGCCACAGCTATATCGTTTACGGCCCGCTGCTGAATGGCAATGCAACCGTGCTTTTCGAAGGAAAGCCCGTGGGCGCTCCTGATGCAGGTGTGTTTTGGGAAATCATCGCTAAGCACAACGTGCAAACATTGTTCACCGCACCTACCGCCATCCGGGCAATCCGCGCAGCTGATCCTGATGGAGAATTGCTAGCGAAAGCCAATCCGGAATGCCTGCGAGCGCTCTTCCTTGCAGGTGAGAGAGCCGATCCTAATACGGTGGAATGGATCGGTATGCAGCTTGATCGCCCTGTCATCGATCATTGGTGGCAGACAGAGCTTGGCTGGCCCGCTTTGGCGACCTGTCTTGGCCTTGGCAGTGATCCGGCTGCGATTGGAGCGGCAGGCTATCCCGTGCCCAGTTTTGCATTCGATGTGCTTGATGAAAGCGGCCAATCGGTTGAGGCAGAGACCACCGGTAATCTGATTATTCGAAAGCCTTTGCCGCCCGGAAGTTTCCGCACTTTATGGCAAAACCAAGAGGGTTTTGACGGCTATTTCTCAGCCTTTGAGGGCGTCTACGCGACCGGTGATGCTGGCGTTATGGGAGAGGATGGCGCTTACCGTGTGATGGGCCGCACCGATGACATCATCAATGTCGCAGGCCATCGGCTTTCCACGGGGCAAATCGAGGAAGTCGTCGCGGGGTGTCCTTGCGTGGTTGAATGCGCGGTAATCGGCGGCTCAGACGACCTAAAAGGCGAAGTGCCGGTTGTCTTTTTTGTCGCAGCATCTGGCGGGACCAACCAGCCTGAAGACGAGATTACATCGGCAGTACGCGAGCAAATCAGCCCGATTGCTTCCCCTCGCGATTGCATTGCCTTGGACGCTCTTCCCAAGACACGCTCAGGCAAAATTCTGCGCAACCTTTTGCGCGCCATCACCAATGGCACAGAGATCGTGATCCCGCAGACGATTGAGAACCCGGCGGTGGTCGATCACGTGCAGAAGCGTTTCGCGGCTCAGCTTGGCTAAGTGGGCGAAAGAGAAACTAGGATAAACAGCATATCATAAAACAAGGGCGGCAAGAGCACTTATGTCTCTCGCCGCCCCTGATGAAATTGCAAAAGGCTTTGGCTTAGAAGTTAACCTTCAAAGTCGCACCAAGCGATCTGCGATCACCGTAGAAGGTGTTGTACGCATTACCGAATGGAATGATCACCGCAAACGAGTTCGACACATAGGTCTCATCGGTAAGGTTACGTGCCCACAGTGTGAGATCGAAATCCTTATAGGTGACGCCCGCACTAGCGCTTACAAGAAAACGGCTTGGGATGGTTGCGGTGTTTGCTGGCGTGGCGAAGAATTCATCCTGCCAGCTCAGATCGCCGCGAATAAACCATTCAAGATCACCGTTTGAGCTAAAGCCATTGTATTCTGCACCGAAAGTGGCTTGCATTGGCGGCGTCCGCTCGATCCGGTTGCCGCCCACATCGCCGTCGCTTGAACAGACAACGTCATCGCATGGCGATGCTGGCGCTGGAGTTCCAAAAGCACCGCCGATTGTGGCTGCGAAGAAGCCCGAAGCAGGCGTTGCAAACCGGCTGTCGATAGTGCCGTCTTTATAGCGGTTGTCGACAATCGAGAACGAACCATCAATGCTGAAGTTATCTGTGATCTCAAGGATGCCGTCGAGTTCTAGGCCATAAACACGCGCATCACCAAGGTTCAACGTAATGTTCGTGACGTTGATGCCATCGCCACCCGGATCAGGGGCGTTGAGCTGAAGGTCAGACCAATCCGTGTAAAACACAGCTGCGTTCAGCGTGAGGCGGTTATTAAGAAACTGGCTCTTCAAGCCTAGCTCATAAGTCCAGTTCAGCTCTTCTTCGAAGGTGAGGTTGTCCGCCAATTCAGGCCGAGCGGGATCTTGGATGGCGCTGGGGTTGAAGCCACCTGGCTTCGCACCGCGAGCGATAGAACCATAAATGAGCGCGTCGTCATTCAGCCGGTAATCCACGCTAAAACGAGGAGTAAAGAAGCTGAATGTCTCGGTCAGAACGGGCTGCGTCGGATCGCCAAGCGATGAACCAGTGATTTCGTTTTCTGTGTAACGAGCTTCAATACCAACGCGCAGGCTGTCATCTGCGCTGCTCCATTCAGCAGCACCAAAGATAGCACGCACATCGGTTTCAATGAAGTCACCGCCCGCGTTTGTCACGAGAGACCGGATGGGAACTTGCGTCGCAGGATCATCGCTGACTGGAGGCGGCGAAGCAAATGTAAACAAATCCCGGTCTTCCCCATCGGACAAGAATCCACCCAACTCTAAGCGGATCGAGCTACCAGGGTCGAACACCGCGCGGAATTCGTGCGAAGTGTAGTCGATATCGCCAATCGGCGTGAGTGTGAAAGCACACTGACCCGATGGAACAACGGCACCGATAAAAATTGAGTTGAGGTTCGAGAAGAAGTTCGGGAAGCATACATCTTGGTTCGTCTCACTACTTCCCCCGGTAAACACATCGCCTCTTGATGCGCTGGATCTGTCTTACGTTTTCGGCATCGTGCAAGGCGATGTGTTTACCGGGGG
>JBCAZT010000167.1:0-4059 GCA_038532855.1 Pseudomonadota bacterium
TGAGGGTGGTTAGAACAAATGAGAAAAACAGGAGCCGACCAGCGTCGGTTTGAAACGGTCCCATCAGAGTTCAGTGACCGTTGGAGGGGCGACTTCAGCGTTATCACCAAGCCACGTTTTGATCTGTCGCAGCATGTCCATCAGTTCGTCTTGATAGACTTTCGCCAACGCTGGCGTGGCGCAGATGAAGCGATCGGTTTTACCGTTGAGAATGTCTCCGAGGTGAAGGGCAAACTTCTCATCGCGGTCATCCACCTTGGCGGTGGCGGGTCGCCGATCCATCAGCTTCACGCGCTGCAAACCGCGCTGGCGGATGATCTGGATTTCTTCGTGGGTGAAGAGAACAGTGGTCGCGACCTCAAACATCGCTGTCTTGAAGATCAAGCCTGTTTGAACTGGATTATGCTCAATCGAAATACGCATCGAGGACCTGTCTGTAAGGGCGCTTCAAGGGAGTGAAACGGATTGGGTGTTGCTATTCTGGGTGGGTCGTGAAGCCTCGTTGGTAGGCTGAAGTCATGGGACGAAAATGACCAATGTGCTTAGCTATGTGTCGCTATGCGCAGCCTGAGCCCCCATACTTGACCCCCATACGGGTTGGGGGTGTGTATGGGGGTGCGATCCAAGGGGCTATGTGCGCTGTGCTACCTTATTAATTCGATCTGTGATGAATGACTGCGCCAGCGCGATGTTTTCGAAAGTCTGTCCATCGACGTGATAGCCATGCGCTGATTTGGTGATCTCCGACCCCCGATAATCCATCACCTTGTTTGGATTGGCTGAAAGTGTTGGTTCATTGGCGGGTTTGGCAGTGTCTGCGTAAGAAGCCTTCGGCTGCGCAGTGATCGGCGGCGCTTTTGCGCCTTCTTTCTCGGCCAGCTCCGCAAATGTCGCTGGGGCCTTCGCGCCGGACTTCTGTACCTGTTTGGAGACCTCGAGGTTCTGTCGCGAGACATCGAGCATCTGGTAGGTATAGTCCGCGGTGTCCACATTGGCTTTGGCCATTTGTATAAGCACCACACCGATAAAACTCGCCAACGCCAGCGAGAGACCGGGTATCGCGCCTGCAATGGCTGTGACGCCGCCAAAGCTGTTTGTGGCCGCCGTAGCGCCAGTTAGAGCTATAAGTGCTCCCACCGCGACGCCGCCCCACATCAAAAATTCTGCGAGACCAAGCACGTTACGTGCAGCGTCATAATTGGATGTTTTCATAATGATACCCCTTAAAAGTTATTACTCGATAAGGCTGCAATCTAGGAGTGTGTGGTGTCAATTATGATTTGATGGTGCGGCGGCGTGGCACAGGCTTTGGTTCAACGCTCAAAGTGATGGTATCGCTCTGCGATCAAGCTGATATGCGGACACCCGACCAAGAACATCGTGGCGTCATGCACAGTACGGAAGTAGACGCATTGCGCCCGCGTGCCGGACCACAGCATCTGTGGCTTACTGGCGTAGTTATGCGGTCCTAGGTAGCGCTGGAGCCAACGTCGGGTGAGCTCATGTGTCTCGGGCTTGGCTTGCACCGTGAGCCGGACAGGAAACTCTTTGTCTATGATGTCGTGTCGATGTGGCTTACGTGATCCCATAGGAGAGAACATATAGTGAACATAAAGCAGGCGCGGAATAGGAAATTTGCTGTTCCATTCAAGGCGCGTGAAACTGCACGGGAGCTAATGCTGTGAAAAAGAGTTGCGGTGCAGATCAAACGACCCGCATGCAGAACTGCCAAAGGCATTGTCTAACTTGCCTCAGGCCAACTTGAAACCTAGCTGAATGCCCAACCCCAACAGATCTTCGACAGTCTCAAATCGATATAGGGGCCATTTCGGAGATGATATCGAAACTCTGGCCTAAATTTGAGTGGGTAGCACTAACTATGGGGATGGTGTTCCAGAACCGGCCCAGAACAAGTATCGAGAAATTCACTCAAAACCTATCGAGCCAATCGAAAGTGACACCTAGAAATACCATGCTGTTCATCGCATCGAATGTATCCGCTTCCATTTTAATAACATAGCGATAGAGATCTTCTTAGAGTAGAATTTATGTTTGCTGCTTTGACTTATGAGCAGCTAGCGCGTTTCTTAAATCCGGAATAGCTTGGGCGGCCACGCGAGACGCGTCGGCGCTGAAAACGCATTAGACACTGGGTGCTCATAAAGGGTGCCTGCGTATTAAGCCCTAAGGAGGGGCGGATCTAATGCAAGCAATTATTTTCTCTCTAATGGTACTTATCGCCATCGCAACCGCAGACCTCGCATATGCCACCACACAAGATGTGGCGTTTGGCGAAAAAACCGTTGTGAAATTCGATATCATTGATGCACGGATTGGTTCGCGTGACCGCGATATCCGTTCGACAACCACGTACACCGCACCGACTGGTTATGTGATCGTTGACGTGGACATGCAGCGTGAGGGTTTCCATTCGTCGGTCGCGTCGTTTGGAATGACCCAGCCTGGCGTGATTTCCTATCGCGCGGGTGCACTTGGCGAAATGACAAGCCTTGTTCGCGATGGCTTTGCCAAGGGGCTCTTCTCGCTTGCCGATAACAAAGCCACCGGCAACATTGCATTCGATTATGCAAGTTTCTGGAAGCAGTTCTCCGCCGAATTCCGTTTTGTGGCTGATACTCATGCATCGGTGGGCTTCAAGTACACCCTTGACTCCAAGTCCGGCGATCATGGGGCGAAGCTCAAGGCGCACGCCAACATCATTCTTATGCGCGTGCCGACTGAGAAGGATATCGAAAACGTTGTCGAAGTTCTCGAATTCGTGATCCAGCAAGGGGTCCACACCGATATCACCGGTCTTATCAAGCAAGTTATGGCAGAGTAAACACAGAGCTAATCAAACAAATTGTTAAAGATCGAGAATAAAGATTAGGGCTGCCTTGAGGTGGCCCTAATCGTTTCTTTCACCAAGTCAGTTCAGGCTCACGACGGGATCATTTTCAACTTTCCGCAACTCAGCTTTTGGGACTCCGTGACCATGATGCGCCTCCGCAAGGCTTTTCAGAGGGAAGCGCAATCGGCCTCAACCAATCCCCGCGGCGAGCGCCTGCGCGGGTCCGCTTCGCACAGCAACGGCCAATGCCAGCGCATCAAACAGCACCGTTGTCCGAGGCTCCTTGTCGTAAAACCTTGGTCGCTTTGGCTGGTACGGTTTGAGCTCTGGGAAACGCTCGACCAGATGCGCAGCTGCCTCGTACTTATTCTTGAAGCCGCTCATAGGCTCCGTTTCGACCGCAAGGATACCGCATTGCTCTGCCAGTGCTTTGATCTGCGCATTGATCGATCGGACCCGTGCTCCTTTACGAGAGCTCTTTGTGAGTTGCTCCAAAATAATCGCATCGGGAGCGAGATCCTTAAGCCACTTTGAGACGACCTTTTGCACCCCAGCCGGTGATCCAGCGGCCTGCCGAGACATTTCCCATTTGGTGAGGCGATCCCCGATAAAGAATATGTATCCCGCGCGACCAGACCCGACTGCAATCGCTAAAAGCCTATACGCCATAAACGTCTCTTTGAGGGTCTAAGTCTTCGTCTAAGCGCGCTAGAGTTCGCTCTCGATTGACGGTATCGGCGGTTTGCCCAGGGCCGGGTTTGATCTTGCTGAGATTGCGCCACATCAACTCTTTGGCACTCTGCATATGATCGGCAAAGAACGCTTCAAAGCTCCGCCCGTAGAGCAGCGAGAGCCGAATGATCTCCTTCAGCGTGGGTTCCTTTGAGCCTTTCTCCAGCCGCCCGAGACGGTAGCGTGAGATGTGTAGAATAGTGGCGCTTTCTGCTTGGGTTAAGCCTGCCTTGCGGCGGGCCAACTGCAGATCAAGCGCGAGTTGTGTGTACATATTTGTTTGGTGTTTATGGATTGATAGAACACCAGTCTATCGGCCGGAAATACCCTCAAAACAGAGGACGCAGTGGGGCCAGTTTGCACATCGGGATGGGTGCCATGCACGCTCGCAGGCGCTAAAAAACCACCACAGCGACAATACGCAGTGCTCAAGCGGAAGGGTGAAACCCTTCCGAGCAGCGGATAGTCACTGTGGT
>JBCAZT010000168.1:0-3969 GCA_038532855.1 Pseudomonadota bacterium
TGTTTGCTGAGGCCGGAGCGCAATATCTGCATGTTGTCGATTTGGATGGCAGCTTTGCAGGCGAGGGGCGCAATGTTGATGCGGTCAAATCGATAATCGAGGCATTTCCCGGCCATGTCCAATTGGGCGGAGGCATTCGCGATGCCGCCGGGGTGGAAGGATGGTTCAAACTCGGCATTAGCCGCGTTGTGATGGGCTCTGCTGCGCTCAAAAATCCTGATTTCGTGCGTGACATGGCGAAAGAATGGGAAGGCGGCATTGTTGTCGCGGTGGATGCGAAAGACGGGATGGTCGCAACCGAGGGCTGGGCGGAAGTCTCCGACGTGCCCGTTGTCGATCTGGCCCGCAGGTTTGAGGATGCAGGCGTTGCCGCCTTGCTGTTCACCGACATTGGCCGCGATGGTTTGCTTAAAGGCGTGAACATTGATGCGACGTTGGATCTTGCGCAAAGGGTTGATATTCCTGTGATAGCGAGTGGCGGCGTCAAAGGGATTGACGACATTCACGTCCTGTCGCTCAACGCGCATACCGGCATTGAAGGCGTGATTACGGGCCGGGCCCTTTATGAAGGCAAGCTTGATTTGGCAGCAGCGATTGCGGTGGGGGCTAGGGCGTGAGAGGTTGGCTCGTCCTCTACGCGCTGTTTTGCGGAGTGCTTGTGATTGCGCTTTTGGGAGGGCAGCTGAAACTGACTTGGAATGCCATTAGGACCAAACAGATTGGTTTTGGGCGATGGGCCGCCGAAATGAGCGTGTCGCCCCTTGGCTTTGGCGCTTGGTTTTTGTTCTATATACTGGTTCTTGTCGTGTTGGTGCATGAGCTTTTGTCTGTTCTCCTCGTATTATACACAGTAATTTGGTAATCATTATGAGGGGCACCGAGATATGAGCAGTCTCCAAGACATTGGTTTAGTGGCAAGCGGCGCGTCGATGTTTATCGTTCTGTATCGTATGGTGCGGGCCGGGCAATTTGGGCCGATAGTGGGCAATGATGACCCACTGCCGTTTTGGGTCTTTGCTTTGTTTTTTGCCGCATTGGGCACTGGATGCATCGCATCAGCGGTGCAAAGTTTGAGCGCATAGTATGCGCCTGATGGGTTTCCTTTTTTTGTCGCTCACATTTCTTGCAGGGATTACAATCGGCAGCGTTCAGACCGCGCTTATCAATGTGGTGGTTTTCCTTGCGCTTGCTTTGCTGGTTTCGCGGTTTCTGGAGCCACGCTTTGGCAATAACGGCCTCGCATTCGGAATGGCGGGCGCGTTCTTTGTGAGTTTTTCTTGGCCGATCTTTGTGATTGCAATGGGTCCGCGGCTATGATGCTACTTACCAAATTTCTAGTGCTTTGCTTAGGGCTCCATTGCATTATGAAGGCATTCTGGGGGTGGAGGGAAAAGGTTATCTACCCTATATTCTTTTCTAGACTGACGTATTCCATCGAGTACTTTCCTGTCCGGTTTTGGCTGCTTTTCTCCCTCTACCTTGTCGTGGGCTTTGGTGCCGTTAGTGTTGCGCAGACGATATGACAGTCCGTATCCGCGTTATCCCTTGTCTTGATGTGGCCGATGGCCGCGTTGTTAAGGGCGTCAACTTTGTTGATCTGAAAGATGCAGGCGATCCTGTGGAGCAAGCGCGCGCTTATGATGCAGCTGGCGCGGATGAGCTTTGCTTTCTGGACATTTCCGCCAGCCATGAAGGGCGCGGGACACTGCTCGATATCGTCAAGCGCACAGCTGAGGTGTGCTTTATGCCGCTTACTGTAGGCGGCGGGGTGCGCAGTGTTGAGGATGCTCGCGCGCTTTTGCTGGCGGGTGCAGATAAGGTCGCGATCAATTCTGCTGCGGTGAAACGGCCCGAATTGGTGGCAGAGATTGCGGAACGGTTCGGCAGCCAATGCGTGGTCGCCAGCGTGGATGCGCGGCGCGTGTCTGACCCCGCTCGTCCTGAGCGTGTCGAAGGGCGAACGGATCCCGGAAAATGGGAAATCTATACCCATGGCGGGCGCAAACCCACTGGTATTGATGCGCTCGAATACGCTGTCAAAGTCGCTGAACTGGGTGCGGGCGAATTGCTTGTCACCAGTATGGACGGCGATGGCACGCAGGCTGGCTATGATCTTGAGCTGACCCGAGCGATTGCCGATGCGGTCAGCATTCCCGTTATCGCAAGTGGGGGTGTCGGCACGCTCGATCATTTGGTCGAAGGGGTGCGCGAGGGCGGGGCAAGTGCGGTTCTTGCCGCTTCCATCTTCCATTTCGGCACGCACTCGATCAGCGAGGCGCATGCCGCACTTCGCGAAGCAGGCTTGCCAGCGCGCGGGGTTTAAGAGAGGGAGACCCGATGAGCACCCTTGAACGCCTCCAAGCCACCATCGCCGCGCGCATGAGCGCCTCTCCAGAGGAAAGCTATGTCGCCAAGTTAAACTCCAAAGGCATCGCCAAAATCGCGCAGAAAGTGGGCGAGGAAGCGACCGAAACCGTCATTGCGGCGCTTTCGGGCAGTGATGAAGAGCTGGTGGGTGAGAGCGCGGATTTATTGTTCCACCTCACCGTCCTTCTTCAAGCCAAAGGCATTACGCTTGACCAAGTGATGACAGAGCTTGATCGGCGCGAAGGGGTTTCGGGATTGGATGAAAAAGCGAGCAGGAGCCAATAGCCATGCCCATTGATGCAACCCAGCCTTATGATGATGAAAACATCTTTGCCAAAATCCTGCGCGGCGACATTCCCTCTACCAAAGTGTACGAGGATGAATGGGCTTATGCGTTTGAAGACATCAATCCGCAGGCTCAGATCCACACTCTGGTGATCCCCAAAGACAAATATGTCAGCTGGGACGATTTCAGCGCCAAGGCATCGGACGCAGAAATCGGCGGGTTTGTGCGCGCTGTGGGCGAAGTTGCCCGCATGAAAGGGCTGGTAGAGCCGGGATATCGTCTGCTTGCCAATATCGGCCAGCATGGCGGACAGGAAGTGCCGCATTTGCATGTCCATATCTTTGGCGGCCAGCCTTTGGGCATGATGATTGCGCGATAAAATAAAGTCGCGCGGGGGGCTTGGGCCAGTTCACAAGAGCGCGCCACTCGCTCTATCGCGGCTCTCGCACCCATAATCGCGCATTCAGGTGGACATCCCCAAAACCTGCCTATGCACAGAATCTCCGCTGCGTTAGTCAATTGACCAATGGCCACACCAAACCTCCCCGGCGGCATCATCGATGGTTCGCGCCACCTGTATGCGGTGCGGGTCTATTATGAGGATACCGATCTGTCGGGCATCACCTATCACGCCAATTACCTGCGCTGGTTTGAGCGCGCGCGTTCTGATCTGTTGCGCCTGCTCGATATCGATCAACGCGCCGCGATCGAGGCAGGCGAGGGCGCGTATGCGGTGACGGAATTGAACCTCAAATACAAAGCACCTGCAAAGCTGGATGATGATGTGATTATCACCACCATGTCCACTCAGATCGCCGCTGCCAGTGTACGCATGGAGCAGATTGCGCGCCGGGGCGAAGATGTTCTGGTCACTGCTGAAGTGCGCGCCGGATTTCTAACGTTAGAAGGCCGCCCCCGCCGCCAACCGCAAAGCTGGCGCGAAGCTTTTCACCAATTCATGCATTCTTGAAACCCAAGAAGGATCCATAATCTGTGTCGCTTAACATACTGAGTTCCCTAGCTGTCACCGCTGCCCAGCAAGTCCCGCTTAGCGTGCCTGAGGCATCGACTAGGCTCGATCCGCTTGAGCTGTTTTTGGATGCCGATATTGTGGTGCAGGCCGTGATGGCTGGCTTGATTATTGCGAGCATTGCAGTGTGGGCGATCAGCATCGCCTTTTCGCTGCGCATTGGCCGGCTGGAGGGCCGCGCGGCAGATTACAGCTCAGAATTTTGGGAAACGCGCGACCGTGAAGGGATGCTGACCAAATCCAAACGGCGCGATAATCCTGCTGCCCGTGTGGCGGGCGCAGGAAT
>JBCAZT010000169.1:0-3882 GCA_038532855.1 Pseudomonadota bacterium
TCGGACCGCCGGCGTCAAACTTACCCCTTCTTGTTCCAGAAGACCGAGTATCCAGTTCTGGGCGAATGTCTTCTCGCCATCGTCTGAGATTTTTGAGAGCGGCTGAAAGGCAAGCGCGCCTTCCGGGTCGAGATCATAATCTGCGCCGCCCATTGCAAGCATGGCCGCGCGGGCGGAACGCCCTTTGTCGAAAACGAACACTTGAGATTTGTCGTAGCGCAGAAATTGCGTTGCCATTAGCGAAAGCAGGACTGATTTGCCTGCGCCGGTCGGCCCCACAATCATCGTATGACCAACATCGCCTTGATGGGTGACAAGGCGGAATGGCGTGTTGGAGTTTGAACGCGCCATGATCAAAGGCGGCCCGTCCAGATGCGAATTGCGCTCTGGGCCTGCCCAAACGGCCGATAGCGGCGCCATATGCGCAAGGTTTAGGGTGTGGATCAGTGGTTGGCGAACATTTGCATAAGCGTTTCCGGGATGGGTTCCCAGCCAGGCATCAACCGCGTTCAGTGTTTCATTGATGGTGGTGAACCCGCGTGCGTTTAGAACGCGTTCGACCGCGCGTGCTTGTTCATCAGCAATGTTGGGAATTGCGTCCGAAACCACAATTGCGGTGGTTAGATATCCGAACCCAACATGATCAGCGCCGAGCGCTTGCAACGCTTCATCAGCGTCCGCGGCTTTATTATCCGCGTCGCTATTCACAAGCGGTGATGGCTCATTTTCCAACGTCTCTTTTAGGATGGTCATGATTGATTTGCGTTTTGCAAACCATTGACGCCGGTATCGGCTCAGCGTCTTTTCCGCATCTGTTTTATCAAGCGGTAAAAAGCGCGTGACCCAGCGATAGGAAAACCCAAGTTGATCAAGTTCCGCCAGAAGTCCCGGTTCTGTTGCACCTGGAAACCCTTGAAGTGAGATGACGCGGAGCGCACTCTCCCCAAGCTGCAGTGATAAGCCTCCCTTGAGGGCGCAATCGGTCAACACCCCATCCAAGTGCATGGGCGTATCTGGCAGCCGGACGGGGTGGCGCTTGGTTGAGACACAGGCATGCAAATAGGTCAGCGTCTCATCGTCATTCAGCCATTCGGCTTCTGGCATCAGCGTTTGGATGAGATCGAGACTTCGATCTGTCTGATTGATGAAAACATCCTTGGCATTGTCCCAAAAAGCGCGCGGTGCATCATTTGGGTCATCGATCAATACTCGCTCTACCCGGCTCGCTCTATCAGCGGGCGGCAGCCAGCAAAAAGTTAGGTAAAAGTCCGTCTCGAAATGACTGCCAGCTTGGAGGAAGGTATTTCGACGTTCCTCATCAATCAGCCAGGTGACCGGATCGGGAAACTGCGAATAAGGATAGATAAGAGCAGGTCTGCGCACAGCTTCAAAGAACAGTGACCAGCCTGATCCAAACCGTCGTAGTGCGTTATTGACCCGCGCGGTATAGGCCACCAATTGCTCTGGCGTGGCACTCTCCAGATCGGGCCCGCGATATCGGCAGGTGCGTTGCAGCGCGCCATCCTTATTGAGCACAATGCCCGGAGCGACAATCGCGGCCCATGGCAAATAGTCGACCATGCCGCGAGGCCGTTTTCGATATTCTGACAGGTTTAGCATGACAGAAGCCCCTTGTGGCGAATGTGACGGGTGAGCACTTCGGTGAATTTAGGGTCGCGTTTTGCGGCCCAGACACAGAGGCCGTGAGACAAGATCCAATAGACGATACCGATGCCCCATTGTTGCATGCCCAGCCCGAGTGCTGCGGCGAGCGTTCCATTTATGATTGCAGCCATGCGCGGCGCACCGCCGAGCAAAATTGGCTCAGTCAGTGATCGGTGCAGAGGCACGCTATATCCAGGTGGAAGCTCTCGAACGGATTGCATTAGAACGCCGCTCCGCCGCCAAATGAGAAGAAGGAGAGAAAGAAACTCGTCGCTGCGAACGCGATCGAAAGGCCGAATACGATTTGCAGCAGTTTACGCATGCCGCCGCCGCTTTCTCCAAAGGCCAGCGCCAGCCCAGTCAGTATGATGACGATCGTTGCGAGTATTCTAGCGACTGGGCCTTCGATCGACTCCAATACTGATTGCAGCGGTCCCTCCCATGGCATACCTGATCCGGCAGCATGGGCGGGCAGCGCGAGGATCGCGACGAATGCCGTCAAGGCAACACCTTTTACGATAGACTTATTCATGAGGGCGTCCTTTCTCTTTTGACGTCATGGGTATGGATGAGATGGGTTTTGGGCTGGTCGTTATCGGCGTGAGCTCATAGCCGTGCCGTGTAAGCCCGCCGACCTGGAGTAGCGTTTCTACTTGTCGGCCACCTGACACGCGCCGAATGAACACTACCCTGTCAATGGTTTCAGCGATCAGATCATGGGGCACGTTGTGGGCAGCTTCTCCGATCAATTGTTCTAATCGATGGAGCCCCGCCTCGGCGGAGTTGGCGTGCAGCGTCGCGATGCCACCCGGGTGCCCGGTATTCCAGGCTTTGAGCATATCAAGCGCTTCAGGCCCTCTCACTTCACCGACAATAATACGGTCCGGGCGCAATCTCAGGGTTGAGCGCACCAAGTCAGCGAGTTCAACCGTCCCCGGCTGCGTGCGAAGGGCAACCGTGTCGTCCGCAGCGCATTGCAGTTCTCGGGTATCTTCAAGCAGAACAATGCGATCGCCAGTTGCGGCGACTTCTGCAAGCAAGGCATTCGCCAGCGTTGTCTTTCCTGATCCGGTGCCACCTACGATCAGAATATTGGCGCGAGATTGGACAGCGTCTTTGAGGGCGATCGAAGTTTGCGCACTCATTGTTCCATGTCGCACATACTCATCGAGGGTAATGATCCGCGCAGCTGGTTTACGAATAGAAAAACATGGCGCGCGGGTGACCGGCGGCAAAACCCCTTCAAAACGCTCGCCGCTCAATGGCAATTCGGCGGAGACAATGGGGGCATCCTGGGTGGCGCTCCGACCGACATGGCTGGCCACGAGGCGGATGACCCGTTCAACTTCATGTGGTGAAAGCTCTGACCCGGTATCAATTCGGCCATCACCGTGGCGCTCAATCCAAAGTCGCCCATCGGGATTCATCATAATTTCAATGACGGCGGGATCGCGCAGCGCTGCGATTATTTGTTCACCAAGCGCCGTCGCCAACATTTCAGACGTTCGTTTAATGCTACCACTCTCACGCATGGCCTGCCTCGCGCTTCGATGTTTCTGGCAGCGGCTGATGCAGCCGCTCCAAATCTTCCTCAGTGAAAAACTCAGCCTGTTCAGCAATCACATCATCGACCGCGCGCTGAAGCAGCCTTTTGCCGCTTTGTAGGTCACGGCCTAATTGTTCTAGGAACTGATCGAAATGCTGATCGCCTTTAGCGCGCGCTGCATCGATTTGGTCGCTCGGCAAATGCGGTGTGACCATTAGGAAGTAGCGTATGTATAACGCTAGCGCCTCACCATTTACGACGTTCTTTTGCTCAATCCGGTTAAACTGGCGTGTCATCCGGTCCAGGCGCCGAAGCATGGCCGATTCGCGCTCATCTTGCCGGGCGCCGTTGAAATAATCGTCTAACGCCTCATCAATGATGCCGCTTAGCGTTTTTCCTGGCCGTCCAGCGGCGGCATGAAGGCGCGCAAAATTTTGTTCGGAAAGATAAATATTGATACGCGGTTTCATCTTTCTCTCCCTTTCAGGAGCCTTGCTGTCGTTAACTCGTCAAAGGCATCGGCCTCAGTGACAGGCTCGTTGAACAAGTCCTTCTGGCGCGCATCAGATTGATCTGGTGCACTATCCAGCTCAGCGCTTGGGTCGGGCTCTGTCTTCGGTTCGGGCGCGAGGTTTGGGTCTTGTTCAATTCGGGGCGTTTGTTGATGTCCG
>JBCAZT010000170.1:0-3706 GCA_038532855.1 Pseudomonadota bacterium
ACCCTGGCAAGTGTGCTGGATTATATGCAGCCATCTGAGGCGGCATAAGTGATCCTCCCCGATCCGGGGAGGGGGACCAGACGCAGTCTGGTGGAGGGGCTCCCGCCGCATCCATTTGTCCTGCTGACCGTGCCCCTCCACCATGCGATGCATGGTCCCCCTCCCCATTCTTGGGAGGAATGATTTGGACTTTGGCACTTCGGATGATCCGCGTGTTCAGGCGCAGCTCGACCGGCTGAACGCCTTGTCGCTCGCAACAGGGCGGATCAATCTTGATACGATGACCGCTCTGATGGAGCGGCTTGGCAATCCGCAAGACCGATTGTCGCCCGTCTTTCATGTCGCAGGCACCAATGGCAAAGGGTCTGTATGCGCATTTCTGCGTGCGATCTTGGAAGCCGATGGCAAGCGTGTCCACGTCACGACCAGCCCGCATCTTGTGCGCTATAATGAGCGTATTCGGGTGGCAGGAAAGCTCATCGAAGACGCGCGGCTTGCCAAATTGCTAGAAGAAGTGTTCGATGCGGCCGAGGGACTGTCACCAAGCTTTTTTGAAGTCACGATTGCAGCTGCTTTCCTAGAATTTTCGCGCGTGCCAGCCGATGCTTGCATTGTCGAAGTGGGCCTAGGCGGACGGCTTGATGCGACCAATGTCTTGAAACCGCATGTACTGGCCGCCTGCGGGATCGCCGCGTTGGGGATCGATCACGAAAAGTTCCTGCTCGCGCCTGAGGAAGGCGTGCCGAAAGAGCCCATGGCGCGGATCGCGTTTGAGAAAGCGGGGATTGCGAAACGGGGTGTGCCGTTGTTGTCGATCAATGAAGACAGCATCACAAGCAAGCAGATAAAGGTTTGTTCGACCAATGCGGGTTCCCTTCTTCACCGGCTTGGGCGGGACTGGTTTTTTGGCGAGCAAGGATATCGGGATCAAAAAGGCGAATTCGATTTTCCAAAGCTTGGTATCGAGGGAAAACACCAATCTCAAAACGCAGCTCTCGCCGTGGCTATGGTGCGTCATCAGGTGGAATTACCCCCTTCGCCAAGGGCCATTATTGCTGGTCTTGGATCAGCGAAATGGCCTGCGCGCATGCAAAAATTGAGAACGGGCCCTCTCATAGGCAATCGGACCGTATGGCTCGATGGCGGTCATAATCCCAGCGCCGGCGCGGCGATTGCTGAGGCGTTCGATGGGTCGATGCACCTCGTTCTCGGAATGCTTGCCAACAAAGACCCGAGTGCTCTGCTCGATCCGCTCGGAGACCGCGTGCGTTCGCTTCGCATTGTCCCCGTGCCCGGACACGATTCTCACCCGGCCTCGGCTTTCGGACCGGATGCAATCGCGGCGGACAATCTGGAAGACGCGCTGCTCAGCTTGCCCTCGGATGATTTCCCAGTGCTCATTGCAGGTTCGCTCTATCTGGCTGGTGAAGCGCTCAAACTGAATGATGAGATACCGGACTAGGTTTCTTCGCGACCCGCACTGCCCAGTGCGTCATCCACCAAACCTGCCCGCATCATCCATGCAAACAGCGCTATTCCTGGCAATGCCAGCACAGTCGTCAGCACATAAAACTGCACATAACCCATCCCTTCGATCAACGCGCCTGCCGTCGTGCCAGTGAGCAGGCGCCCCACTACGCTCGCGCCTGCTGAAATCAACGCATATTGCGCCGCGGTAAAGCGCAAATCGCACAGCGCCGAAAAATAGGCGACCACCACCACTCCGCCATATCCGCTGGCGAAATTTTCAAACCCAATCGCGCCTGCCATCCCCCAATTGGAATGACCCGACGCGGCAAGGGCTGCAAAGCTCAGATTGGACACAGCCATCAGGATAAGCGCCAGCAAGACAGAGCGCTTCAATCCGGCCCTCGCGTAGATAATCCCGCCCACAAATATCCCGATCAAAAAGCCCCAAAAGCCAAAGCCTACATCGTAAATCGCGATCTCATCATTGGTGTAGCCCAAATGCTCGAACAGCAGCCGGAATGTGAGGTTGGCCAGCGTATCGCCGATTTTGTGAATGAGGATAAAGGCAAGCACCAGCCACGCGCCGTGCCGCTGAAAAAACTCGGCAAACGGCCCTGCAACAGACTGCCAAATTTCGCCGAACCCTCGCCGCGCGTTTTGAGCCTTTCGTCTTGCAGGCTCCCCCATAATCAGCGCGGTCAGCATAGCAGGCAGTGCAAAGGCAGCGCAGGCGATATAGGCCGCCTCCCACCCGAAACGCGCCGCGATCACCAAAGCCAACGCCCCCGCCCCCGCTGCGCCCAAGCGCCAGCCATATTGGTTCATACCCGACCCCGTGCCAAGCTGATCGGGGCGCAGGATTTCAATGCGGTAGGCATCAATCACGATATCAAAAGTCGCACCCGCCACTCCGACAAGCACAGCTGCGATGATGGTGGCAGTCAGGCTTGCAGTGGGATCAACCAGCGCGAGATTGACGACAGCCGCGATCACCGAAGCACCTGCAAGCAGCATCCAAGAAACGCGCTGCCCCAACGCGCCAATTATGGGCACGCGAACCCCATCAATCACCCACGCCCACAGGACTTTAAAATTGTAGAAGAGGAAGGCGAGCGTGAAGGCCGCCACAGTCTTGGTATCAATCCCATCTTGCGCAAGCCGCGTCGTCAACGTTGCGCCAATCATCGCGTAGGGAAACCCGGAAGAGATGCCGACAGCGAAAGCGGCCAGCACTTCTTTTTCAAGATAGGGTTTTAGCGCAGCTGAAAACCCTTGAGGTGGAGCGCCATTCACTCGGCTGGCTGGGAGGCAGCTTCAGGCGCAACTACGCCCGATTTCGCTCCGGCGCGGGACTGGCGATACCATTCCGCCAAACACAACACGACCGCGACAAGACCAATAAAGGTGGTCAGCACAAACACGTCGAAATATCCGCGATCCTCTATCATCTGGCCCAACGCGCCGCGTCCCAATGTACCGACAAGCAGAGTCAGCGACGATAACAGAGCGTATTGGACGGCCGCATATTTCTTAGAAACGATGGAAGAAAGCCACGCGACAAAGGCAGCTCCCGCGATACCGATCGCAAGGTTTTCGAACATGATTGTAAAGGTCAGGCGCGGCAGTGCTTCTGATCCGAATGGCGCAATCGTGCTGATAAGCCATGAAAATCCGACCAGATCGCTGGCCCACTGCATATTCGCGCCGCCTACGGCCATATCGGCGTAAAGCAGGTTGGTAAGCGCTGCCAGCAATGCGCCCAAGGTGAGTGTCAGCATCCGACCAAGCACAGTCAGCATATAGCCGCCCAACGCCAGCCCTGCGATAATCGCGCCAATGCCAAAGAACTTGGACGCGAAGGCCACCTCATCATTGGTGTATTGCAATTCCCCTAAATAAAATGGGTAAGCAAACGTGCCCCAGATCGCATCGCAAATCCGGTAAGTCAGAACCAAGGCCAAGATTAGAATGATCGGCCAACCGATACGCCCGACAAATTCAACCAGTGGGACCAAAAGCGCGCGATAAAGGTGATCAAGCGCTCCGCCTCGCGTAGTGTTCGCTTCGTCTGCCGCGACTACATCAATGCCGAGCTCGCGTTTTTGGTGCAATTTGCCTGCTATGATGCCTGGCAAGATTATGGTCGCGATGATGATGCACGGTCCAAACCACTTGGTAAACTCGGTCGGGTCAGGCCTGCCACTTTCATTGAGCGGGAACATTCCCAGCAACCAGT
>JBCAZT010000171.1:0-3653 GCA_038532855.1 Pseudomonadota bacterium
CGCAAACCGAACCGAAACATATTTGCTAAATATATTCGTCATTGAGCACCCAAAAGACCAGCGCCGCAATTTGCATTCACGCTTGACTTTAAAGCTAGATTACAAATCTTATTTGAACATTTAAAATTTGTAACTGATCAATAATTATATCCGCGCGAACACTAAGTTTTAGCGTGGCGTTCTACTATCTGGCTTGTCCAAAGTCTGCGCGGCTGAACCCCAAACTCGGGCCCGTGCCTCCACAAAGGACGACAAGATGGGGTGATCCAAGCTTGCATATTCGCTTGGGTTCATTGTCATGAAGGTGTGGAATTCACGCGTGAACTGCGCCTGATCGTGGTAATGTTCATCCATCGATTCCGTCCACCGATTGCCGCCTCTTTGGCCCTGATTGAGCATGAAAGTTGTCAAGCTGCGCATAAACCGTTGGCGGCGCATCAGGAGTTTGGGGGTAAAGCCAAAATACCGCCGACAAACACGCTCTAATGTGCGCACGCTCATCCCGCTTGCATCGGCCAATTCGCCAACGCTGGCGAGGTTTTCATCAACGAGGGCTGCGTGGACCCTGAGGATCTTAGGCTCGTCCCGATTTGGCCTCATAAGCGCTCGCATATTTTCAACAATGGAGGCCAACTGGTCTTCTTCGCTGATATCAGGATTGCACAGGACATCCGACATACAGTCAAATTTGGCAAAGACCGGGTCTGCTGCGCCATCGCTGACCGAATTGACGCGATCATAGGCATCCACATCCATAAACCTAGCCCAGCCAAGCGGCAGAAAACCAATCCCCCACATGCGCGATGCGCCCAGCTCAAAACGGCAGGGCAAAGAACTTGGCCCGGTTGCGCTTAAGCGGGGGGCAGTCACCGATGTGTCGCCCAATTGGGCAACGGGCCGACCGCCTGCAAAAAAGCGAATATTACCCCATTCAGGCTGTAAATAATCTTCGACAGTGCCTTCACCATCCACCTCGAGGATTAGGCGATAGAAGGTGGTGAAACAGCCATCGAATTCGGGCGGCGGCTGGAAGAAACGGCTGCGAACTGAATAGTCTTTTGGGTCAGCCGCAATGCTTGTGCGCGGCTGATTAAACAGTGCGCTTTTCAACGCGCCGTGCTGATTCCCTCGACCCATCCTCGAACACTGCGCGACTTGGCGCAATTTTACAAGCTCCCAGTCGCTTTACTACAAACGGTTGCCACCCGACCAAAAAACGGCGCCAACCCGCATGGGGCAGCGCCGTTTGTGTGACTGTGCCTAAAGCTTGGCCGGATGGCTTAGCTGGAAGGAAGCGCGTCTTTTGCTTGCGCAATAATGGTTTTGAACGCCGCTTCTTCGTTCATGGCAAGATCAGCCATGACTTTGCGATCAAGCTCAATCCCAGCAAGTTTCACGCCGTGCATGAATTGCGAATAGGTGAGGCCTTCTGCGCGTACAGCTGCGTTGATGCGCTGGATCCAAAGCGCGCGGAAGCTGCGCTTTTTAACTTTGCGGTCGCGATAGGCGTATTGACCGGCTTTCTCGACGGCCTGACGCGCGATGCGGATGGTGTTTTTTCGGCGACCGCGATAGCCTTTGGCTTGATCGAGGATCCGCTTGTGTTTGGCGCGGGTGGTAACACCGCGTTTAATGCGAGGCATATCTGTGTGTCCTTTTGTCTGGTGCGGTCAAGACATCCGTCTTAACCTTGGGCTGGGCCACCCGCTCCCTCCACCCTTCCACCCGGATTATCACTCCGGAGTACGATCCGGGTGGAAGGGTGGAGGGAGCGGGTGGCTACGGCGCGAGCATAAGCAAGCCTGAGAAGATCTAAGGCTCCCACGTCAAAAACCTTTCCATCAGTTCAAGCCCAAAGCGCTGGCTCTTTTCAGGGTGAAATTGCACGCCCAGCACATTGTCACGCGCCACGGCTGCGACCAGCCCTTCGCCGTGATCAGTCATCGCGGCGATATCGGACGGGTTTTCAGCGGCGAAATGGTACGAATGCAGAAAATACGCCTCCCCTTCCTCAATCACATGAGAACCGCGCGCGTGGGGCAGCAGGGCGACATCATTCCAGCCCATATGCGGAATTTTAATCGCAGGGTCCGTGGGCGCGATCAGTCGCACCTCACCCGGGATCCAGCCAAGCCCCCTATGCGTGCCAAACTCCAGCCCGCGATCAGCCAGCAATTGCATGCCAACACAAATTCCCAGAAACGGTGCGCCGCCCACATGGACACGCTCTGCCATCGCATCGACCATGCCGGGAAGCGCACGCAGGCCATCGGCGCACGCTTTGAAAGAACCCACACCGGGCAAAACGATCCGATCAGCCGCGCGCACGGTGTTGGCATCCGCAGTCACATCCACCGTGGCCCCCACCGCTTTCAGAGCATTGTGCACCGAATGCAAGTTGCCCGCACCATAATCGATCAGCGCGACTTTCACGCCGCCAACGCCTCCAGCCCCGGCGCGGTAAAGGTTGGGATCATCTCCGTTACAGTCACCGTACATGCACCCTCGCGCACAAACGGATCTTCCATAGCGCGCCGTTCAACCTCTTCGCGCGCTCCAACGGCAAGGATCACGCCTCCTGTGCGCGGCTGTTTTCGTCCCCAGCTAAGGAACACGCCATCCACATGTCCTTGCCGCAAATGCGCCTGATGATCAGGCAAAAGCTGGTCAATCACATCGAGCGAGGCGGTGTATTCAAGGTCAATCACAAACATGCAATCACCCCCCAAGCTGGCCTTTTGTGCTTGGTATTGCGCTCCCCTTTCGCGGATCACGCTCCACCGCGATACGCATAGCGCGGGCAAAGCCTTTGTAAATCGCCTCGCAGATATGGTGATTGTTGGTGCCGTAAAGCAGCTCAATATGAAGCGTAATGCCTGCTGTTTGCGCGACAGATTGGAACCAGTGCTCGATCAGTTCGGTGTCCCATTCCCCCAGCTTTTCCTGAGTGAAACCCGCTTTCCAAACAAGGAAAGGACGGCCCGAAATATCCAAAGCCACCCGCGCTAAAGTTTCATCCATCGGAGAATAAGCAGCGCCATACCGGCCGATCCCTGCCTTGTCCCCCAGCGCATCAGACAATGCCTGACCCAGTGCAATCGCTGAATCTTCTGTCGTGTGATGCTGATCGACATGCAGATCTCCTGACACTTTCATCGTCACATCGATCAAAGAATGCTTCGAAAACTGCTCAACCATATGGTCAAGAAACCCGATCCCGGTGGAAACATCATACGTGCCGGTGCCATCAAGATTGACGGCAATATCGATCTTCGTTTCGGCCGTGTTTCGGGCGACCGAACCGGTGCGTGCGGGTGGAGAGGCGGGGTTTGTCATATTCTTGCGCGCTATAAGCTGCTCGCGACCCCATGCAAACAGGGATTACTTAAATGAAAGTCTTGACCCGAGGCTTACGCACAGCCACTTCTTGAAATGTCATGACAGAAGAAACGCCCGACAGCCTTATTCCGTACGATGAAATCGTGCAGGAAGCTTTGCGCGCCGTGGTTGGCCGCGTGCTGGGCGAGATTGAAACTGGCGGCGGCGAATTGCCGGGCAATCACCACTTCTACATCACCTTCAAGACCAACGCACCGGGTGTATCGATCCCGGCGCATTTGAAAGAGCGCTTTCCTGACGAGATGACCATCGTC
>JBCAZT010000172.1:0-3491 GCA_038532855.1 Pseudomonadota bacterium
GCCAGCCTGTCCCTTGGACAGGCTGGCTTTGCGCATCGTTACACTTGCCATGTTGTTTCGCCCTTTGATTATCTTGATGGGCCCGGGCCGACTGTCATCACATATGGCGATATCGGTTGGTCGCGATCTGCAAAGCAGCCGGATTTCGAAGGCGGGATGGTCGAAGGCACGCTCGTGCGAATTGGCAATCGCTTCAAAGTGGTTGCCAGCAAACCGTCCGCCGGCCTTCAACCTTTGGCCAAACCCGATCCCAACGATCTGCCCAACAACCATCTTGCCTATGCTGGCCAATGGTTCTTTTTTGCGCTCACAGCTTTGGTGATATACGGCTTCGCTCTGCGTTCGCGGTTAAGGCGTCGCAGCTAGAGGCGGCCCTCGAAGCCATTTCCTAAGCTCAACGAGGATGATAATACGGGCGGGCTCTTTCCCATCGTCAGCTAGCCGAGTTTCATCGCTCATGCCCGTTCAAAGGGTCCTTAAAACGGCTCTTTGCAGGTGTTAGAGCGAATTCAAGCCTCTCATCCCCTGTCCGTAACCTTCGCTGCACTCATTGCAAAATATTGATAGTACGAGAGAAAAGTATATGGCTTGTAGGTGACACGGTGTAACCTTTGTCACCCTGGGCAGCGCTTTGACGGGACCAAGCGCTGCGCCGACCTTCTGCGGGTTGGCTAAGATTGCTGCGGCCTTAAATTCGAGGCCGCCGCACGGTGTGAGACCTTGCCGCTTTCCCCCCACACGGCTAAGCGGCTCAACCAAATGGAATATGTATCAACCCGAGGCAATGCGCCTGTTCTTGATTTTGAAGGCGTCACTCTAACCGGTCTGGCCAGCGATGGCGGATTGTACCTGCCGCGCGAATGGCCGCGCTTTAGCGACGAAGAAATCCGGTCCATGCGCGGGGAACCCTATTGGGCGGTTGCAGCGCGAGTGATGAAGCCGTTTGTTGGCACATGCCTTTCTGATGATGAGCTTATCCAGCTGTGCCAGGAAGTCTATGCAGAGTTCAGCCATGATGCGGTAACGCCTTTGGTGCAGCTTGATAATCGGCACTGGCTGCTCGAGCTGTTCCACGGTCCAACGCTCGCGTTTAAAGATGTGGCTTTGCAGATGCTGGGCCGGTTGTTTGAAACCTTCCTTGAACGCCGTGATGCGCGTTTGACAATTGTTGGCGCAACCAGCGGAGATACCGGCTCTGCTGCCATTCGCGCGGTTGCTGGTCTTGATCGGGTGGAAATTTTCATGCTGCACCCGCACGGCAAAGTGAGCGATGTCCAACGCCGCCAAATGACAACGGTGCGTGCGCCCAATGTCTTTAACATCGCGATCGAGGGCAGCTTTGATGATGCGCAACGTCATGTGAAGCAGATGTTTGCAGATGAGGCAGTGAATGCGCCGCTTGGCGGGCCGCTTAATCTGGGGGCAGTCAATTCAATCAACTGGGCGCGGTTGATGGCGCAGGTTGTCTATTATTTCTATGCAGGCGTACAATTGGGCGCGCCTGATTACAAAGCAGCCTACAGTGTACCCACGGGCAATTTTGGCGATATCTTTGCAGGCTATGTCGCGGCGCAAATGGGTTTGCCGATTGAGCAGCTGATTGTCGCAACCAATGTAAATGATATCCTGCACCGCGCTTTATCAAGCGGGGATTATTCAGCAGGCGGCGTGACACCGACGATTACGCCATCGATGGATATTCAAGTGAGCTCGAATTTTGAGCGGTTGCTGTTTGATGTGGGCGGGCGCGATGGGGCGGCTATGGCGGCTCAGATGCGCGGATTTGAGAAAGAACAAGCCATGCAGCTGACCAATGCGCAGCGCGAAGGGGCCTCTGGCTTGTTTGCAAGCTATAGCGCGGATCAGAACGAAACATCACAAGCGCTGCAATGGGCGTACCAAGCGGCGGGCCAAGTGATCGACCCACACACCGCCGTGGGTGTGAGCGCTGCAAAGCAAGCTCTGGAGGCAGGTGATCTGGGCGGGGTGCCAATGGTCACACTTGCAACCGCGCATCCGGCGAAATTCCGTGATGCGGTGGAACGGGCGACCGGCGTTCGGCCATCCCTGCCGCCGAGAGTTGGCGATTTGTTTGGCCGCGAGGAACGCTATGCGGAACTCGGCGGGTCGTATGAAGCTGCGCGCGAATATGTGCTCGCAAACAGCGCGCACGGAACCGGGGATGCGGCTGCCTGATGGCGGAGTTAATCCGCGAACCGCAATTGATGGTGGGCGAGGGCTGGGATGCTTATCGCTTGCTCGACAGCGGGCATGGCCGAAAGTGGGAAGCGTTCGGCCCCTACCGCTTTATCCGCCCCGAAGCGCAAGCCATGTGGACACCGCGCATCGCGGATTGGGAAGCGGATAGCGAATTTACGCCGGGCTCTGACGAAGATGGCGGCGGTCGTTGGAGCGATGCGCCGCAATTGCCTGAAGAGGGGTGGCCGCTCGGATGGAAGGATGTGAAATTCACCGCGCAGCCTACGCCTTTTCGGCACTTGCAATTCTTCCCCGATATGGCGCCGGTATGGGAATGGATGAATGCGCAGCTTGAAGGATGCGAAAACGCAGAGGCGATGAACCTGTTTGGATATACTGGGGTTGGCTCGCTTGCACTGTCAGAAAAAGCGCGCGTGACCCATGTCGATGCGTCGAAAAAATCGGTAGCACACGCGCGCGGGAATGCGGCGCTATCCGGAATGGAAGACCACCCGATACGCTGGCTTGTCGATGATGCTGCGAAGTTTACAGCGCGCGAAGTACGGCGGGAAAAGCGCTACGATGGGATTATTTTGGATCCGCCCAAATTCGGCCGGGGTCCTAAAAATGAGACTTGGCGTTTGGAAGAGGGGCTACCGGCCTTGATCGGAGATTGCGCGAAATTGCTCGATCAAAATAGCCGTTTCCTGTTCCTCACCGTCTATGCCGTGCGCATGAGCAGCCTTGCGATTGCGGGATTATTGGCAGAGGCCTTGCGCGAATTGCCCGGCAAGATTGAGCATGGCGACTTGGCTGTTCGTGAGCAGGGTGAAAATGCACGCCTTTTGCCCACCGCGATCTTCGCACGCTGGAGCAATCCGGGCTAAAGCCGCGCCATGCAAATGACCGATTCGCTTATTCTCGAAGTCAACGATCTCGAAGTCGATGTCCTCACGGGTATTTACTCAGAGGAAACAGGTAAACCCCAACCGCTGCGCATCTCAATGGCGGTCAGGTATGACGTCGAGGATCAATATGATCCCGACACCCCGCTTGAGGCGAGTAAGAATTACATGGATTTGAAAGCGGCAGCGCAGGGCTTGCCCGAAGGTGTGCATTTCAAGCTGATCGAAGCGGTGGCCGACCACATTTGCGAAACGCTCTTCGTCCAAGACAGCCGAGTGCAAGCTATCACTGTGAAGATCGTAAAGCTCGCTATTGCTGAAGCGAATGAACAGATTGGCATCACGCTCCACCGTATGCGGCCCATCGTTTAGAGCGATTTTGGCGAT
>JBCAZT010000173.1:0-3369 GCA_038532855.1 Pseudomonadota bacterium
GTTATGCGCGCGCTTCCTCGCATCAATGATGATGTGAACGAGGAATGGCTGTCTGACAAAGCCCGTTATCAGGTCGATGGCCTGACCAAGCGGCGCCTCGACAAGGTTTTTGTGCGCCGTGACGGCAAGCTGGCCCCCGCCGATTGGAACGAAGCCTTTGGCGCTATCGAGGACGCTTTGGGCAAAGATACCTCCAGCATTGCTGCGGTCGCTGGTGATATGGTCGATTGCGAGACCATGTTTGCAGCAAAGGCTCTGCTCAAAGCGAGCGGATCAAGCCTGCTCGAAGCGCGCCAGACAGGCATGACCTATGATGTTTCCAACATGGCGGCGGTCAATTTTAACTCGACCTTTGCCGGGATCGAGACAGCCGATTCGATCCTGATCGTCGGCAGCCACATCCGCTGGGAAGCCCCTTTGGTGAATGCGCGCATTCGCAAAGCTGTAAAAGCGGGTGCGAAGGTATTTGTTGTTGGGCCCGAATGGGAGACGACTTACCCCACGACGTTCCTCGGCGAAGACCTGAAAGTCCTAAACCGCGTGCCCAAGGCTTTGGGTGATGCGATGAAAGCGGCGGAGCGTCCGGCGGTGATCCTTGGCGGCGCGGCTTTGGCGAAAGGCGCATTGGGTGCGGCGTTGAAGCTGGTCGACAAGTTCAAGCTGGTTCGCGATGATTGGAACGGTTTCAACGTCCTCCATATGAGCGCGGCTCGTATGGGATCGCTGATGCTTGATTTCACTGTGCCCGGCGGCATGGCGGAGATTGCGAGCGCAAAGCCAAAAGTGCTCCTCAGCCTTGGCGCAGATGAGATGGACGCGGCGCCATTTGCCGACAGCCTCAAGGTCTATATCGGCCACCACGGCGATAAAGGCGCGCACAGCGCCGACGTGATCCTGCCTGCGGCCTCCTACGCCGAGAAAGACGGCACTTATGTCAACACCGAAGGCCGCGTGCAATTCGCGGAAAAAGCGGTGTTTGCCCCTGGCGATGCCCGCGAGGATTGGACGATCCTGCGAGCACTCGCCGATGTGCTGGGTGTGAATGTTGGTTTTGATAGCTTTGGTGAATTGCAGGCTGCAATGATCGCTGAGGTGCCCGCTCTGGGTGAAGAGGGGCTCGCGGATTACGGCGCGCTGCCCAAGGCTGACGCTTCGGCGAAAGCAGAAGGCGAAATTATCGCGTATCCGATTGCGGACTTCTACCTCACCAACCCTATTGCCCGTGCGAGCGAAGTGATGCAGCAATGTTCGGCTGAATTGCTCCACGCCGATGAGATGAAGGAGGCGGCGGAGTGAGTGATCTTATCGTCATAGGCGGCCTACTTCTTTTGGCGGTACTTCTATTGTCGGTGCTGTTTTTGGAGTTCAGGCCTCATAAAAAGATCGAAGCCAACGAACAGAATGGTTGGAAGAACCCCAATTTTCAGAAGCGCGAAAAGGGCATCCCTAGTGCAAGTTCACCAGCTGAGACCTCAGGCTTTCTTGGCGGGGGCGATTGATGACTGATTTCTTCGTATCTCTTGGCCTCCCATACGAAGCCGCTTGGACCGTCGCGACCATCGCAGGGATCCTCCTCATCGCACTGCCGTTGATGCTAGCCGTGGCCATGGTGATCTATGTCGATCGCAAGGTGCTGGGCGCGGTTATGCTGCGGCGGGGCCCCAATGTGGTGGGGCCGTTTGGTTTGCTCCAGAGCTTTGCAGATGGCCTGAAGGTCTTCCTGCAAGAGACCATCATCCCAAGCGCTGCGAACAAAGCCATTTTCCTTCTCGCGCCGATCATCACCTTTACGGTGGCATTGGCGGCCTGGGCGGTGATCCCGTTCAGCGAAGACCTTGTCCTATCCGACATCAATTTGGGGTTGCTCTACATCCTCGCGATTAGCTCATTGGGCGTTTACGGCGTGGTGATGAGCGGTTGGGCATCGAACTCCAAATATCCGTTCTTCTCCGCGATGCGTGCGGCGGCTCAGATGATCTCTTATGAGGTCTCTATCGGCTTTATCCTCGTCTGCGTCGTGTTGTGGACCAAATCGTTCAATATGAGCGACATTGTGATGGCTCAAAAAGGGCACGGGCTGGGGATTGTGAATGGGTTCTTTTTCAACCCGCTGCTGTTCCCGATTTTCGTGGTGTTCTTCATCTGCGCGCTCGCAGAAACCGCGCGCGCACCGTTCGATTTGACCGAAGCGGAATCAGAACTTGTTGCAGGCTATCAGACCGAGTATTCCTCGATGAGCTTCGCGCTCTTTTGGCTCGGCGAGTATGCGAACATCCTGCTGATGTGCTCGCTGTGCACGATCCTATTCGTCGGCGGGTGGTTGCCACCGATTGAGTGGGCACCGCTTTACTATGTGCCCGGCATCGTGTGGTTCTTGCTCAAAACCTTCGGCTTCTTCCTCGTCTTCAGCTGGATCTGGGCGACCGTGCCGCGGTACCGCTATGATCAGCTGATGCGGCTTGGTTGGAAGGTGTTTTTGCCGATGAGCTTGATTTTTGTTGCGCTGATTAGCGGGTACTTGATGGCGGCGGGACATTGGGCATGAGCTGGTTTCTTGTGCCGTTGGCTGTAATGTCATTTCAGGAAACTGTGCCGATTAAGGTGGTTCCTGCTCCTCCATCTGCTGCGCCGATGCCTGCGATCCTATGGAGCTGCAACTTTTCCGATACATCGGGCGATACAATTGTTCTCAACGGGCAAATCCCAGAAGTTCCGGCCGGTTGGGATCACTATGACCGTTTAGAGGTCAATGTCGAAGGTCTCGCTCCAGAGTTTTTGTTGGGTAAGCAGAAGTTCGAAATAGCGAACTCGCCCAACGCAAATACCCGTCGATATTCCTTCTCCGCACTTGGCCCAGACGGAATGGAGTATATTGCGAACTTCCAGTTCGTACGCGACCAACTGAGTCTCGCTACAATCAGTCGGTACTCTCCTCCTACCGAGTCTGACCGCGGGCGTATAACAGCCTTTGCGACAGGTGCGTGCAGTCCAAGTTTTAAAGAAATTGGAGAAGAGGTGCTTAGCCAATGACCTCCATCACTCAACTCGCCAAGAGCTTCACGCTTTACGAATTTGTCAAAGCGCATGCGCTGACCTTGAAGTATTTTTTCAAGCCCAAGGTGACGATCAATTATCCGTTTGAGAAATCGCCGCTTAGCCCGCGTTTTCGCGGCGAGCATGCGCTGCGTCGTTATCCCAATGGCGAAGAGCGCTGCATTGCGTGCAAATTGTGCGAGGCTGTTTGCCCAGCGCAGGCGATCACTATCGAATCTGAGCCACGCGAGGACGGCAGCCGCCGCACCACGCGTTATGACATCGACATGACGAAATGCATCTATTGCGGCTTCTGCCAAGAGGCGTGCCCGGTGG
>JBCAZT010000174.1:0-3273 GCA_038532855.1 Pseudomonadota bacterium
CGCAACGTTTATCTTGGCCAGCTCAGCGATTGCCCCAGCAAGCTCGACGCCAGTGGGTCCGGCCCCGACCACTACAAAAGTAAGCAATCGCTTTATTCGTTCCGGATCATCGCTCGCTTCAGCTTTTTCAAACGCGTTCAAAATGGTGCCACGCACAGCCACGCCATCTTCTATTGTTTTAAGGCCAGGGGCGTGCTCGCTCCATTGATCTTTCCCAAAGTAGCAATGCGTTGCCCCGGTCGCGATCAAGAGCTTGTCAAAAGCAATCACCTCCCCGTTGGCAAGTGAGACATTTTGGCCATCTTTATCAATGCCCATGACCTCACCTTTCAAAACTCGCACATTGCCATCGCTGCCAAACAAGCTTCGAATAGGTGTTGCAATGTCAGACGGGTTCAACGTGGCTGTCGCAATCTGATACAAAAGTGGCTGAAATAAATGATAATTGCGCTTATCAATCAGAGTGATCCGCACCGGAAGCCGCTTAAGTCGGGCGACGGCAGCAAGCCCACCAAAGCCAGCGCCGACAACGACAATATGCGGCCAACTTTCAGGTATGTCGGCATACTCGCGATCGAACAGGACATTGCGTTCTAGCCATCGCCAAATGAAACCGTCCGCCGACATCATTCCGGCCCCCTTCGCTTCGTAGATTGCGAGCAACAGAAACGGGAAAAAGGTTACATTGGGATGCGCTCCAGCGATCATGAAAAAGCCGATCAAGAAGAACAGCGCATAGGATACCAGTCCCGCTGCAATCCCAAGGATCAGCAAACCTGCCGATAAAAGCGCGAGCCAATCAGGAAAACCAGAGAAGATGGTAATTGGCAGCCAGGTTCGCGCAATGATGGGAGGATCAATCACGTGGGCATAGGCAAGCAAAGACACTGCCAACCAGAACCGTATCACAGCCATCACAAAAGGAGCTGAACTGTTTCTCAGCCACTCCCCCGCTAATACAATCGGGCGCGCCAATGGTAGCGCACTTTGCTTCATTCCAGATGATACAGCTCGATCAATCGACAAGGCAGCAGGCCCGTGGACAAGATACCAAAAAAGGATCGCGATGACGATCAGATTGGTTGTCGTCGGGATATAGACCGCTTGCGAGACAATCGTGAGAGCGCCCATCGCCAGTGCAGCAGGGCGCGTAAACAACCCTAGGATCAACAAGATAGGAGCAATCAATTCGATGGCGAGACCAGTGACCGCAGCGTTATACGCGCTCATCCAGCTAATTGGGTACTCACTTTCAGCAAGCAAAAGGGCTGTATCCCAATCAGCCGCTTTCACCAGGCCTGACCGCAAAAACCACAAGGCGACAAAGAAGCGGATGGTCGCATCTGTGAACGGCCAAAATAGCTCAGAGCCTCCAACGTACCATTTTGTCCAACGCCTCAGGGTGATACGCAGGAACGGCGGCAAGCGTTCTTCCTGCATAACAGGGGCGTCGCTGAACACACCGGCCTGAATGGTGCTTGTCATTGCCTTAGTCCTCCTAGACCACAATTCGTGGAACATCAGACTAAGTTACATCAGGCCCAATTTTGTCAAAAGACCAAGGTCTGATGGGACGTGGGCACCTGCGTTAGATATCAAAACCCCACAAACGGTAGGTTTCCCGCATACTAGGATCACGAGCCAGCGCATCATCAATGTCCGCCTGACCGCCCTTATCTCCCTCCTCTAGTCGGATCAGACCTCTTAGAAGGATCGACGCTGCTTGATTGGGATTGAGTTCAAGCGCAGCTTTCACATCAGCTTTGGCTTCTTCAAACATGCCATTGCGCAGGAACATCATTGCTCGGCTATCAATTGCGCTTGCCGTATTATCGCTGTTTTCAACTGCCTTTTTGCAGACCGCAAGGCCCTCTTCTAAGTCGATGTTCCACACACCCATAAACCAGCATTGCTCATTCAAAAGATACCCATCGTTTGGTTTATCCAAAAGCATGTCTGAAATACGCAGCAATCCACCTTCGCTATCACCTTCAAGGGCATCCAATTCCGCAAGCGATACGGCTAATTCCTCGCGAACGCCTTCATCACCGTCTTCATATTCCAGAATATCGCGTGCTTCTTCCAATTTGCCGCGCAAGGCGAGCGTACCGGCTAAGTCCATTGCTCTGGCTGGTGTCGGGTCAAGCGCGTAAGCTTCTTCGAGGTCCGCTTGCTCAGCATCGTGATTGCCAAGCATCGAGTGGACCGTGGACCTCTGGCCGTAAAACTCAGCCGTTGGCTCCAGTTCAACGACTTTATTCATATCCTCCAGCGAACCTGCGAAATCATAGGTGTCGTAACGGAACGCTGCGCGCGTGATATAGGGCATCATTTCATCTGGATCGTTAGCAATCAACTGCGCGTAAGCTTTTTCAAGCGGTTCCAACGCACTTCGGTCTTTCTGCGTCGCATAGCGCCAGATGCGCGGTGCATCCTCAGAGGCGACCAAACGTGGTTTTTGCCGCGCCAGTGCCGCTGATTTGCGGCGTTCTTCGCGAAAGATCTCAGGCGATGTCTCACCACCGTAACCAATCAGATTTTCAGTCGCCGAAACCGTATTTCCATCCATCTTGATGGAACGTGTGTATCTGCGTCCAGCGATCTCAACATCGACAGGTTCCGCATCGCGCAATTCAAACTCGCCGATGTTTTCAGGCAGTTTCAGATTGACGGTCATCGTCGTACTGCGAGGCCGCATATTGCTGACCGGAATATCGCGCCATTCCCGGCGCGAACGATTGGGCGAAAACCGCATCGACCCGGCAAACATACCAAGTCCCACTTCGCCGCGAAGGCCGGTGAATTGAAAATCCGTGTTAGCAATCCCGGTAAGGACCATAGTCGAAACGCTGTCATCCTCGCCTGGGATGATTTCGAGATCGACCATCGAAATGTTGCTGTTCATTCTCCGCGCCATCTGACGCTTTCGATCATCTGTTAGTTTTTCGGCAGCAGCGCTAAATTGCGCAGCTGATGGGCCGAAAAGGTTGACTGTCATTGTAACGAGCGTCGGCAGATCAATACCGGCAGTTGCATCAACACTCACCTCAGAAATAGTATCCGGCGCACGTGGAAGAACTTGCTTAATCGGTTCAATATCGCCGCCGCTTGCCCTGATCGGCAGAGCATATTCGAAATTCGGCACATTGCCCACTGTGGTGAGGTTTGCGCCCAAGGATGTGCCATCGAGATAATAAAGGTTCCCGCCTATATTCGCGCGAACCAGAACATGATCAAATGCTCCCGGGAGTGGCAAAGAAACGGGGACAAAAT
>JBCAZT010000175.1:0-3239 GCA_038532855.1 Pseudomonadota bacterium
AGCTTCATCCGCCGCGATCGACTAATTGCCGGGTAAATTCGTCATGCACGGTTAGACTGAAATTGGGTCGTAAGCAGAATGGCCGCTTGGCACTGCCGGCTCACCAGAAGCGGACAGCCCGCAAGCGGCCCACTTAAGGCCGTCGCTCTATGACCGCATCTGGGAGTGGAAGTGGAAGGTCGGCTTATGAGGGTTCTATCCAAAAGTAGCAGTTACCGTCATAGGCCCAAGTTAACGGCTGCTGTCACGCACTGGGCGTGTCATGCTTGTCCAGCCGTCGACTGACCACACATCACCCGAAGTCATGCGATACGCGCAAGAGCGCCAGCATATCATCGCCGCGCTCAAGGATGGCGAATTGATCGAACCCGCCATCTGCTTCTTCAGCGTTCATAATCCGCCTTGTTCCTCGTTCCTTAGAGTATGGCGATTGCTCCAGCACTTGGCTGTTTGACACTTCGGGAAACAAAGCTTGATTTGTGATGAAGGCTTTGTTGCCGACGTGTATCTTATAGTGGATGTGGATGGCGCGGCCCGCATAATATCCGGGATAGATCGTCGCAAATTCGGCGATGCCGTCCTTGTCTGTGGCAAGAGTCCCGCGGCAGAAGCGCTCATTGGTTTGAGGCGCCACATTGGTTCCGCTGGTTGCAAGCTCATCGGGCGATGCGGTGAAAGCGGAGTAATACCCTTCCGCATCACACGACCAGATATCGACGATGGCATTCTCGACCGGCTGACACTTCTCATCTGTTACCTGCAAGGCAACGAGAAGCGGTTGGCCTTGACGCTCTCCCGCAATGGCTTTCCCGCGCGGCTTCACACAGGTGTAATAGGGGCCTTCAAAACTGTCAGGGGTCATTTTGCAGCTTGGCAGGCTCGTGAAATCGGTGGGCTGGACAATTCGATCAGTAACCGAGGATTGAAGCACGCTTGCATTATCGCAGGAGATGTTGGCACCATCAGCCCCCGGCCCGCTCACAATGGGACGATCATTGTCGCGAAACACGCCGACGCTTTGCGCGGGTTTGGAACATGCTGTCAAAGCGGTCAGCCCGCCGATTACCATCGTCCGCCGATTGATGTTGTGTGTCATATTATCCCTTTCATGAAGTCATTTATCGCGCAGTGAGTAAGAGGTTAAGCGCCAGAAATGCAAAGACTGCGCTGGCCAGTCTATTGATGGTTATTTGCCGTTTCTGCGATTGGAGAACCGCTGCGCCGGCAAGACCTGAAACCCCAGCGATGGCGCTGAACACCATCAGCGTCACGAGCATAAACACTGCGCCCAAAGTCACAAGTTGAAGCGGAACAGAGCCAGCTTGCGCGTCTGCAAATTGGGGCAGGAATGCGAGGAAGAATATCGCAACCTTGGGGTTGGTGACATTCATCACGAAGCCACGGCGCACCATTGCCCAGCCGCTTGGGTGTTTGACATTTGTTTTCTCGCCACTCTTTTCGCCATTGCCTGCACCAGTCTCCGCTTCAGAGCGCCAAGCCTGCACCGCTAGGTACAAAATATAACCAGCGCCAACCAGCTTCAGCACCGTGAACGCTTCCGGAGATGCTGCGAACACAGCAGCAAGACCAAAAGCAACAGCCAGCGTATGGACAATCAAGCCTGAGCAAAGACCCAGCGTAACGAAAAGCCCCGCCTTGACGCCGCTTTGGATCGACGACGCCATAACAAACAGGTTGTCGGGCCCGGGCGCCAGAGCGAGCACAGCGGAGGCCGCGACAAAAGTGGCCAGCGTTGCGAATTCCAGCATGGAAAGCCCTTTCCCCGAAAGCAGCGAATTCTGCGTTCAAGGCCATGCATAGTAGCGGCAGTTGTATGAATGAATATTGCGTTCTACATCAGACATATGAAAAATATTCATATCAACAGTCTCGACCTAAAGCTTTTGAAGGTGTTTCGAGCGGTCTTTGAGGAAGGCTCAGTTACCAAGGCGGCGGCCCGGCTCTCTCTCGAGCAGTCGCAGATTAGCCACTTGCTCAACCGGCTTCGCAAAACTCTGGGTGACCCCCTATTCGTAAGATCGGGCCGATCAATAGCGCCAACCGAGCGCGCAATCGTAATCGCGCCCAGCGTGCAAGCGATTATCGAACAGATAGAGAGCTTGGGAGAAACGGCCGCCCTGGACCTTTCGGTGCTCACCGACACATTTACAATATCGGCCAATGACTATGAGCGCCGTCTGCTCGCCCCCCATCTTGCCGAGTGCTTTTTCACACAGGCTCCCCGCGCGAAACTTGTCTTTGCGCACACATCGGGCAGCATCGAAGAGCGGCTGCGCAGCCGCGAATGGGATGTCGTTATCAGCCCGCGCTCTCTTGCCGGTGTGCATGACATTCACAGCCGCAAATTGTTCGAGGATGTGTATGCCTGCTTTTTCGATGGAGCGATCCTTGATGCGCGCACGGTGAGGCAATCGTACGGCGAGCAGCTCCACGCGATTGTCAGGTTCGAAGGCAATCCGCCTAGCCCAGTGGATACCGTGCTATCGGCGATGGGTCTCAAACGAGACGTACGTTTGGTCGCCCCCAGTTTTGAAGCCCTGCCAGCACTTTTAGCGGGGCAGCCTCTTGTCGCCACTCTTCCCTCACGACTTGCGAAGGGCGGTTTTGAGCATTTTGTGCGCACCGACCTGCCGTTTGCCTCGCCGCGTTTGTCGTTTCAGATGATTTGGCATTCCGCAACGCATCACTCGCCAAAACACAAATGGTTCAGAGATCTGCTTGCGAAGAGTGTCGGGCAGATTCGGAGCACCAGCCGATAAGGGCGGTTGCGCAATCGAAGAGGCCAGCGTTTAAAACAGCGCTACGTGGTAGGAAGCTAAGTGTTTTCTAATTAAGCTTCAAAGATAGCAGTATTTGCACTTTCTGGCAGCATCCAGTCCTACTCCGATTGGAGACCTTCCGACTTCGCGGGAATGGTGTCGAATTCTGGTCGGGTCGGCAAGCTTCTCAAAGTCTGCAAATGGGTCGTGACCAGACGGTCGGCTTTTCGGTAACGACCTGACTAAGCTGACAGACCGCTGATAGGCGGATAAGGCAACGCTAGAATGGTCAGCAATTGGGGGTGAAAGCGGACGTTAAACCCCTAACCACTCCAGCCCGTCGGGTAGGGGCTCTGCGGCAAAATCAACTTGGAGCACCCGTCTGCTACTTGGTTTCTCGGCTGCATCCGACGCGTGAAGTATTGGTGTTGAGTAAAGCCATATATCCCCAGCCTCGGC
>JBCAZT010000176.1:0-3196 GCA_038532855.1 Pseudomonadota bacterium
GGCCAAAGAAGCCTCAATAAGGTCGGCATCGGCAAGGCCATGCTCTTTTACATGGCTCTCGCCCTTGTTGATCATGCCATGCAGCGCCCCCAGAGTTTGGCGAGCGGTCGGAATAAATGCGTCATAAAGCGTAAGGGGCATTGGCTCTCTCCCAAAGACAAAGCCCGGCAGTTTTCATCTGCCGGGCCGTTAGATTACTGGGTGTATTAGCGGACCCTAGGGCCACCAAACGGAAGGGGTGGAGGGGGTCTGCGCGCACCACGCGGCAATTGTGCCTGATAGGCCCTGCCGCAATGCTCAACGCAATAAGGAAAGCCCGGGTTTACAGGCGCTCCGCAGAAATGGAAGTCCGGCTCGCCTGGGTGGCCCATAGGCCAGCGGCAGACTTTGTCGGACAGGTCCAGCAGGCTGGTTTTATCCGCAATCTCTGGGCTGGGTTTGGCAGGGACCAAACGGCGCGGCGGGGCGGGCGGGATCGGTGCTTGCTGATCGCCGGGCCCTTGACGAAGGAAGCCGCCGGGGCCGACTGACACGATCTTTGGCAATTCAGAGCTTTGATTGGGCAAGGGTTGCGAGGGACCATTGTGATCGACTTTTACAGGCGCATAGCCTCGTGGTCCTTTTGCAGCAGGCGCAGGTGCCGGTGTTTTCGCCGTTGCAGCGCCGCTATCTGCCTTTGCGCCGCCCGATGCGCTCGCTGCCTTTTTCGTCTTGGCTGCCGATTTGGTCGCCGCTTTCTTCGCAGCCTTTTTCTTATCGCCAGACTTCACAGGCGATGGGCGCGATTTAAGGCCCAGACGATGCGCTTTGCCAATCACAGCATTGCGGCTGACCCCGCCCAGTTCTACAGCGATTTGGCTGGCGGTTGATCCGCCTTCCCACATTTTTTGGAGCGTAGCGATCCGCTCGTCAGTCCAACTCATAATTCCTCATCAATCCTAACTTGGGTGCCAAGAGAAAATCTCAGCGCCCGCATGCTTGCGCAGCAATCTCCAAAGCCGTAGGCGAGGCGCCATGGCCGATCAAGCATCTCCAAACGTCGCAGCCGATTTAACGGCCAACAAAGCAAGTTCTGAAACGCGCGCAAAAGCCAGTGCCCATTTCCCTCCACATGGCGAGCCAGTCATCACTGGAATCAACCGCACTGGAGTGCTTGCCCTTTATATGAAGGAGGTGCGCCGGTTTCTCAAGGTGCAGACCCAAACGATTTGGGCCCCAGCAGTCACAACACTGCTGTTTTTGGTGATTTTTACTGTCGCATTGGGCCGCGAAGGGCGCGAAGTGCTGGGTGTGCCGTTCTCCAGCTTTGTCGCACCGGGGTTGATTGTGATGGGGATGATGCAGAATGCTTTTGCCAATTCGTCCTTCTCGCTCTTGGGCGGCAAGATACAAGGTACGATCATAGACTATCTGATGCCGCCGCTTTCCCCAGGCGAGCTGATGGGGGCGATCGTTGGGGCTGCTGTCACCCGCGCAATCATGGTAGGCGGCGCAGTTGGTCTTGCAATGTTGCTTTGGCCCGGCGTGTCGCTCGCAATTGAGCATCTTTGGGCGGTGATCTGGTTCGGGCTGATGGGAGCAATTATGCTCGGCCTTATTGGTCTTGCCACCTCGGTTTGGGCTGAGAAATTCGATCACAATGCCGCGATCAGCAATTTTATCGTCGCGCCCTTATCGCTGTTGTCGGGCACATTTTATGTGATCGACAATCTTGCGCCCGCTTTCCAAGCGGTCAGCCGCGCCAATCCGTTCTTCTATGTGATATCGGGCTTTCGCTATGGCTTTCTGGGTGAAAGCGATATTGGAAGCGATGCAGATGTATTACTTGCTGCCATTGGCATCGCAGTATTCAATCTGGCGATTGCCTTGGTCGTTTACGCCGTGCTGCGCTCAGGCTGGCGCTTGAAAAGCTAAGCGACCACCGATTTGCTGATCGCCCGGTGCGCGTCCATCACATTAGCAACCGACCCCAATCTGAAATGCTCTGTCGTGCGGTCCCCATCGCTGTCTCTTCCGATAGAAACCGGGATTTTGAGCATGCCTGAACCATCACTGGCTTCCATCCGCTCAATCTGACCAATCCTCTCAAATGGAACAGCGTCCACTTTCAACCGGCGCCCAAGGCGGAGTTTGAGGACGCGTTTGTTCGTCACTGCATACAAAACCTTGCCGCTCTCCCACAAAGGATAGAAAGGCGAGGCCAGCATACCGATGCCAACGGCGATAAATGGCGTGCCAAAAAGCGGAAAAGCATAGGCAAGAAGGCCCGGCCCCTCAAAATTATCGGTGCTGGACACACCCGCATACGCCATCGCAGTCCAGAACAAAGCAAATGCCGTCCACGGCACAGCAAAGACGTAAATGCCGAACATCAAGGGCTCAATCCGGGGGATCTGCATCCCGCTCCAGATGACCTTTTCGTCCACATCAAGCTCTCGGCCCAAGGCAAGCTTGAGCCTGCTCCGGCGTGAGCCGTGCTCAGAGGCGGCATAAGCGTTCATGCCGAATAATATAGTAGGGAAGAGTTAGCGCTCCGTTAGCGCGCTGCTTGGGCCCGGTGGAGCCAAACTTAATGCGTCAAAGAGCGCCGCATCCGGTACCGGCCATCCTTAAATCGCTCAAACAATTGAGAGACCGTCGGATGATCGACAGGCCCGCCATCAGCATCGATGAGCAGGTTCCCCTGGCTCACATAAGCGACATAGCTTTCATCCTCATTCTCAGCGAGGAGGTGATAGAATGGCTGATCGCGTGGGGGGCGAATATCTTCTGGAATGGACTGATACCATTCTTCCGAATTGGCAAAAACAGGATCAATATCAAACACAACGCCGCGAAAATCAAACAGACGATGGCGCACCACATCACCAATTCCAAAGCGCGTACGGGTCTGCAAAGGCGCGTTAATTGTGCGTCCTGCCTGGCTGGAGAAGAACTGTGCTCGATCCATAGGTCAGAAATATGGGCGATTTCGGACACAAAACAAGCGAGTTGGATAAAGGTGTCCAAGATATACCCGCTTTTTGGCAAGCAAGAGGTCTTGGCAAGAACACACCAACACGCTAACCGCCGCGCTTCCTGATCGGCCTTGGTAGCGCCTTAGCGCGGCAGAAAAGGCAGGATGACCGCGGTTAGGAGAGATGCCGGAGTGGTCGAACGGGGCGGTCTCGAAAACCGTTGTGCTCTCACGAGTACC
>JBCAZT010000177.1:0-3150 GCA_038532855.1 Pseudomonadota bacterium
GGATGGAAGCGTTCTGCCTTTGGTGACACGAACCAACACGGCCCCGAAGGCGTGCGCTTTTGGACCAAGATCAAAACCGTGACTTCGCGCTGGCCGGATGGCGATGTCGGTGATCAAGCCTTCATCATTCCGACAATGGACTAAGGGCGCAAGTGGTGGCTGGCGATCCGGCTACCATGCGGCATGGCTAGACGCATGATACTCACTGAAGAACAGACACTTATCGCCGATATGGCGCAGAACTTTGCCGCGGACCAATTGCGTCCGCATGCAGAGCGCTGGGACCGCGAAAAGATGCTGGATCGCGGGGTGTTAGAGGCTTTGTCCGAACTCGGCTTTGGCGGCCTTTACGCGCAAGAAGAGCATGGCGGTTCAGGCCTCAACCGGTTGGATGCGGTTCTGATTTTTGAGCAGCTATCAAAAGGCTGTGTGAGCCACGCGACATTCTTGTCGATCCACAACATGGCGACCTGGATGGTTGACCGTTTTGGCGGTTCATCGTTGCGCGAGACCTTTGTCCCTTCATTGGTATCTGGCCAGAAAATTGCCTCTTATTGTTTGACGGAACCGGGTGCCGGTTCGGACGCAGCGGGTCTAAAGACACGGGTTGACAAAAGCGGCGAGAGCTATGTTCTAAATGGCTCGAAAATCTTTATCTCCGGCGCGGGCTTTTCGGATGTTTATGTGGTCATGGCCCGCACATCGGATAACGGCGCGCGCGGCATATCCGCCTTCGTAGTCGAAAATGGCACTCCGGGCCTGAGCTTCGGAAAGAACGAAGAGAAGATGGGGTGGCGCGCACAGCCCACCGCCGTGGTCAGCTTTGATGGATGCGAAATACCAGCGTCTAACCGCATCGGGGCAGAAGGCGATGGCTTCAAATATGCAATGGCAGGGCTGGATGGCGGGCGCTTGAACATTGCCGCCTGCTCGCTTGGCGGCGCGCAAGATGCGCTCGACCGTGCTTTGTCATACGCCCGAGAGCGAAAGCAGTTCGATCGCGCAATCGCGGATTTTCAAGCGATCCAGTTCAAGCTCGCCGATATGGAAACTGAGCTTCAAGCGGCTCGATCGCTGCTGTATCAAGCCGCGGCCAAGCTGGATGCGAAAGCTCCGGACGCATCGCAATTTTGCGCCATGGCGAAACGGTTTGTGACCGACATTGGCTTTCGGGTTGCGAATGAGGCGCTGCAAATCCACGGCGGCTATGGCTACCTTGCCGATTATGAGGTGGAGCGGATCGTGCGCGATTTGCGCGTTCATCAAATTCTCGAAGGAACAAACGAGATTATGCGCGTGATCATCTCACGAGCGTTGATTCACGGCTGATCGCGGCGTCCCAATTGTGGATGCAAAGCAAAGACGTTCGCCTCGTCTAACATGGCAGAACTTGGAAATTGGGAGAGTGAGTAGATGGCAAAAATCGCGATGATTGGCCTTGGGAATATGGGTTCTGGGATGTGCGCGAACCTCGTCAAGGCGGGGAATGCGGTGCGCGCTTATGATCTCAATCAAGCTGCCGTCAAAGACGCCGTCAAAGATGGCGCCCAAGGCACGGAATCGATAGCCAATGCGGTTGCTGAAGCTGATGCGGTTGTGACGATGTTGCCGGCGGGTGAGCATGTTCACGACGTCTATTTTGGCGTGGATGGGATAGCCGGTGCGGCGCCAGCCGGTGCCTTGTTTATCGACTGTTCCACAATTGCTGTCGAAGATGCGCGATCCGCCTCTGAAAGGGCAGATGCGGCGGGCTTTGCGATGGTCGATGCTCCGGTTTCTGGTGGAGTAGCTGCTGCAGCGGGCGGCGCGCTAACTTTCATGGTAGGCGGACCTAGCGACGCGTTCGAACGCGCAAAGCCGGTGCTCGAAACGATGGGGAAGACCATTGTGCATGCTGGCGCTGCCGGAAATGGTCAAGTGGCCAAAATCGCCAACAATATGCTGCTTGGCATCTCGATGATTGCAACTTGCGAAGCGTTTGATCTGGCAGAGAAGCTTGGGCTCGATACGCAGACCTTCTTTGACATATCTTCAAAAGCGTCGGGTCAGAATTGGTCGATGACGAGCTATTGCCCGGCTCCCGGACCCGTACCAACCTCGCCAGCGAACAAGGATTATGCACCGGGTTTTGCGGTGGACATGATGCTCAAAGACCTTCGCCTTGCGGCCAGTGCGGCAGAGACTGCCGAAGCCAATTCGCGCCTCGGTTCGATGGCCGCAACAATCTATGAGGCTCTTTCAGAACAAGGCCTAGGCGGCAAAGATTTCTCGGTCGTAATGCAAGAACTGCGCGGCGGTGCCGCTGGTTGAAGCTGGGCTTCGCGATAAGCGTGATTGCTCAATCGACCCGTTATGTGTGAAGATATTTGAACAGTTGAACCGCTTGGGACCGAATGATCGGAGAGGGTCTTTCGGCTGAAAGCAAACCAGCGGTTCGCCTCAAGAAACAGGACTAGAAGACCAATGGCAGAAGATCGCCTCACCACCCAAATCGCTTTGCGCAGGCCGCTTAATGGTGAGCATCAGTCGATGTTTGTTGACGGAAAGTGGGTCGACGCAGCTAGCGGTGAGCGCATGGAATCGCGCAACCCAGCCAATGGCGAATTGCTGGCGAGCGTCCCTGCGGCCGGTAAAGCGGATGTTGATCTTGCGGTGGCGGCGGCGCGCAAAGCGTTTGAAGGGCCTTGGAGCAATTGGACGCCGTTTGAGCGCCAGAGCCTGCTGCTTCGGATCGCACAGCTTTTCGAAACGCATTGGGACGAATTGTGCGCGATTGACACGCAAGATATGGGGCTGCCCCTTGCGCGAACGCTTGGCAATAAGCGGCGTGTTATTGGCATGCTGCAATATTATGCGGGCATTGCCACGAGCATAAATGGCGAGACCATCCCGAATTCTTTTCCCGGCGATGTTGTGTCGATGACCGTGAAGGAGCCGATTGGCGTGGTAGGAGCAATCATCCCGTGGAACGCGCCGACAGCCTCTTCGATCTGGAAAATCGGTCCGGCGCTGGCCACGGGATGCACCGTGGTCCTTAAACCCTCCGAAGAGGCCCCGCTCGCCCCGCTCTTTATTGCTGAGTTGATGGCAGAAGCGGGCGTACCGGACGGCGTGGTCATCGACACAACATCGCCGGGAAAAGAATTCGGG
>JBCAZT010000178.1:0-3117 GCA_038532855.1 Pseudomonadota bacterium
CTTTATCGCTCGCTGTCGGGTCTGGGTTGTCGCTATCAGCGCCAGCAGATGCACCGCCCGTCCACGCACCTAGCCTTGGTTCAATAACCTTATCGGTAACATACCAAATGATGGGAAGATAAAGGAATGTCATCGCGGCAATGAAGTACCAATTGCCAGCAAGATTGGCCGACCAACTTGGATCAAGAGCCGATGCGGCAACGGCTTCTTCAGTGATACCAAACAGCAAAGCATCAAGCTGGCCTGGTGAGATATTGGCAGAAAACCCGCCAGATACCCCCGCAAATGCAGCGGCAATGCCTGCCATGGGATGCCGGCCAGCAGCGGCGAATAGGATACCAGCGAGCGGGATTAACACGACATAGCCAGCATCTGCCGCATGGTTGCCAATCATAGCTACCAAGGCAACGACCGGTGTAAGGAGGGCTTTAGGCGCCGACTTAACCGCGCTCGCCATGCCTGCTGCAAAAAAGCCAGACCGTTCCGCAACGCCTGCACCCAGCATCACCACAAGCACATAGCCAAGCGGATGGAAGTGCGTGAACGTCTTGGGCATTTCGACCCAAAGCCGCTGGATATTTTCAGGCGCAAGAAGACTGACCGCCGTGATGACTTCAGCGCTGCCTGTTGCCTCGTCAATCTTGGTTGGATGAAGCGCGGAGACGCCCAAAGCTGCGCACAGCATCGACACCGCCACCAGCGCGATAATGAAATAGAAGAACAGAAAAACGGGGTCAGGAAGCTTATTTCCGGTGCGCTCTACCCAGCCCAGAATACCTGTCATACCTTGGTTGCTGGACGCGTCTGATGCGGCTGTTGCCATTATTGTGATCCCCGAACTGAACTAATCGTCGAAACGTCAGCTAGCATTGCCAATCGCGCCTGTCAGGGGGATTAATCGAGAACCTTGCTGGAATGCCTGATCCAACGCGGTTAGGCACCTCATATGGCCAAGCTGTATTTCTACTATGCGAGCATGAATGCGGGGAAATCCTCCTCGCTTTTGCAAGCCGACTTTAATTATCGCGAGCGCGGGCAGGCAACGATGGTGTGGACTGCCAAACTTGATACGCGTTCTGAAGGCCAAGTGCGCAGCCGGATTGGGCTTGAGGCGGGCGCGCATCTTTATGTGCCGGAAACAGACCTAAAGCGCGGTATTTTAGAGGAGCACTCCAAAAGCAAACTTGATTGCGTGATGGTGGATGAGGCGCAATTCCTCACTGAAAAACAAGTTTGGCAATTGGCAGCCTTGGCCGATGAGCACTCTATTCCGGTGCTGTGTTATGGCCTGCGCACCGATTTTCAAGGACAGCTGTTCCCCGGTTCTGCCGTTCTACTTGGCATTGCGGATGCTTTGGTTGAGATGAAGGCGGTGTGTTGGTGCGGGCGCAAAGCGACGATGAATTTGCGCGTTGATGGCAATGGTCAGCCGGTGCGCGAGGGCGAGCAAACCGAGATTGGCGGCAATGATCGCTATGTCGCTTTGTGCCGCAAACATTTCAGCGCCGCCTTGCGAGGCGAGCCCGGAGCTTTGGGTTAGGCATCTCAGCATGGACCATGCGAAAAAATCGCCGCCTCATGGCTGGATCATTCTCGATAAGCCGCGCGGACTGGGTTCAACGCAAGCGGTGGCAGCAGTGAAGCGTAACTTGCGTCAAGCGGGGTATGCCAAAACGAAGGTTGGGCATGGCGGGACGCTCGATCCGCTTGCGGAAGGGGTTTTGCCGATTGCCTTAGGCGAGGCGACTAAGCTTGCAGGGCGGATGCTTGATGCTTCGAAGATATACGAGTTTACTGTCCGGTTTGGAGAGGAAACCGACACGCTTGATACCGAGGGTGAGGTGGTTGAGCGCAACGATGCGCGACCTACTCTGGCGGACATTGAGGCCGTCCTCCTCCAATTCACCGGCCCCATTGAGCAGGTGCCGCCTGCTTACTCCGCGCTCAAAGTCGATGGGAAGCGGGCTTATGAGCTGGCGCGGGCGGGGGAGGATGTCGAACAAAAGACAAGGGCGGTAACGATCCACTCAATCTCCGTTCATGCTGAGCTTGTCGAAGCATCGTCCCTTACTTCTGAACTGAAGTGTGGACCTTCGACAGGCTCAGGGCGAACGGGCCTCTCGGAAATCACTCTCACCGCCCACGTCTCAAAAGGTACCTATATCCGCAGTCTTGCCCGCGATATTGCCTATGCCCTTGGAACTGTCGGGCACGTTACTTTTCTTCGCCGAACAAAAGCCGGGCCGTTCACCCAATCTCAAGCGATTTCGCTGGACAAGTTGAACGAAATTGCTAAGGGCGCGCAATTAAATGACTTAACCCTGCCATTGGAGGCAGGGCTGGACGACATCCCGGCCCTTTCCCTCTCCCAGACAGATGCGCAGGCGGTCCGATGTGGCCGGGTCGTGTCTGGATTGCCCCAACCATCCGGGCTCTATTGTGCGATGCTGGAAAATGTTCCGGTGGCGCTGGTGGAACTCAAGGATGGATGCACCAAAGTGGTGCGGGGTTTTAACCTTGCCGATGTCGCTGAGTAGAAAGAGAATATCATGTCGGTATCACCCGAGCGTAAAGCAGAAATCATCAAAGAGCACGCCCAACAAGACGGCGACACTGGCTCTCCAGAAGTGCAAGTTGCGATCCTTACAGAGCGTATCCGCAATCTGACAGAACACTTCAAAGGCAACCATAAAGACAACCACTCGCGCCGCGGCCTTCTTATGATGGTCAACAAGCGTCGCAATCTGCTTGCATACCTTAAGAAAAAGGATGTTGAGCGCTACAACGCATTGATCCAGAAATTGGGTCTGCGCAAATAAGAGTTTCGAAAGGGCGGCCATCGGGTCGCCCCTTTGTCTATTCCCGTCATCCCAGCGAAAGCTGGGATCTCGTGCGGCAAGCGGCGAGTGTACGGAGAACGATCCCAGCTTTCGCTGGGATGCCGAAAGAAGAGCTGCAATTCGGCAGTTCGACCACAGGGGCGCGAATAGCCCCACACCGGACCGGGACGGGATCCCCGGCACAAGTATGCCCCGCGCGGCAATGTGGCTCCGCGGGGTCACAAGGAAAATCAATGTTAGACACGAAAACCGGATCGCGGGAGTGGGGCGATTAGCG
>JBCAZT010000179.1:0-3073 GCA_038532855.1 Pseudomonadota bacterium
GCCGACCCAATGCGCGCTGGCCTGTCTGCGATCGAAGAATTCCCAGTGGGCGCCGCAATGTACAATGCGATCGACGACTATTCGCAGTTGGTTTTGTAAGGAGTAAAATGGCGCACCCGAGAGGATTCGAACCTCTGGCCTCTGCCTTCGGAGGGCAGCGCTCTATCCAGCTGAGCTACGGGTGCGGACCGAGTGTGACCGCTGAGAATTCATCGATCAGAGCCGCTTGTGTGCCGGTTCTGGCGCTTAGCAAGACATTCTCATCAATACCACACCCTATTCATCTTATGAGATTGGACGAGGTCGCGGGTGTTTTTCCTTTCGCTTTAACGCTTCGGCAAGTGTGCTGAGGCTATTCTGGCGCTATGTCTGCACTACCACCTGAAGAAACCCGCGCCATGCGCAAAGTCGCTGTGAAACCTGCCGGCTCTTTGGCGCAGCGCTGGGAAGATTTGCACGCACAGGCCGCGCATCTTGCCGAACTGGCGCACCTTGCGCCTGAACCTTTCGGACAGGACTTGGCCGAAGTGCCAGTTATGCTTGGCGAAGCCAATGAATGGCAGCGCGAACTGGCCTGGCAAACGCTCGAAGATATCGATGCGATGATGCAGCCGGGCATGGTCGCACTGCGCACAATTGTTGCGCGCGGTCAGGACGCAAATGCCCCCGCGCTGGCGCTTTGGCGTGAATTTCATGCAGCGCGCGGATCTGTGATGGGATTGGTTAAAGACACCCACAATCGCTGAGCGATCTCAACTTGAGAATTGCATCCAGAATGGAACTATAGGGTTGACCGTGTTCGTGCAATGTTCCAACATTGTGCTATGGCATCAGCGGTTCTTTCTTCACCCGACACGGCACTAGCGGACAGCACCGCACTGGCAAACACATCGGCGCAAGTTGCGCGCGGAATTGCGCGGCTTTTTGCCCGCAATGGGATTTGGTGCCTTCCTGAAATGCCGCTCAAAAATGGTCGACGTGCAGACCTTATGGGCATCGATTCCAAGGGCCTGATAGTTATTGTTGAGATAAAGGTTGCCCGCGGGGATCTGCTTGGCGACACCAAATGGCCTGACTATCTCGATTTTTGCGACCGGTTTTTTTGGGGCGTGCCGCCGGAACTGGATCGCAGCCCACTAGAAAGCGAAGCCTATCAACCAGACATGTGCGGCGTGATCGTTGCTGATGGGTATGATGGCGAAATCATTCGGCAATCGAGCCTTAGCCCGCTCGCCGCTGCCCGGCGTAAAGCGCAGGTTGAGCAATTGGCGCGCGCGGCGATGCGCAGGCATACCGTCTTGCGTGATCCCGATTGCGGCCTTTTCGATAGCGAAGGCTAAGCGGCTACAGCTGAGTATCGCTTTCGCATTTGGGTGGGTTGCGAAAGGCCTGTTCCAAACCTGCAAACTGCGCCATACTCCACAGGTATGCTAAGCCCTGACACTCCCGTACCGCTTGCGCTCCTCATCGTCAGCCTAGCCGTTTCAGTAATTGTGGCGATCCGTTATTTGCTCGCGAGTGGGCTTTTTGCATGGATCACCGCAAAGTCGCGCCCCGGTCTTTATGCAGGCAAAGAGCATCAAATTGCCCAGGAAATTCGCTGGTCCATGCTTGCCGCACTTATCTATGGGACACCGGCTGGCATAGTGTTTTGGGCCTGGAACCATCACGGGTGGACGCTCCTTTACACCGACGCCCAAGACTACCCCTTGTGGTATATGCCGCTCTCCGTGCTTGTGTATCTGTTTGTCCAGGACACGTGGTTTTATTGGTCGCATCGCGCCATGCACAACAAAACGCTCTTTCGCTTGGCCCATGCTGTGCATCATGACAGCCGCCCGCCAACCGCCTGGACCGCGATGAGTTTCCACCCGATTGAAGCGGTTACGGGCGCAATTGTTGTGCCGCTGCTTGTCTTTTTCGTCCCCATTCACTTGGGGATGGTAGGCGTTGTTTTGACCGTGGCGACCATAATGGGTGTCACCAATCACATGGGCTGGGAAGCCTTCCCGCGCTGGCTTGTTCATTCTCCATTGGGGAATTGGCTGATAACAGCCAGCCATCATGAGAAGCACCATGAGGAATATCGATGCAATTTCGGCCTGTATTTTCGCTTTTGGGACAAGGTTTGCGGAACCGATCGCGGTCTTTCGACCAGAATGCAGAAAGTATCGTGAAGGCGCGCGCGCTTCTTGCTACTAGTCTTGTTACAGGAGCGGCTTTTGCAAGCCCTGCTGCCGCTGGCGATGTAGAAATCACCATCACCGATTTGCGCTCCAATAAGGGTGTTGTGCGCGCTTGCATGACGACGAAAGAAGACATCTTCCCCAAGTGCCGCAAGGATCCCGCCTCCTATCGAACAGTGGTTCCAGCCGGCAAGACGGTGACCATCCGTTTTAAGGATGTGAAGCCAGGCGATTATGCCATTGCCCTGCTGCATGACGAGAATGACAATGGCAAAGCCGACCGGGCGCTCGGGATGATGCCCAAGGAGGGCTATGGCTTCTCTCGGGACGCCCCTGTGCGCATGGCCCCGCCAAAGTTTAAAGACGCCGTTTTTGAACTTGGCACTGGGCCTAAGAAGATGACGATTAAGATGCGTTACTTCCTATAGGCACGAATTTCACTCGTTCGGCGTGCGGCCTCAGCAGCGCGGTTAGATCTGCGCTTATCCTGATGGTTTGCTGCTTAGACTGCTTTTCCTACCGACTTAACGGGATGTTTACCACGCCCGTTCAATACGGTGCGGAGAAACGTTTAATAAGGGGCGAATGCAGGCCATGGACGACGTGCGCGGCAGTTTCGGTACCAGTGAGAATACAGACCAGACGGAGGATCTAGAATCCTCTGCGCCTAATGCTGCGCACGACGGGCCTCCTCCAGGGATCGGCCAGGATGAACGCCGCATGCAGGTGCGTGCCTACAACCACTGGGCGGGCCTGCTTGGCGAAAACAATTTCCCATCGATCGAAGAGCTTCACCCCGAGGATATCCAGGACTTCGGCCCCAATTCAGTGCTGCTCGATTTTTCAGCTGGCATCGACGATCCGGCGGTACAGTTTTTGGGAGCAAA
>JBCAZT010000180.1:0-3071 GCA_038532855.1 Pseudomonadota bacterium
GATTGCGATTTTTTTTATGCGTGGGTTCCTGAAGGACGGAGGGCCAGCCCAAGCTGTTCGCGCATCGTCCACCTCCACGTAAGCAGTATGGCGGCAAACAGCAGGCCCGTTGCCAGCCCGATCCACACACCTATTCCTTGCAAGCTGGTGTAAAAGCCAAGCCCGATGGCAAGCCCAAAGCCGGGCACCCAATAACTGAAGACTGCGATCCACATCGGCACGCGCGTATCTTGTAGTCCCCGCAAAGAGCCGAGCGAGACCGCTTGCATACCATCCACAATCTGGAATGCGGCAGCCCACACCAAATATTGCAGCGCAAAGGCGACCAGAGCCGCGTTCTTGGAAGCATGAGGATCAATATAAACCGAAAGCAAAATGTTGGGTGCGAAAATCATGGCGCTCGCGGTGAGAACCATAAAGCCTGTGCCAATCGCGATTGCCACCCATCCAGCCTGCGTGATCCCTTGTAGATTGCGGGCACCGTAAAAGTAGCCCACTCGGATGGTCGCTGCTTGCCCGACGCCGAACGGCACTTGGAATGCGAAGGCTGCGATGTTGAGTGCCACAGTGTGGCCTGCCAATTCTGACGCGCCAAACCGGCCCATGAGAAAGGCGGCGGCTCCGAAAATGCCGGCTTCCGCAATCACTGTCAGTGCAATGGGTGTGCCGATGCGAATGATCTCCTTGAATTTCGCCCAATCCGCGCGCCACCATCTGCCGAAGATCCGATAGCGATACAGTTTCTTGTCGAAGTGAATGACCGCGACATAGGCCAGCATCGTAGCAGTTGTGGTGATAATCGTCGCTATTCCCGCTCCGATCAGCTCCAGTCTGGGCATGGCAAGATTCCCAAAGATCAGCGCGTAATTCCCCAAAGCATTCACGCCAATGCCGAGCGCGGTGATGACAGTCGCAAAAATAGGTCGGCCTAAAGTTGAAACATAGGTGCGCAGCACATTGCCAACCACCATCGGGATAAGCGACCAAACCACAGCCAGGAGATAAGGAATCGCAAAAGCGATCACTTCGATAGGTTGTCCGGTGGCATGCATCACAGGAATGGTGATCAGGGCGAGCACCATTCCGCCAGCGCCAGAAAGTACGGCGAGCCACAAAGCCATACGCATGGCCCGTCTTACAGGGCGCACAGTATTGGGGTTTTCGCCAAGCTGCGCCGCGATGATTGGCGCAACCGCTGCTGTTAGGGAATTCAAAGACCAGACGATCAGCCCAAAAATCGCCATAACCAGCGATGAGGCGGCAAGTTCTGCCTCACCCAGCCGCGCAATGAAAATCACGTCCACTGCATAGGTCAGCATCTGCAGCATATTGGCAAGTGCTAAAGGTCCGGCAAGCAACAAGGTTGCCCGGATTTCGCCGCCCCAAGATGGCGTTTGAAGAGATGCTGCTTTGCTCATGGTGTCGTCCGCTCACCATCAGGCAAGCCCGATCGGATAAGCGCACCAAGAGCTAAGGGGAAGCGCTAGTTTTGCAAACGAAGCGATGTGTTTGCGATTGAGGCTCGCAAGTCACATGCCGGGGACTTCATCATAGGCTCTAATTGGTGGCTCAACATAATCTGGTTGATCGATATCGAGCGTCCCATTTTCGCGCTTTTCGAGGAGATTTTGTGCGAGTTCGGCATTGTCGAAACGGGGTTCCGTCCAGCTTTCCAGATCAAAGATTTCCGGCGTGTATTTCGTCAGGTTTTTGCGGATGCTTTCAGGCAGTGCGTCATAGCCACTGATGTGCTGACCATAGGCACGCACCATGGTCCGGCCCGGCGCATCGCCAAGTTTGAAATAAGGAGCCCAGCTGACAAGGTTTTGCATGTGAATTTCGGCAGGAACACTGGTCTTGTCTTCATCCAAAACGTCTTCGATTTGGGCTGAATAGACGAGCATGGAATCCCAGAATGTTATTGGCCTCCCGCCATACCGGCCCCATTCCTCGGTGGTGAGGGAGTTGGGCATCTGGATACGGGTTAAAGTGGGAATATAGACCCTGTCTCCTATCATTGTGATATTCATTGGGTCAGGCGCAAAACTGTTCACCCCGTCATCCATTGTTGGGCTGTAAGAACGAGGTACGGGGCCAAGCACGAAGTGCGGAACTTCGATAACTTCGCCCGTTAGCGGGTTTTCCCATTCATCGATTGGTTCATCGGTATCGAACTTGGAATAATATGCGACCTCATAGTGCTGGACATCAAAACTGGAATTGGCTCCGGGCTCCCATTTTTGGATGATGTAGTTGTTCATTGTGAAAAAGGGGATGAGATTGCCGTCCCCGGCATATCCAAACACATGAAACTTTAGGAAAGCGTGACGCTCCGCTTCAGCCGTGGAGCCGAAGACTTTGGCAATTAACCGGGTTCTTGAGGCCGGATCTGACAGGATAGATTGCAGTTCTTCGCGTTTTGAAGCGAGATCATCTGGGCTCAAATGGTCTTCAGATTGCTGACAGGCCGCTACGGAAAAGCATAGCAAAGCGAGGGCTGTGACTTTTAATGTCGCTGTAAACTTCGCAAAAGTGAGCGCGAGCATCGGTGCTGTTCCTCTGGATGTTGAACCACTCCGCAAAACTAGTCGTTTAAAGACGCGGTAAGGTGCTTTTAGACGCAATGTCCGCACTGTGAGCATACCGGGGTTTTGTCGCCGCATAAAAAAGGCGGCGCCATTGCTGGCACCGCCCTTTTGGTGATCTCTCAGGAGATCGAAGCGTAAGCGATAGGCTTACTTCAGCTCGACAGTACCGCCAGCTGCTTCGATTTTGCCTTTGATCTCTTCGGCTTCTGCTTTTGCAACGCCTTCTTTCAAAGGCTTTGGTGCGCCTTCGACAAGACCTTTGGCTTCGGTGAGGCCCAAGCCAGTGATGGCGCGGACTTCTTTGATGACCTGGATTTTCTTGCCGCCGTCGCCGGTGAGGATGACGTCGAATTCGTCTTTTTCCTCAGCAGCCGCGCCGCCGTCACCGCCGCCAGCAGCAGGGCCAGCAACAGCCACTGCAGCAGCAGCAGATACGCCCCACTCTTCTTCAAGAGCGGTGGCCAGTTCAGCTGCTTCAAGGAC
>JBCAZT010000181.1:0-3059 GCA_038532855.1 Pseudomonadota bacterium
ATCCTTGCGGGATTAGCAGCTTGGGATATGCGCATGATTGATTGGCTGAAACGCGCTGCCATCGATCCAGAGATTGATCTAAATGGCGAGACCATTCCCATTGTCCTGCGCCGTCACAAAACCGCGCGTCGTCTAACTTTGCGATTGGCGCCCGACGGAAGCGAAGTGCGTATCACTTTGCCGCAATGGGCCAATTCTAACGAAGCGATTGCCTTTGCGCATGCGCGTGGTGATTGGCTTTCCAAACAATATGCGCGCATTCCCAAGCGTGAACAGCCCGGCCCCGGCAGCAGCTTTGAATATCGCGGGGCAACGCTATCGATCGATTGGAACGAAAAGCATTCGCGCCGCCCTGCATTGGATGATGCAAAGCTGCGTATTGGCGGGCCATTAGAAGGGCTGGAGGCACGGCTTAAACGCTGGCTTGAGCGGCAAGCCTTGCAAGCCTTTGAGACGGATCTCGCATTCTACTGCGGTCGCGCCTCGCTCGGCACCGTGCCAGTGGGTTTGTCACGCGCGCAAAAACGGTGGGGTTCTTGCTCTGATGGAGGGCAATCAGGCACACGCCGCATCCGCATCAATTGGCGGCTTATTCAATCGCCTGATTTCGTGCGCCGTTCGGTCGTCGCGCATGAAGTCGCCCACCTTGTCCATTTCGACCATAGCCCTGCTTTCCATGGCCTTTTGGACGAAATTTACGAAGACGACATTGCAAAGGCAGACCGGTGGCTGAAAGAAAAGGGCCGGACGCTTTACGCATCGTTTGGCTAGGCTGGCCGCGCTCCTAAAGCGCTGCGACAATCACATCTAGCCAGCCAGCCCCCTCAGCCCTATATTCAAGAGCATGGCATTCGTTTCGCGCTTCAATCCCAAAATCGGCATTGCGGATTTCTGGTCCGAATTTCGCAAGCCCAACCCGTATCGCTTCCCGATGCTGGCGGTTTCGATTGTTCCGATTGCGGTCATCATTTTCTGGGCTGCTTCTGAAAGCGTTTACAAGACGCCCGAACGCCCGCAAATCACCTATATCACCAGCTTTGATGAAAACCGCACCGATGCTGAAATTGAGGCATCGAACCGTGCCAATCAGGAAGTCAAAGACCTGCGTGAGGCTGAGGCTGAACGGCTGGCTGCACAGAAACGCGAAATGTACAAAACCCTTGGGGCCGCCTCCGGCATCGATGTCGATAAAATGGCTGCTGAAGCTGACGCTGAAAAAGCAGAAGAAGAAGCCGCAAAGGCAGCTGAGCAAGAACGCTTGGATCAAGCTTTCGAGAATGCTCGAAATTCTAACGAACCCGCCCCCGATCAGGACCCCGCGCAATAGCCGCCTTCGCCCCCACAGATGCAGATTGGATGGCAGCTGCGTCCCACCTCGCAGCGCGCACACGTCCGCTTGCCCGGCCCAATCCGGGAGTTGGCGCTCTTATTGTCGAAAATAATCGCATCATCGCGCGCGGGTGGACGCAAGCGGGCGGGCGCCCTCATGCAGAAAAGCACGCGCTTGATAGCCTTGGGCAACGTACTGCTGAAGGGGCGGTGATGTATATAACCTTGGAGCCATGCGCCCACCAATCGCTTCGCGGACCAGCCTGCTGCGATGTTATTGTCGCATCCGCCCCAGCGCGCGTTGTCATCGGTCAAATCGATCCCGACCCGCGCACCACAAATAAAGGTGTCACCGCGCTAAAGGCTGCGGGAATTGAAACCAGCGTTTTGCATGACGAGCCATCAGCGCGCAGTCTGGCCGGTTTCTTCGCCAGCCAAAACCTTGGCCGCCCCTTTGTCACTTTGAAACTTGCTATGTCTTTGGACGGCTGCATCGCTCTTGCTGATGGCACAAGCCAGTGGATCACGGGCGAGGCGGCCCGCGCACATGTCCATGCGGTTCGGGCCAAACAAGACGCGATCCTTGTTGGCGGGGGGACATGGCGTACGGACAAGCCGCGCCTTGATGTGCGGCTGGCAGGACTGGCAAGCCGCAGTCCTGACAAAATCGTTCTAACCAGCAGCCCAGTGCCCGAAGGGGTAACCGCCCTCCCCTCACCAGAGTCGATTAGCGATCTTGAAGACACGCATTATCTCTATGTCGAAGGCGGCGCTCAGACAGCGGCCAGTTTTCTAAAGGCTGATTTGGTCGATGAACTCCATATCTATCGCGCACCCATCCTAATCGGTGATGGTTTGCGCGCCATGGGACCACTTGGCCTCACTGATCTCGCCGGTGCGCATGATCGTTGGCGATTGGATGCAACGAGAACGCTTGGCAGCGACACGTTCGAGGCCTATTTGCGCGTGCGCACGTAAAGGAAAACGCTCCATGTTCACCGGCATTGTCACCGCCATCGGCACGATCCAATCCATCGATCAACGCGGCGATTTGCGCGTCAGGGTTGCAGCGCCTTTAGATCCGGCCCGGATCGATATTGGCGCATCGATTGCGTGTTCCGGCGCGTGCATGACGGTCGTGGATAGGGGCGGCAGCGCAGGTGATGCATGGTTTGATGTTGATGTGTCAGCCGAAAGCGTCAGCCGCACACGCAAAGGGCTTTGGGAAACAGGCGCGCGCATCAATATCGAGCCCAGCCTGCGCCTTGGCGATGAATTGGGCGGCCATATTGTCACCGGCCATGTCGATGATATTGGCGCGGTTGTTTTGACAGAGCAGGTTGGCGACAGCTGGAAAATCGTCATCAAAGCGCGCGCAGAAATGGCGCCTTTCATCGCCGAAAAAGGCTCGATCACAGTCGATGGCGTATCGCTCACGGTCAATGATGTGCGCGATAAATCCGATAAGACCTGCGATTTTGCTCTCAACATCATCCCCCACACAGGCGAAGTGACGACACTGGGCGCGCTCAAAGAGGGCGATGAAGTCAATCTGGAGATCGATGTTCTAGCGCGGTATCTGAAACGGATGCAGGGGCTTGCTGGTGCGGGCTGAGCGGCCCATTTAGGCCGCGAATCGGCATCGGCTGAATTTTTGAAGCTGTTGCGTGATTGTCCTGAGACGAGGCGTCCTGCCGGTGGGGCGTGGTCTGTGTGAGCATGGAAAGCAC
>JBCAZT010000182.1:0-2854 GCA_038532855.1 Pseudomonadota bacterium
CTTACATCGACCACTGGTCTGCTGAGCTTGGATGCGACAGATTACGATTGCTATTCTTATGGCGGTCAGTTCCCTGATGGAGCAGGAGGCTTCCTCCCAGCGGGTGTGGGTTGCTCAGACCCGAATAACAGGCTCGATCAATTCACGCAGGAATTCAGACTGGCATCGGATTTTGATGGCCGCTTGAACTTTATGGTCGGCGCGTTTTACGAAACTCGTGACTTCCTGTTTGATACAGCTGAACTCGCAGCCAATATCGCGTTTGTTGCGCCAGACCCGATTACAGGTTTCACGACCGATTATGATCGGCGTCACGAAACCGAAACCGAAGCTGTATCTTTCTTCGGAAGCCTGATCTTCGACATCACCGATGATCTCGAACTGTCTGGCGGCCTGCGCTACACTGACGAGAACAAAACACAGCGGATCAGCCTGCCATTCGTGCACGCTTTCCTTTCGGGTGGCGGGGCATTCTTGTCTTCGGGCTTCTTCTCGGGTCCGATCGACTTTCAAGATGACAACATCTCACCTGAAGTGACGCTGCGATATCAGGCTGCAGACGACATCAACCTTTTCGCATCGTACAAAACGGGCTTCAAATCAGGCGGCGTGGACAACTCAGCTTTGCCAACAGCCAGCCTTGGTGCGGCTGCTGCATCGGGTGATTTTGGCGCTCTGATCTTCGAATCTGAGACAGCAGAAGGCGGCGAGATTGGTATCAAATCGCAATTTGCTGATCGTACACTCACTCTGAACGCAACAGCCTATTACTATGTGTTCGACAACCTGCAGGTCCAAAACTTTGACGCTGTGGCCATTCAGTTCTCGACGCTAAACGCTGGTGAAGTCACCACCGCTGGTATCGATCTGGAGTGGAGCTGGCGCACACCAGTTGAAGGGTTGAGCCTGTCGGGCAATGTCGCATGGCTGGATGCTGAATACAGCGACACGTTTGTAACAGAGCAAGGCTTTGATCTTGATGGTCGCCGTCCAGGCCGCGCACCTGAATGGTCGGGTAACTTGGCCGCTGACTGGTTCATCCCGCTTGGCGACAGCCTTGAATTGGGGCTTAGTGGAAATGCGATTTATTCGGACAGTTACTTCACCGATGAATCCACACCGACCGATTTCCAGCAGGACAGTTATGTCACTTTCGATGCGAACGTTTCGATTGGCGATCCTGATGGCAAGTGGAAACTCTCTCTCGTCGGCACCAATTTGGCTGATGAGATTTGGGTGAATACGTCTGGTGGACGTCCATTCTTGCCGGCTGGCGGTGATGATATCGTTTTGACTCAGAACCGTGGCCGCCAGATCTTTGCTGAGGTTCGCTTCAAGTTCTAGGCTAAAAATCCGAGACACTGGAAGGGGCGGGTCCATGACGGGCTCGCCCTTTTCCTTTGGTCAGCGCCTGCCCCCCTCAAAATCATCTATTGATAGAAAACCAGATTTCACGACAATCTGCCTCAAACTTTGGGAGAGGATCACATGTCGCGCGCAGAACTTATCAGCATGACACGCAATCTGATTGCGCATGGTGCCGCCGATACGATGGAATTGGCCGATGAAGTCGTCAGCATTCCTTCAAGCGCATACACCGATCAAGACCTTTATGAGGTGGAAAAGCGCAAAGTCTTCCGCCGTCTGCCTTTAATGGTGGCGCCGTCCTGCGAATTGCCCGAACCGGGCGATTACAAAGCGATGGATATTTGCGGCGTGCCCCTTCTCTTAACCCGCCAGCGCGATGGCAGTGTGGGCGCGTTTCTCAATATGTGTTCGCACAGAGGCAATCCGGTCGTCGAAGCTGGCACCACAGGCAACGCCACAAGGTTTTTGTGCAATTATCACGGCTGGACTTATAAGAATGATGGTGAGCTTTTGGGCGTCGCTTCCCCCAAAGATTTCGGCGCAGTCGACAAAGCCGCATTGTGCCTCAAACGTTTTCCGGTGCATGAAAGTGCTGGGCTGATTTGGGCCACGCTGGATACCGAAAGCAAACTTTCCATTGCCGATTATCTGTGCGGCTATGATGCGCTTTTGGAAGCATTTGAATTTGATGGCTGGACGCTATTTAGCAAACGCGTTTTGGAAGGGCCCAATTGGAAGACGGCCTATGACGGCTATCTCGATTTTTATCATCTGCCTGTCCTTCACAAAGACACATTTGGCGCAGACTTTTTCAACCGCGCCAATTACTTCGCATGGGGGCCGCACCAACGCTTAGCATCGCCTTCCAAATTCATGCAGAAAACCGGCAGCGATGAAATGATCGATCTGTCAGCGATGAACGATGATGAACTGCCGCAAGAAGCGCTTGTGCAGGGCGTTTGGACAATCTTCCCGCATATCTCGATTGCGAGCTTTTACGGAGGCGGTCAGCGCGGCGCGCTGATCTCCCAGCTGTTCCCGGGTGATGATGTGGGCACCAGCTACACCACGCAATATTATGTGATGGAAAATCAGCCCGAAACCGAAGCCGATGTCAAATCAGCGCAAGAGCAATTTGACTTCCTCGAAATCGTAGTGCGCGATGAAGATTACGCGACCGGCAAACGCCAGCACGATGCCCTGCAATCAGGCCTCATGAAAGAGGTTCTGTTCGGCAAGAACGAACGCGGCGGGCAGGTCTTCCATCAATGGGTCGATAAGCTGACCCAAGCGAGCGATGACGAATTGCAGGAAATTTTCGCCGCACAGCAGAAACAGGCAGCGGAATAACTACAAAACCCCACCACCACGCCGACCGCTCGAGGGGATGCGCGGTCTTGCCGGCAATGTCTGCTTTCGAGGGTGGGAGCGGACGTCACACTTCTAACCATTCTAGGCCACCGGGTAAGCTATCTGCGGCATAATC
>JBCAZT010000183.1:0-2707 GCA_038532855.1 Pseudomonadota bacterium
GATCTGCGTGTAATTCGCGACCCTTGCCTTAAGGCTGCGTGCCTTGCCCACGTAGAGCACATCGCCGCGCGCATCGAGCATTCGGTAGACGCCGGGAATGGGCTTTAACGTCTTCACCACTTCCCGGATCGCCTCGACACCCGCATCCAAATTGGGCTGCGCACGCGAGACGGTTTGCGCTGCGCGTTCTTCATTGAAACGCTCTGCGCCCGCTGGGTTGTGAGGTGTGCCTGCTTTGGCTTTCGACATGGTCATCAGATAGGGATTGAAAGCGGCGATTGGCAATGCGCGCGCACCACTCTATCGGCAGCCATGTGGAACATTACGATGTCATCATTCTAGGCGCAGGCGCAGCGGGCCTGATGTGCGCAGGCCAAGCGAGCAAAAAAGGCCTGCGTGTCGCTGTGCTGGAAAAGGCCGAGAAGCCGGGCAAAAAGATCCTGATCTCAGGCGGTGGTCGGTGCAACTTCACCAATGTGAATGCGTCGCCCGCCAATTTCCTGTCTGACAATCCGCATTTCGCCAAATCTGCATTGGCGCGATACAGCCCACAGGATTTTATAGATCTGGTCGATGCGTACGGCATTGCCTGGCACGAAAAGACATTGGGTCAGCTATTTTGTGACGGATCAGCAAAACAAATCGTGCAGATGCTGCTCGATGAGTGTGATGAGGGCGTTGATGTAATCTGCGGGGCAGAATGCGAAGCTGTTGTCCATGAGGATGGCGTCTTCGCTGTATCGGCACGCGGACGGCATTTTGCCGCACCGAAACTGGTTATCGCGACAGGAGGGCCTTCCATCCCCAAAATGGGCGCGAACGGATACGCGTATGACCTTGCTCGGCAATTTGGCCTTAAAGTGGTAGAGCCTCGCCCTGCCCTCGTCCCTTTGACTTTGGGAGGTGAGGATGTGTTGTTCCGAGAGCTTTCTGGCGTTTCTGCTCCGGTTAGAGCGCGTGCAGGCAAAACAGCTTTTGATGAAGCGGCCTTGTTCACACATAGGGGCCTTTCTGGCCCCGCCATTCTGCAAATCTCGTCCTATTGGAAGCATGGCGAGGATATCGGCATCACCTTCTTGCCACAAACAGACGCGGATTGGCTTATCGAAATGAAGCGCGACCGCCCGCGTGCAGGTATCAAAGCCGTTTTGCGTGAACATTTGCCCCAAAGGCTCGCCGATGCCTTGGCAGAAAAACTTGGGCTTGATCGCGAGCTTGGCAATGTTTCTGACAAGGACTTGAGGAAAGCGGGGGAACGGCTCGCGGATTGGCGTTTTAGCCCCAACGGAACCGAAGGTTTTGCCAAGGCAGAAGTGACCATTGGCGGCATATCGACCGCAGAATTGTCTTCTCAAACCATGGAAGCCAAGCGCGTCCTCGGCCTTTATGCCATCGGCGAGGCAGTCGATGTGACCGGTTGGCTTGGCGGATATAATTTCCAATGGGCATGGGCGAGCGGAGTTGCTTGCGCAGCAGCTTTGTCGCGTTAAAACAATTGTAAAAATGCGACACAAAGGGGATCACAGATGGGTCAGATAAGCATCACGATAGGACGCGTTCTTCTGGGCCTGTATTTCCTTTTGCCAGGGCTAATGAAGGCGGCAGGCCCTGCGCAAACCATCGCCTATATGGAAAGCCACGCCATCCCTTTTGCTGCCCCGCTTATGTGGTTTTCTACCGCAGTAAACATAATCGGAGGGCTACTTCTTATCACCGGAAGGCATGTGAGGTTCGTTTCCTTTGGCTTTGTAATTTATGTTCTTCTTGTGAACTTTATGCTGCATGATTTTTGGACGATGGGCCCCGATATGGTGCAGCGCGAAACCCAGAATTTCGTCAAGAATTTGGGGATTTTGGCGGGGCTATTGGTGCTTGCCGGATCGGCTCCCGGGCGCAGCCTTTCGCCAAAACAATGGTGGCGAAGCGACCGCGACGCCCACGGTACGATCGACGGATAAATGCGCCCCAGCCCGGCGTCCCAGATGGGCACTTACCGCGCGCGTTAGCTTGTCATTGAACTGAAACCTGCCTAACTCAGCGTAAGAAGCTCGAGAAGTCTGGCTTTTACGAGAGGTTGTATCAGGAGGCCCGCTTGCGCCAATTGCAGGGCATGGATTCCTCGTTTGTTGCGTTGGAATCGCCCAATTCGCCGATGCATATCGGCAATCTGTTGATCTATAATCCGGAAACGGCGCCCGGCGGCTTTGTTCGCTTTAAAGACATTCTCGATTTCTTTCGCAGCCGCATGCAGCTGTCCAAAACCATGCGCCAGCGTCTGGTGCGCGTGCCGTTTGATCTCGATTATCCTTATTGGATCGAGGATCCGAACTTCGATCTAGAGTACCACTTGCGCCATGTTGCGTTGCCAAAGCCGGGTGATTGGCGACAATTGTGTATCCAGACCGCACGTATCCACGCACGCCCAATGGACCTTACCCGTCCACCATGGGAATTCACCGTGATTGAAGGGTTGGATAATGTCCGCGATTATCCGCCGGGCTGCTTTGCGTTTGTCACCAAAGTCCACCATTCCGCCATCGACGGGATGAGCGGGATTGATATGATGGAGGCGATCCACACGCTCGCCCCGCATGCGCCTCCGCCCAATGCGCCTGATGAGTGGAAGCCGGAAAAAGTCCCCGGCCCTGTCGAATTGCTCGGCAAGAGCTATCTCAACGCAATTGTGAACCCGGTGAAGCAAGCGCAA
>JBCAZT010000184.1:0-2705 GCA_038532855.1 Pseudomonadota bacterium
TCACCGCACCCAAAAGCTGGCCCCGGTCAGACACACTCGAAGACTGGAACCTGCTCCCCACAAAGCCTGATTGGGCAGGGGGCATCGCTGAGGATTGGCGCGTGGGAGAAGAGGCTGCGCATGACCAGCTTCAATGGTGGGAAGCCCATGTCGATGGCTACGACGACAAACGCAATCTCCCTTCAGTAAAAGGCGTATCGCGCCTATCCCCGCACCTCCATTTCGGTGAAATCTCGCCAGTGCAAATCTGGCACCATTTCCAAGGGCAATCCGCGCTCAAGCAGCAAAGCGGTAGCGCACCAAAAGATTCCAAAGGCTGGGAGATATACGAAAGCGAGCTGATCTGGCGTGATTATGCGCAGACGACCATTGCGCAGTTTCCGGCCTATGGCGGCTCAAACTACCGCGAAGATTTTGACAAGCTTCAATGGCGCGATCCCAAAACTGACCCGAAGGCCGCGCGCGACCTGAAAGCATGGCAACAGGGCCGCACCGGCTATCCCATCGTCGATGCAGGCATGCGCGAGCTGTGGCAAACAGGGTGGATGCACAATCGGGTGCGGATGATCACGGCGAGCTTTCTGATCAAACACCTTCTCATCGATTGGCGCGAGGGGGAGAAATGGTTTTGGGACACGCTGCTTGATGCCGATTACGCGTCCAATTCGACCAATTGGCAATGGACTGCGGGCACGGGCGTCGACAGCAATATGTTCGTGCGCATCATGGCGCCGCTGAGCCAGTCTGAGAAATTCGATTGCGCCGCTTATATCCGCAAATTCGTGCCCGAGCTTGCCGAGTTGGATGAGCCTTATATCCATGACCCCGAAGAATTTGGCCGCCTGCCCAAAGCGTACCCTGCCAAAATCATCGGACACAAAGCCGCACGCGAACGGGCATTGGATGCGTATAAGCGCATGAAAGACAGCCTTTAGCCTTTGCCCGCAGGCACTCACCCCGTTAAACTGATCGCTAACGATATGACGGGGAGAGTTGGGATGAAATGGACAAAGATTGCAGCTTTGGCAGGGTCGGCTTTGGCTCTGTCCGCCTGCGCGCCAAGCTATCAAGGTGCAGACAGCGCCGCATCAGAGGCAACGCTCGATCCTGTGCTTTTGGTAGAAGTCGGCGGGGTTGATCCGGCTGATCAGCAAGTGTTGTTCTGGGATGATGCCACGCGCTCTGCCCGGTTTCGCGGGATGGAGGCGTGGTTTTCCGGCCATGAAATACCCGCGGCCTCTACCCCGCGCGCGCTCCCACAAGGCGAGCCTTTAAGCGCTTCATTGCAGGCTCAGATCACAAAACTGATGGCTGACACCAACGCTGCCGGTGTCATGGTGCTGCAAGATGGCAAGGTCCGCTTTGAAGAATACGGGCTGGGCCTTGGAAAAGAGGACCGCTGGACCAGTTTCTCGGTCGCGAAAAGCTTTACCTCCACCTTGCTGGGTGCGGCGATTGCCGATGGGTTTATCGGCGGCCTCGAAGACCCGGTTACGCAATATATCCCCGAACTTGCTGGCTCTTCTTATGATGGCGTGACTGTCGGCCAGCTTGTGACCATGACCAGCGGCGTTGCGTGGAATGAGGACTACACCGACCCCACAAGCGATGTCGCGCAGCTCAACAAATTTGTGGTCGAACACGGCCCTGATGCGATTGTGGCGCAGATGAAGCAGTTGGGCCGCGCGAATGCGCCCGGGGAGAAATTCTCCTATTCAACCGGCGAAACCAATCTGATCGGCCTGCTTGTCGAAAACGCCATTGGTTTGCCCATGGCTGAATATGCGCAAAGCAAGATTACAGAGCCAGCAGGCTTTGAAGGCGGCATGTTCTGGATGACCGATCCGCGCGGCGGCAATATTGGCGGGTGCTGCCTGTCGCTAAGACTCGCCGATTATGCGCGCATGGGGCAATTTGCGCTAGAAGGGGGCGAGGGTGTGGTTCCCGAGGGTTGGTTTGCCGATGCGGGCAGCGCCAAAGTCCAGTTTGGCGGCGGATTTGGCTATGGCTATCAGTGGTGGACCTATCCCGGCGACAATTACGGCGCACAAGGGATATTTGGTCAGGCGATAACCGTTATTCCCGGGACCAACACAGTCATCGCGGTTATCAGCAATTGGCCAACGGCAACGTCAAACGACTATCGACTTCAAGCAGGAGCCATCGTCGCTCAGCTCGCCATGCCAGCGAGCTGATGCGAGATTAGATTGCTTTCTTAGGCGCGCTTAGATTGCTGTATCGCTGCAAGATGTTGTCATGCACGATCGGGCTCAAAAGCTCCTGAAACGCGCAGCCTACAATGCAATTGTCCCACCAAACGACTTCGGCCTGAAGCGCTTCGAGGCCCGGCAGCGTCAGCCAGCAGAGCGTGCCTTCATGCATCCGGTTGATCGACGCGGCTGAAAAGCCGGAGATCGACAGATCGTGCACCACGCTTTGAAAAGCGCGGCCACCTGATGCGCGCAAAGTGCCCGGAATGGTCAGCTTTGTACGCGGCGCGCAGCGATCTTCCTGCGCGGCAACGGCATAGGAATTTTTGTCAGTCGGCATGGCAATCTTACTCTTGTCCAATCGGCTTTTGGTCTCTTCGCCCTTGGTCGACATACGTATTCGACCAGAGTACCCTTCCATTCCGTCACTGGGAATGGTTACGATTGGGTAAATTTATGCCTTTTTCGCACCGGATTTGCGATTAACCGTCAATG
>JBCAZT010000185.1:0-2679 GCA_038532855.1 Pseudomonadota bacterium
ATCGCGGATTTCAGGCAGAATGCGAAAGGCACCGCACGAATATCAAGCGTGTAAGCGATGGGCTTACTATCAATGCAAAGCCGCGAAAAATGCAGCCCGCCTATATCGAAGGCGGCCCGAATGATTGAACGGTAGAGCTCTGTCTCATCAGGGTTTGATAGGATTGACGAGCCTTCAGCCCCCTTCCAACCTGAGTTTTCAAGTTTCAGGAAATCATCAATCCAGTCTGATAATGCATCAGCCTTTGTAAGGCTTTCAATGTCTACTGCGCCAAGGCTCTCTAGCTTTCGTCTCGCTTTTCGGAGCGATCTGCGCCTGTTCGCGCTCAAATGCGCATCGAATTCCACATCGTCAGACGCGGGAGATATGGCAGCCCGCGCATGGCGGCCCTGTTCAAAGGACACCCGTTCATCATTTGCGCAGAACCCTTTGATCGCGTTGGCAAGATCGCAGTCGGCAGATATGTAAGCGATTTTCACAAAGCAACGCGAAGAATCTGAGCGGTCCAGCCATTCACACAACCCTTTTGCAAAGGTGCCTTCTTCGCCTTTCATTACCAAAGGCGTGCCAAGGTATTGTTCGGCGTGAAGCGCGCTGCGCCAAAATCCGATGGGAAGCTTTGCGTATCCAATATCGCCGCGCATCACCATCAGCCCAATAAGGCTTTCGCCTCGGAAAGCTGTAACCAGCATCGGGCGTTTCGATGCCAGCAATGGTAATGAGGGTAACAAGAAATCGGGGCTCAAGAAGAAATTGCGCTCTCCAGCTTTTTGCCAAAGATCGCGCCACTGCGGCAGTATGGAGTGAAGATGCTCACCGGTAAGCGGCACGGTGCGCCACACAGCATCGCGGCTGTGCATTGCTGGATTGCCCACCAAACCAGACATTGTGCGCGTTAAGCCCCCGCTTTGTTCGCCCGATAGTGCAACAGGCCAGATAACCTTGCCCTGTTCCACAGCAATTTTAAGACTTCATTGCTGTCATTGCACCTATAACACGGAAAGTGCATTCCCCCTGGGAAAATTCTAAGGCATGGGTAGCAGACCGTTAACCGGGGAAAGTGGGCCTTGCGCGATACGCTTAAAAAATGGCTCTGGCCTGTGCTCGAGAAACCCTGGGACTCTCCAATCATGGAGTTTCACTATGGGCTTTGGATTGGAGTTTCAGCGCTCTATTCGCAAAGCGGGCGCCAATTGGGCGAGGAGAACGCGCGTCCCTTTTTGCTCAACCATCACCTGCCAACCGAAACCTTGGCATGCAAATATGATGGCTCGCGTAATGGCCATACGATCAACATTTCTGCTTTGCGGATTGCCATGCAGAATTTCGATGACGCGCTAGAGGTTACCCGCGCGGTTAGCGAACAACACTTGAAACGCGTCGGGAAAGACAACCAGCCGGGTATTTGGGATTTGTACATCATTGCACGCGCCAGCATGGCTTTGATCGCCTTCCAAAAACGGTTCATTCACCAGGCCAATCCGTCCCCCATCGTCAGCGATATCTTGGCAAGCCAATACCAATTTATCTCAGGCATTTTCATGATTGGGCGCGCAAAGATGCAATCGCTTGATCCGCGCATTTTCACCAATGATCCGGTCAGCTCCGACGAACTGTATGCCTTTGCTGATGAACACGGCATCTTTATATCTCCCAATGGTTGGGCATGCGCTGGCAGCACAAAAAAGATCATGGAATTCATCGAATTCTGTAATGAGGGCGCAGGCAATGAAACCGGCGCGGATTTGGCTGCAATCGTTAGCGATCCGCAGGCATGGTATCGTTATGCGATCGCCAGTATTGAGCTTGATTGCTTATGCGAAGCGGAGAGAGTTCAACGGCTGCGGGTCAAATCCACCGATCGCGCGAAAGAGTGTGAAAAAGCCGCGCAGATCTATTCGGTATTGGGCGCATACTGCCGAAATCTTGATCCTGATCTCGCTGCAATGCCGATCCAAGGATCCTTCGAAAGCAGAGCTTTAACGCGGCAAAACTTGATACTCGGAGTGCTAGGGAGGCCCCCCGTTACCTCTTTATCTCGAAAAGCAATTGAGGAGCGCTTGGGCGGCGATGTTTTGACCGTCTGACAACGCCCGATTAGCCACCTACAAAGACAGCGGCATGCCCCCAAGCTCTCCCTGTAGAGCCGTGGGGCCAATCCTCTTTATCTAGGCTGATATATCCCTCAGTGGTCGGCCAAATCCAGCTTCGCCAACCGGTTCCTCGCCTACCGTTAAAGCGGGTGTCGAATGAGAGCGCGCCGGTTTCCTCATTGAAATGCAGGATGAAAAACCCTTCTTCAAACCCCATTTCAGACCCCACCACGATGCGATCTCCTTCAGGGTCGAGGCTAAGCCAGTGCGGGTAAAAGTATGGGGGCGTCTCTAATCGTTCCACTTCGCGCGGGGCGGTGGGATCCGAAATGTCGAAAACGAGAACCAACCCTTCTTGGCCGACGGTTTGGATCCAATAGTCATCAACCAGCAAAGGCACACCGCAAGCGCCGCGAATGTTGCCCTCGACCTCAGCAGGAGCGGTACTGATGGTGTGGACCACGTTTAATTGCGGCGCATCGCTTTCAATCTCAGTCAGATGATACAGCGCGCAGCCATAGGAATTGAAGAAGACCGATCCGTCTTTAAGAACCTTTGCGCCAAATCCGGCTGCGCCCGATCCGGG
>JBCAZT010000186.1:0-2613 GCA_038532855.1 Pseudomonadota bacterium
TATTCACGCGGCTCGATTGTCGAAGGCAAAGACCCGCGCGGCCAGCGCTATTTTTGGTTCGGCCTTTACGCCATCGAACACACACCCGATCACGGAACTGATCTTGAGGCGATTGATGATGGCTTTGTGTCTGTCACACCCTTGCAATTGGACCTCACGCATCACGCAGCGATTGAAACTCTTAGCGAACGCTTTGCAGACTAGGCAAAGGGCTGTTATTCCAGACCCATGACGGGGGATAGTCCAGACCAAATCGCGGCCAAAAACGCTCGGCGAACCAAGCGGTTTACCCGCCGCCGGTTTAAGCCTTTGCGCCGCGCTGTTCGCCTGCCTGTGTGGGGGGATTTAACGCTTAGGTTGGGCGCAGCATTTTTGCTGATCCTGCTTGTCGTGCTCATCCATTGGTGGGACCGCGAGGGGCTGATCGACAATGTCGATGGGCATGTCAGCTTTCTCGATGTTGTCTATTTCACGATGATATCAATCACCACCACGGGCTTTGGCGATATTGCGCCGGTCAGTGACACAGCGCGCTTGGTCGAGGCATTTATTGTCACCCCTGTGCGTTTTGCCGTGCTGTTTATCTTTGTCGGCACGGCCTATAACTTTATTATCAAGCGTTCCTGGGAGAAATGGCGCATGTCCAAAATTCAGGCAAACCTGTCAGACCATGTGGTCGTTCTGGGCTATGGTGTTTCCGGCTCGCAAAGCGTGGAAGAATTGATCGAACGCGGCACTGAGGCAAGCAATATCGTTGTCGTTGACCCGAGCGAGGAACGGCTGGCTGAAGCTGAAAAACTGGGCGCCAATGTCATGGCCGCAGATGCGACCCGCGATGAAACCTTGCGCGCGGTTCGGATCGAAGAGGCGGGCAGCGTGCTGGTCTCGGCAGGCCGTGATGACACATCAATCCTAATAACCCTTACCGTTCGGCACCTTGCTCCCAAAGTGCCGATCAGCGTGGTCGTGCGCGCGGATGATAACGAAATCCTCGCAAAGCAAGCGGGCGCGAACAATGTAATCAACCCGGTGCGCTTTACCGGCCTTCTTCTCGCAGGCTCTGCCCAAGGCGCGCATATCTCTGATTACCTCGCCGATCTCGCTTCCGTTTCGGGCCGCGTGCAATTGGTTGAACGCGTGGTCGAAGAAGACGAATGCGGGCTTTCCATTGGCGAGCTAAAATCAGGCGGCAGAGGCCTTCGTATCTACAGAAATGGCCGTGCGATCGGATATTGGGAAGAAGAATGCGAGGCCTTGCAAAAAGGCGATGTGGTGGTTGAAATCGTCCCCACAGAAAACTCCAATGGCAATGGAGTTGGCCTTAGGGTCTGAGTTCAAGCGAACATGGCTTGTGCTGCATGCATAGCTCGGGCAGATCGGTGCATTCTATGATCGCCATCAAAACCATCGGGCCAATTGAGGCCCAGCATAATGATGCAGAATTGGCGCGTCCCGCATCGCGAAAATCGCGCGCATTGCTGGCTTATCTTGTGCTGCAAGACGGGCCGCATACACGAGAGGCGCTGTGTTCGCTTCTTTGGGAGATACCCGATGATCCGCGCGGCGCGTTGCGGTGGTCATTGTCCAAACTTCGCCCCGTGCTCAATTGTGATGGGACGGAGCGATTGCACACAGACCGCCAGCAGGTCGTGTGCGATACGCGGGGGCTGCACACTGATGCGGCGCAGCTACGCGATGCAGGCCAATGGGCAGACAAATCTGAATAGGACGCGCAAAATCTGTGGGACAGCAATTGCGGCACACTGCTCGAAGATTGCGACCTGCCCTCACAGGCCGCCTACACAGCTTGGCTCACCGGACAGCGCGCCGCATTCGACACATTGCGATCTGACTTTGCCCGCTCGCAGGCTTTGAAAGACCATTTCCCTCCGCAAAGCCGGGACATCTGGGCGCAGCGTTGGCTTAAATTGTCGCCATTTGATGAAGAGGCCGCGCGCACCGCCGTCGACATGCGGCACGCAAGCGCCGGGGCTGATGCCGCGCGCGTTCTGGCGCACGAATTGCGGCAATCCTTTGCCGATGCTGAATTATCACTGCCCGATGCGTTCGGCTTTGAAGGCGGCGAAACAGCCCCTGCAAACGCCCAGACCGCTGAGGACACGCCTGATCAAAACATCCGCTTTGTTGAAACCAATGACAATGTCTCCATCGCCTGGGCCAGTGTGGGGGATCAAGACAATCCTCCTTTGGTGAAAGCTGCCAATTGGCTCAATCATCTAGAGCTAGATTGGGAAGCCCCCATCTGGAGTCCGCTGTTTCGCGATCTGGCAAGCGCGTTTCACCTTATCCGCTATGATGAGCGCGGATGCGGCTTATCGGATTGGAATTGCGACGATCTATCCTTTGAAAGCTTTGTCACTGATCTGGAACAGGTGGTCGAAGCCGCTGGCCTTACCCGTTTTCCGCTACTCGGTATCAGTCAGGGGGCCGCGGTTTCTATCGAATTTGCCGCGCGTCACCCGGAAAAGGTTTCGCAGCTTATCTTGTTTGGCGCCTATGATTGCGGCTGGCGGCACACCGCATCGGACGAAGAAGCGCGCGAGCGTGAAGCGGTTATGGTTTTGACAGAAAAGGGCTGGGGATCAGACAACC
>JBCAZT010000187.1:0-2464 GCA_038532855.1 Pseudomonadota bacterium
CATGGATGGACTGGGCGCGCAAAAAGAACGCTCCAAAATGCTGCGTACACACTGCCAGACATCGGGTGTCAGCTTGCAGGAACAAGACCCCTATAACAACGTCATCCGCACCACTGTTGAGGCTATGGCTGCAACATTGGGTGGCACGCAGAGCCTCCACACCAACGCACTGGATGAGGCCATCGCGCTGCCCACCGATTTCTCCGCCCGCATCGCGCGCAACACGCAATTGGTGCTGCAAGAGGAAAGCGGGATTACTCAGGTCGTCGATCCGTTGGGTGGTTCGCACTATATCGAAGCGCTCACTGCAACCTTGGTCGAAGAGGCGGAAGCCTTAATGGCGGAAGTTGATAAAGCAGGCGGCATGACGGCCTATGTTGCAACGGGCGCTCCCAAAGCCGCGATTGAGCGGGCTGCGGCAGAAAAGCAGACCGGTATCGACAAGGGCGAGACAGTGATTGTTGGCGTCAACAAATACCAACCTTCCGATGAAGAGCTGATCGAGACTTTGGAAGTTGACAATGCGGCCGTGCGTGCGGGCCAAATTAGGCGATTGGCCGAGGTGAGAGAGAGCCGTGATGAGGCTGCATGTCGCGCGGCTTTGGAGGCGCTCACCGCGGGGTGCACTGATGGCGGCAATGTGCTTGAACTCGCTGTCGCTGCTGCACGCGAAGATGCGACTTTGGGTGAAATCTCAGCCGCGATGGAGCAGGTGTTCGGTCGCCATGATGCGACGCCAAAGCCGGTGTCTGGCGTTTATAAAACCGCTTACGAATTTGATCAGCGCTGGGCACAAGTCACTGATGGTGTTGCCGCAGTGGAGCGCCGATTGGGTCGCAAACCACGGATCATGGTCGCGAAAATGGGCCAAGACGGCCATGATCGCGGTGCGAATGTGATCGCCTCTGCCTTTGCCGATATGGGCTTTGAAGTGGTATCAGGCCCGCTCTTTCAAACCCCACCAGAGGCTTGTTCTATGGCCTTGGAGAACGATGTCGATGTCGTAGGCGCTTCATCTCTCGCCGCTGGACACAAAACGCTGATCCCGGAGCTGATCCGCTTGCTGAAAGAAGCAGGCCGTCCGGATATTAAAGTGACCGCTGGCGGGGTAATCCCGCCGCAGGATTACGACTTCTTGCGCGAAGCGGGCGTGCAGGGGATTTATGGGCCTGGGTCGAATGTGGTTGAATGTGCAGCGGATATTCTGACGCTGCTCGGCCACAATATGCCGCCACTGGATAGCGTTCTGGATGAGGCGGCGGAGTGAGGGCTTTTCTGTTATTGTTTTTGCTTGCCGGATGCTCTGCAGCAGAAGATAAGCCTAACCTTGGACAGTTGGATGTTGACGAAGATGGAGACGTTTCTATCGAAGAACGCCATCAACCCGCACGCGACGCTATGATTGACAGTTCGAGAAGCGTGCGAGATCGATATGAAGAGGCGATCGAATGGTGCCATGGCGAGTTTGCAATGGCTTCCTACTGTAATTCGGAAGTTGCGCAAATCGCGCGCGAAACTATGGCAAAAGAACTAGTACGACACCGTGAGACTGCGGAGTTCGTCAACGAGCATCAAGCCGAGATCAAAGCAGAAGAGTGCACTGAAGGCGAGCAATTCAATCGGCGGTTCGGGAGAGTTCGCCAATCTGAACTCTTGTATGACACGTCTCATCGGCGCGCGTATCGAAGAGCTTCAGGAGATGATGGCATTCTATGAAGCTCAATTTCTACCAAGAGACGAAGTATCCCTATAAAAGATATAACCATTGGCTAAGTCCCTGCAGGGTTGCTTGAAATGGAATTATTGGCACAGAAAGTACCGAGATTAAAATGAACAACCCCCGCACCGACTGGACCCGCGAGGAAATCGCGGACCTTTTTGACCTTCCATTCACAGAACTGCTTTTCCAAGCCGCGAGCACTCACCGCGAAAACCATCCGCCAGAGCAGATCCAGCTGTGCACCTTGCTGAGCATCAAGACCGGCGGATGCCCTGAAGACTGCGGCTATTGCTCGCAGTCAGTGAAGGCCGATAGCGGGGTTGAGGCAACCAAGCTGATGGATGTGCAAGCCGTGCTGCAACGCGCGGCTGAGGCTAAGGATGCAGGCTCCCAGCGGTTCTGCATGGGCGCAGCGTGGCGCAATCCCAAAGACCGCGACATGCCTGCGATTGTTGAGATTGTGAAAGGCGTCTCTGACATGGGTCTGGAAACCTGTATGACGCTTGGCATGCTGGAGCCGCATCAGGCCAAGCAGCTCGCTGAGGCGGGGCTTGATTACTACAACCACAACATCGACAGCTCGCCTGAATATTACGAGCGAGTGATCTCGACCCGCGATTTCCAGTGCCGCCTCGATACGCTTGGAGCTGTGCGCAATGCGGGCATCAATGTGTGCAGCGGCGGGATTGTCGGCATGGGCGAAACGCGAGAGGATCGCGTCGGCTTTGTCCACACGCTTGCGAC
>JBCAZT010000188.1:0-2458 GCA_038532855.1 Pseudomonadota bacterium
ATCCTGCGGTTCAGGACCAAAAACTCAACTCCCATTCCAAACTGAATTGCATAACCGCTTGCATTCAAGCGACTCAGGCAGGCGCGGATGAAGCGCTAATGCTGGACCCGCAAGGGTTTGTCGCCACATGCAATTCCACCCACTTTTTCGTTGTACGAAAGGGCGAGGTTTGGACATCAAGCGGAGATTATTGCTTAGGCGGGATCACTCGCAGCAATGTCATTCAAGTGTGCCGCGAGGCGGGCATTCCGGTGTTTGAGAAGAACTTCTCGCTCACTGATGTTTATGGGGCAGACGAAGCCTTTGTCACCGGGACGTTTGCAGGCGTAGTCCCCGTGACCGATGTCGATGGGCGCTCGCTAACGCCGGCCCGTGGGCCAATGGTTGATCGCTTGCAAGGTCTCTATCGCGAATTGATGGACTGGGATGTAAGCGCATGACCATTCGGATCGCCATGTGGTCTGGCCCTCGCAATATCTCGACCGCCATGATGCGCAGTTTTGGTGCTCGTTCTGATTGCGCGGTATGCGATGAGCCGTTTTATGGCGCGTTCTTGAAATCGAGCGGTGAAGACCACCCGATGGGCGTTGAAACCATGGCTAGCATGGATTGCGATTGGGAAAGTGTTCTTAGAACGCAGTCAGGCCCAATCCCGGACGGCAAACACGTTTGGTATCAAAAGCACATGCCGCATCATATGGTGGGACCGATTGATCTGGCCCAAATGCCCGATCACAAACACGCATTTCTAATCAGAGCGCCAGAGCGTGTTGTCGCAAGTTACAAAGCGAAAAATGAACTGCGTTCACCCGAATTGCTGGGATTTGCGCAGGTTCGCGAATATTTTGAGCGGGAGGCTGATCGGCTGGGGAAATCCCCACCGGTGATCGATTCCGATGGTGTGTTGGCCAATCCGGCAGGCGTGCTTCAAAACCTATGTCTTCAACTTGGTATCCTCTGGGATCCTGCCATGCTCAGCTGGGAAAAGGGCCCGCATCAAGCTGACGGTGTCTGGGGCGCACATTGGTACGATAGGGTCAATTCATCAACGCAATTTGGCCAACCAAGAGGCGCTTTGCCCAAGCTTGATGGGGCATATCAAAAAACCGTTGATGCTTGCCGCGAAGACTATGACTTTATGGCGCAATATGCGATTGCCCCGTAATGTACCGAGATGCGTTTCGCGTTTCGGTCACCTCTGATTCACATCGCTTACGAGATAGTCTTTCTCATGCTGAACAAACGACGGACTTTCGCCTTTTTCTGCGCCGCATTGCTTGGACTTGCTGGCTCGCTGTCATCAACGCCCGTGCACGCTCAGGTGCAGGCCCGCGATGGCATTGCGTTTGATGCTTACATGGAATTGCTGAAAGCCCGTGCCCGCTCTGAAGGGGTGAGCGAAAACACGTTAACCCGCATGACATCAGGGCTTACGCCCAATGCGCGCGTGATCCGGCTTGATCAGGGGCAGCCCGGCAGCCCAACACGGCGCGGCTACCCGGCGCTTGCCCCGTATATTCGCACGCATGTCAACTCGACGAGGATTGCAGGCGGACAAAGCGTCTATCGCAACAATCGCAGTATGCTGCGCCAGGTCGAATCAAGGTATGGCGTGCCGCCTGAGATTATTGTGGCCATCTTTGGACACGAGACAAGCTATGGCCGGATCCGAGGCAATTTCGATCTCTCCCGCAGCCTCGCCACCTTGGCATGGGAAGGGCGCCGCCGCGAATTGTTCGCGGGCGAATGGGTCGCTTTGATGAAGGTGGCAGATAAAGGCTATTCTCGCGGTCAACTGGTGGGCAGCTATGCCGGCGCATTTGGCAATCCGCAGTTTCTTCCATCGGTCTATCTGCGCCTTGCAGCAGATGGTGATGGCGATGGCCGGGCTAACATCTTTTCAAACAGGGCCGATACTTTCGCGTCCATCGCAAACTATTTCCGTGATGCAGGCTGGCGCACTGGCCAACCTTGGGGAGTGCGTGCCAGCGTTCCCAACGGGTTCAACGTTGATGCCTACAAGACAAAGCTGAAAGCCGCCGTTTGCCCACGCGTCCATGAGCGCCACAGCCAATGGAAGACGGTGAGTGAATGGCGCGCTTTGGGCGTATCACCCCAACGCTACCTTCCCGATGATACGCTCGTATCCTTGTTCCAACCTGATGGACCCGGCGCGCCAGCTTGGCTGCTTACAGGCAATTACCGCGTGATCCTTGAATACAATTGCTCCAATTATTACGCGATGAGCGTTGGCTTGTTGGCTGATGCAATCGTGAACTAGGCCCTGTTGACAAACTCTGCCGGGTCAAGGCAGCCCAAGAAAGGGCCAGATGGAGAAGCGAGGACGAAGGAGATGCTCATGCATATTCGAGGACGAGCGACGCGCAACTGGCCCTTTCTTGGGCTGTCCCACTCGGGATTTGCCCCAACTTCCCCTTCACAGCGTTGCGGAGGCGTG
>JBCAZT010000189.1:0-2415 GCA_038532855.1 Pseudomonadota bacterium
CAGATTGGTGATAATCATATCGACCACATTTTGCCCCGTCAGCGGCAATGTGCATTCCGGGATGAATTTGGGATCGCCTGCTTTGGAATTATGATCCATCACCACGATGATCTTTTTGACGCCCGCGACCAGATCCATCGCGCCGCCCATGCCTTTGATCATTTTGCCCGGGATCATCCAATTGGCGATGTCGCCATTTTCTGCGACTTCCATTGCGCCCAGAACGGTAAGATCAATATGCCCGCCCCGGATCATAGCAAAACTGGTTGCGCTGTCGAAATAGGCCGAATGCGGCAATTCGCTGATCGTCTGCTTGCCAGCATTGATCAGGTCAGGATCAACCTCGTCATCATAGGGGAAGGGGCCAATGCCCAGCATGCCGTTTTCTGATTGCAGCGTCACATGCATGCCGCTGGGAATATGGTTTGCGACCAATGTCGGAATACCAATGCCCAGATTGACGTAATAGCCATCTTGCAATTCTTGCGCCGCGCGCGCCGCCATTTGGTCGCGGGTCCAGCCAGTCACTTCGTTCATCAGACTGTCTCCCTTTCGCGCGTGGTTCGAAACTCTATTTTCTTGTCATAAGGCGCGCCCACAATCATGCGATTGACGAACACGCCTGGCAGGTGGATCTCATCAGGTTCAAGCGAGCCTGTGGGCACGATCTCTTCAACCTCAACAATGCAGACTTTCCCGCATGTCGCAGCAGGCTGGTTGAAATTGCGCGCGGTTTTGCGGAAAATCAGATTGCCAGTTTCATCGGCTTTCCACGCCTTCACAACGGACAGATCGGCAAAGATACCGCGCTCCATAATATAGGTGGACATGACCCCATCCTGATCGGGAAAATCCTTATGCTCTTTGCCTTCGGCGACTTGGGTGCCAACACCTGTCTTGGTGTAGAAACCCGGTATGCCAGCGCCGCCTGCGCGCATGCGTTCTGCCAGTGTGCCTTGCGGACAAAATTCCACTTCCAATTCGCCTGATAGGAATTGGCGTTCAAACTCTTTGTTTTCGCCCACATACGAAGAGATCATTTTCCTCACCTGTTTGGTGCGCAGGAGCTTGCCTATCCCCTCATCATCAATGCCTGCATTGTTGCTGGCAAAGGTAAGCCCGGTAACGCCCGCATCACGGATGGCATCGAGCAGTCTTTCAGGAATACCGCAAAGGCCAAAGCCGCCGCTGGCGATCAACATGTCATTGTCGAGCACGCCTTCCAAAGCGGCTGCGGCATTGGTGAAGATTTTAGTCATATCGAGGGTCCGTCCCTTGAATGATGGGTTGGTGTTTGAATGCGCGTGGTGGTTCGGGGCCGAACTAGGCGTTCCTTTGCTGTGAGTCACGTGGGCAGGTATTGGTCCATCGATCGACAGGAAAATTGTGCAGCGCAACATGCATCGCTTGCGATCTAAATGCTCAATATATACGCAAATGCATAAATTATAGGCAGTGATTTTGCATATTTTGACATAAATTGGTCATTAAACGCCACTTGCATGCATCTTTTGCAAGTCGACATGCGGCTTTCGCACTTGCGAAGAATCGGGCCGGCGCGCATACATGATAGTGCCTTTCAGGCATCCTCTCCCAAACTTTTCAGCCCGGCCGGCTTTATGTCAGCCGGGCTTTTTCTTGTCCGATTCGCTTTTCAACCTTGCCCGCATTGCGATCAAAGGTTTGCAATGGCGGGTCCACAACCCTAGCTAGCGAACTTCAAAGTGTTGGAGTTTTAAAGCAATGGCCGAAGCGGACGCCGCGCCCTCTCAAACTGTCAGATTACAGGTCGCAGCGGCCCGTCAGGAAGAATCAGGCCAGGGCATTGCCCGTATGCCGCGTTCAGCATTCCAATCGCTGGGTATAACCGAAGGCGATGTAGTCGAGATCAAAGGCAAGCGCACCACCGCAGCCATCGCCATGGCAGCCTACACAGAAGACGATTCCTTGGATGTCGTGCGCCTTGATGGTTTACAACGCGGCAATGCGGAAGCCGCCTCTGGCGAACATGTTGAAATTGCCTGCGCGATCAGTAAACCGGCCACCCGCGTCGTCTTCGCTCCTGCACAGCGCGATATGCGCCTTCAAGGGCCGACACAGGCCCTCAAGCGCAATTTCTTCAAAAAGCCGGTGGTCGCGGGCGATCTGGTGGCCACGACCGGCCAGCAACCGGTGCAGAACATGCCGCCAGACGTACGCCAATTGCTGCGCGCTCCTGCTTATGCCCTGACGCAAATCCGCCTATCCGTCGCCGCGACCAGCCCCAAGGGCATCGTCCATATTGACCGAACCGCGTGCATCGCGGGGCTCTTCGAATTCGGTGCGCAGCTCTACTTCGGTGTTTTCGTCAATATGGACGATGCCCTTGGGGCTGGTCGCGGCGACGGATAGGCGGATTTGCGAGATCGGAGGCAC
>JBCAZT010000190.1:0-2421 GCA_038532855.1 Pseudomonadota bacterium
TTTTGAGGCGCGACAGCAAATGCCACTTCGAAATCATCAGCATTGTCCAACTGCTCCGCCAAGGCATCGGCTTCCTCTTCCGCTTCGGCCAGTTGCTCGATAGTCGCGCCGCCATCGTGCCAGATATCGTAGGCGGCAACGCTACCAATCGCAGGTTCTTTGCCAGCAGGCTTGGAGGTAAAGGCGGCTTTGGTTCCCCAAAAACCCGGCCACCGGAAGAACACGTGGGTTTTTACCGCCGCTGTTTTGTCGAGGCTGTCGCTCCAATACGGATAGACCCAATCGGTGTGATAATGCGTTGACCAACCAACGCGCGGATCGGTTGCCCCGCGCAGCATTGTGGCCGCAAGCGTTTTGGCAGACTGGTATTGGGCATCGGAATAGCGCCGGCTTTGCATCGATCCATCGCAGGTGAAACTGAACTGGCAGCCTGTGGCGCGCGCCGCCCCTTGAAATACAACGCCGCAAACGCTGTTGGGCCAAGCCGGGTGGCGCACGCGGTTCAAGATCACTTGCATCACAGGGCGCTGATCGTCGCGCGAAGGGCCTGCTTCATAAAGGCCCGCCACCGCGAGGCAACCTTCGGCGCGGTAAAGGTCGGCGCCTGATAGCCCCGATGAAAACGCACTTGCAGCCACAATCGGCCTATCGCCAAAAGCGCGGGCTGCATTGCGTTCCCACGCTGTTTGCGGGGTAATGCCATCGCTTTTGCCGTCTGGCATATCAGCCCCAACCGCGACAAAATCTGCCGCCATCGCTGAAATGTCAGCCAGCGGCACACGCGTTGTTTGCGATCCTGCTCGATCAAGTTTCACAGATAGGATTGTTTTATAATCGCTCTGCATCATCGGCAGCATCGCCCATGCAGCCCCAGCCGCTGCGCCAAGAGCGCATAAGCCAAGCACAAGCCAAACGGCCCGCCGAGCGAGGAGAGAGGATGTCTTTGTAATCACGAGTCTCGCTTTATCGCGATTTCTCGACCATTTTGCGAGCGTTTCGCGCAATCAGCCGCATTTTTGTCTCGGATTGCGGCGTTTGGGTCGAGATTTAGCTTTCACTTCGCTTTGTCCAAATAATGGCACATATTCCAAATTATGCTTGATAAGCGCGGCATCTTCTTTTCTGACCGTGTCCGAAATCAGCCCCGCTGGAGAACTTTTCAAAAATGCCAGACACCGCTAAAGACGCCCAAGACACCCTATCGCTGTCCGTTGTGCTATCTGTCTATAATGGCGAGGAATTTGTCGCGGATGCGATCAAGTGCATTCTGGACCAGACCTATACAGATTTTGAGCTGATCTGCATCAATGATGGGTCCAAGGATGGTTCGCTCGCGATCATGGAGCAATTTGCTGCGCGAGATAAGCGCGTGCGCATTATCGATCAGGACAATACCGGGCTTACAATCGCTTTGCGTCGCGGCGTAGATGCCGCACGCGGAGAGTACATTGCGCGAATGGATGTCGATGATTGGTCGATGCCAGACCGCTTTGAAAAGCAGATGGCGTTGCTGAGGCAACAACCTGAACTGGTCGCCGTGACGTGCGATGTTGAGCATTTCTACGATGATGGTACGCCCTCGCATACTGCTAAGATCCGCAAAGATGCGAGGGTCTTACCGCTCTATCTGGTCTTTACGAACCGCATTGGTGGGCATGGACAGATGATTTATCGCCGCGATGCTTATCATGCGACGGGCGGGTATGATCCAAATTACAATTTGGCCGAAGACTATGACCTTTGGACACGGCTTATTGAGCAAGGCCCCTTTGGTGTCGTGCCCGAAACGCTTTATCGCTATCGTACAGGCCATGACAGTATTTCATCACGCAATGCTATTCGGCAAAATGAAATCTCGTGCCTTATTCGTTGTCGCCAGTACGAAAAACTAACTGGCGAGCCTCTGGATCCAGAGATTGCGAAAGCGATGTATGCTTTTGGTATGAATCGCTCTTTGGCTGAGTACTCGCCTGGTCAGATTTCTGAAGTATCAGAGGTAATGCACCATGCGGTGAATACGTTCTTCTCGAAGAATCCAGAATTGAAATCGGAACTCTTTGATACGAGACGCGGGTTTAGTTCCAATTGGTGGTGGCGCCGGGACCATGTCACTTGGGCTGATTTTCCGCGTAAAGCGGCCATCCTTAGCAATGTGTTGAGTTGGGGGTTCGGGGCGCTCGTGGCGAAATATCTTCCAAATTAATTATGTCTCAAACAATCACTAACGCCCCAGCGAACGCTTGATCTTTCGCCCTACGCGCCGGATTAATCCTTGCGGAGGTTCCGGTACAGACGAAGGATTTTCCTTCATATGCATCAGCCGGGTTGAGGCGACCTCTGCCAAAATCGCATCATCAACTGGTTCGCCAAGCCAATCGAGTAAGCGGCGAAAGCCATCAACACTGTCTTTAAATTCCGAAT
>JBCAZT010000191.1:0-2397 GCA_038532855.1 Pseudomonadota bacterium
TTCGTCACTACGACGACAACCAAATCCTCCTTAAATCACAACCTCAAATCTGTGCCATAGGCGCTGAAGGCAGACACTCGGAGAAAATTGACACTCGGCGTGGGAAAATCAAAACTCACAATGCTAGACTTTTAGAAATTTACTCACGATGGCTTTCAGAAAACCACCCGACACGAAGACGGAAGCAGCGAGTTGAATGGATCAAAGAGGGCGAGATCTGTTCCAACGAGTATTTTTCCCCCGAAATTCAAACTGTCACCTCTAAAAGGCTGACAATGCAAGGGGAGCTTATGGCATAATCCGTGTGTGAAACTCGCCGTTTTCGCCGAATGCGTCGACGCCTCTAGGGAGCCTTGCAATCAAATCTGCATCGAAGCGATCTCCCACTGCAATACCGGGTAGGTCTGAGGCAATGGCGCTGATGCGGCACTCGGCCCCTGAGGCGACTAAGTCTTCCAACAGAGCATCATAATCGACTTTCCAGATCGGCAGTTCGAGCGCCATGTCTTTGGTGCGTTCATGCGTGTCAAAAGCCTCTTCTCGCCATTTGCGGATATGCTCCAGATGAAGATCACCAAAGCACAGAGTCTTGCAGTCTGGGACCAAATCAAGCGCAGGCACTATCTGGTCAACATAGTCCGGCCCAGAATGCAGCGGGATACCGATGAGCGGGATATCAAGCTGTTTGGCTTGTTCTAACACATCATCAATCGGAAATTCCTGATGCGCGATGATCCGGCTGCGCGCATCGAATGTGGTAACCAGAACAATACTGTATTTCTGCTCGCGCTCCAGTGCCCGATAAGCAAGAAAGCTGTCCTTCCCGCCGCTCCAGAATAATAGCGCCGTCTCTTTTGCCAGATCGGGCCGTGCTTCGGTTAGCCACGCGGCCTGCTGTATTCGCTTGGCCCGCTGCGATAGACCAACACTTTCATGTCCGAACGGACAGTGGCGGCATCCCGCTCCGCAACACCGATCACGCTCTAGCAGGCCAAGCCGGGTAAACACCATGAAACCCGTTTCGGGATCAGTGTAAGTTGTTTCACCGCGCTCGCAGGCAGCTTGATGGAGCGCCCAATAGTCTGTCTCAGGCAAGCTCCATAAACTCCGCAATCGCGTCACTCAGCATTTGCAGGCTCGGCAGCAAGGCAGGGCTTGGGCGACTAAAATGCAGATGACCGTCCAAATGGATAACCGGCACATTGAGCGGAATTGGATCGCTTTGCGTACGCGATGTATCAAAACCGCAGGCCGCCGCAATGATCAGGTCGGGCTTGGCGGCTTCCACCTCCTCCCAGCTCACTTTGAAAGAAGGTTCACCCGCTTTGCCGAGCACATTGGTGAGCCCCAAGAGTTCAACCATTTCGGGCACCCAGTGGCCAGATATGAACGGCGGATCGAGCCAATCGAGGAAAGCCACGCGCAACCCGCTTTTGGCGTGGACGCCTTGATGTTCAACCAGCGTCTGGTGCCACTGCTCGGTCAGAGTGTCAGCTTCTTTAGCCTTCCCGATAGCCTTACCCACTTGGCTAAAGCAGACCGGCACATCAGCAAGGCAAAAGGGCGAGAGATCAACGAGCTTGGGCCTGCTAGACAGCCCCAAAACCCCCTCGCGCACATCCCCTGATGGCACGGCGCAGACATCGCAAAGCGATTGGCTTATCACGACATCCGGCGCAAGCCGTTCGAGCGTATCGATATCCAGCTGATAGAGCGGACGCGTGGCGGTTGCGACCTGCCGGTCAATTTCGGCGGCGGATGCGGATGTGTCGATCCAAGTGCTGGTGAGCTTAGGTAAATGATCCCAATCGCCTGTGCAGCTATGACTGACTCCGATCAGATGATCTTTTGCACCAAGCGCAACAGCAATATCAGTCGCGCTGGGCAGCAAAGAGACGACGCGCATCGCTCGCTCCTATCAAGGCAATAAGACCAAAAGCGATACCGCCATAGATCATATTGGCGAGAATGCCGCGCAACAGAAATGGCAATGCGTTCACGTAGCAGGTTACCCAGCCTTCAATTGTGTTGGGATAATACCCCATCGCCATGGGAGTGAGGTTGGACAGCAAGTAAAAGACCACCGCGCTGATTACAGCGGCCAGGGCTACTGAACGCGCCTTGATCGAAGACAGCATCGGACTGACCGACAAAGCAGCTACAAGGTGGCCTATGTAAACGAAGCTCATCGCCAGCAGGCTGTAAAATCCGTTGATCGCATCAACAATCAGGATCGTTGCAAACACCGGCACGATAACCAGCTTCCGCGGCAGATAAGCTGCTGCGAGCATCCCGACTGCGCCCACTGTTGATACGCCCATCGGATGCGGCAGGGCATGCGATCGAGAGCGGCCTGCTAACCGAAGAGGGCGAAGCGGTCGTCCGCGCGGGTCAAGG
>JBCAZT010000192.1:0-2386 GCA_038532855.1 Pseudomonadota bacterium
AGCACTGGCTTAAAGATCAGACAGATTCCGGCAAGGGCGGACCAAAGGGCCCGCCCTTTTTGGTTGGCACGGCCAATGAAACGAATGTCGGCAATGCGGGTTGCAACCGCAGCATCCGAGTTGGGCGGGGCATATCTCCGAAGGGGTAGTAAGCGACGTCGGGATCCGAGAGAGCGTGCCACGACTTTGCAAATCAGCGAATGGCGGGTTTGAGCCCAGACCGGAAGTCTTGAAATCCTGCTGCGAGCGCATGCAGCAGGAAAATGTCTGCAGTTGCTAGGTCAAGTACGCGGAGCGGTGGCGAGCATCGCTGCCATTCTTAATTGATGCAGAAAATGTATCGGTCCTCCCTACAAAGTTCTGAGCAACTGAAGAGGCGCGATCACGCCTTTATTCAGAGCTGCCACAAATTCTACTATCCCCCGCCATCTTTGGGTCAAAGAACACAGCGACTGTCTGAATGAAAATCTTGCGATCTGCGGCTGCATCCGATGATCGGGCGTCTGGTCGATCAGGGGACGCTTGAGGAGATGGGGGCGCGACAGGGCGCCGAGAAAGGGGACCTCTGAAAATGGTATGGGCGATTAACCTAGCCAGCGGCTTTGGAAAGTACTTTCTGGACGGCGAACGTGTTGGGTGGGAGGAAGGGCTCAAAGCCTATTGGGACGCGCAGGAAGCACAGGGTAAACCGGTAGATCGCGACTCTTATGACGTGTCTCGAAAGTTCACCTTTGACGACGGGCCGCTAGCGGATGTCGAGCTGGTTAAGGAGTTCCGCACCGAAAAAGGCATCAAAGAAATTGCGGCAATGGCGAAAACATCCAATCGGCTTTTGATTGTCCATCAGGCGTTGAAAGAACTGATCGAAGCGCTGGAACCGGACGTGCATCAGTTCTGGCCGATGAAAATCTCAATGCCGCGCGGCAAGGTTTTTCCGAAGCCTTACTTTGGGCTTCGGATTGGCCAGTTTCTGAACAGTTTCTGCCCGGACGAGAGTGCCGAAGGCAGCTTTGATGACCGTGGATCATCGTACAACTCTTACGATACAAAACGCGACAAAGCAGGCCTTGCGTTTTACGGTCAAGTGATTGCTGGCAAGCATCTTTGGCGTGAAGAGAAGATGCGAAGACCTAACATCTTCATGTCTGATGTAATGCAGCAGCGCGCAGCAGAGGCGGGTTTGCAGCTGCCGAAACATTTTCAAGCGCAGGTGGTGTAGCGATGGCGCAGGTTGTTCAGGGGCATCACGTTATCCCCAAAGCTATTTACAAAGATTTCCCAGACCCTTTTGACAACAATCTCCCCGGCTGGAAGCTGGACGGCGATTACAACCTGGATGCGCGCCCGACCTCGTTGATTGGATCAGCACAGCTTGAGGCCCCGCGGCACTCGGGAAATCACAAAGCGCTGAATGATACCATTGTTGAACAGCAGCTTCTATTTCCAAAACATGCGCGCGTAAGGGACGTTTGATATGGCTTATGGTTTTGATACACCTGCCACCTTTGGGAAGTTTTTCCCAGACGGTGATTTTGTAGGATATGACGATGTTCTTGAGGGATACTTTGAAGAGGCGTTAGCCGAGGGTCAGACGACCCAGAAATTCTTTACCGATTTTCGGTTCGATTTACACGATGATTTCCACAAAGGCCGCCGATCAGTCCCCGATGCTTTGCTCCCCAAAACTTACCAGCTTGCAAAACCATACAAGAAGTTGGGGGATATCATGGGCCTTGGGTATGCGATTGCGGTGCCGTCCGCGCTTCTCGACATAATCGAAAAGCTTGAACCTGGTCGGCATCAGTCTTGGCCCATCGATATCATTTTGCCGTCCGGCGAGGGATATCCAATTCAATACCACATGCTTAATGTGCTCACGTCCCTAGATGCATGGGATAAAGAGCAAAGCGATCCAGGCAGCTATAAAAAATCCATGCGGATTTTCAAGATGCTGCGTCCAAAGCAGAATTATGCTTCCGGCATCGCGCTGTCTCGTGAAGTGATTGGCGATCATCATATTTGGCGCGGTTTCGTATCACCCGAGACAGGAATTTCAGGGTTCAATTTCTATGTGTCCGACGCGTTGAAAGAGGCAATCGACAAGGCCGGATTGATAACGCCACCGTTTTATCAGTTGAAGGAAGTTTAGCATGGTTACGGTATCGATAGAGGGCCTGGCACCGACTAGTCTTCAATGACCTCTACCATGCCCTAACCTCCGACGCAGCGAAGTTCGAGCGGTACTTGCGAAAGGAAGCTGCGTCAGCGCAAGCTGCAGGCGCAAAAGTCCGGCTTGTCCCGCAAAGCGGACATTGGAAACTGGTCTAAGTAGCCAAACTGAAACCGTTCTTTCGCTGCATAGCTGAAAATCCATCGAGATGCAGAC
>JBCAZT010000193.1:0-2371 GCA_038532855.1 Pseudomonadota bacterium
GGTTGGCTGATCGTTTGCCGGGTAGAGTGCCTGCCATGCTGATCCGTGCTGGTGGTTTTCCCCAAGGGGAAGAGCAAGCCCAAAAAGCAGCTGCAGGGTAATCACCGCATCTCGCAACCGCTTTGACAGGCAAGTGTGCGATTTCGTGTTGAGGTGAGAGTGCTTCCTGATAGCTGTGCGTTATGGGCGTTCGAAAACTCCTGATCCCGTTCATTATCGTGGTTGGCATTGCGCTGGCTGGTCTGCCTTTGATGCTCAAATCGCAGTCTCAACCTGCTGGAGCTGCGACACCGAAATTGAAAGTTCCGCCGCGGCTGACGGGCGGCGGCGAGCCTTTTGTCGATACGTTTGATAGTCTCAACAAACCGCTGTGGAATGTCTCCCATGGTTGGCGCAATGGCGAATGGACGGTAAATGATTGGCGCCGTTCGCAGGCGCGCTTTGATGGTTCGCTCAAAGTGCTTTTGGAGCCGCGCAAAACCAATTTAGCGCGATTTGTTGGCGGCGAAGTGCAAAGCGATAAGAATTACGGCCACGGCTATTTCGAGGCGCGCATCCGCGCAGCACACGCATCGGGCACGGTATCGGGTTTTTTCACATATACCGGGCCGCCCTTTGGCAAGCCCTGGGATGAGATTGACGTCGAAATCTTAGGCGCAAAACCGCGCGAAGTGATGTTCACCTATTACCGCGATGGGAAGAAGAAAGAGCACATTCATAAGCTCGATTATGACGCGACCAAGGAATTTCACACTTACGGGTTTGACTGGCAGCCGGAATATATCCGCTGGTATATAGATGGCGAAATGGTCCACGAGGCACGCGGGGAAGAGCTTCCTTTGCCGACAAACACGCAAAAGCTGATGATGTCGCTATGGGGTTCTAAGACGCTCAATGATTGGGTGGGGCCGTTTGATCCTAGCGAATTGCCAACGATGATGGTGATTGAATGTGCTAGCTATTCACCGAGTTTCGAAGAACGTCCCGCCTGCGAATGACGGGATTTGGTCACAGCAGGTTTTTCGCCCATTCGCGCAGGTCTGCGTGGACTGCTTCAGCTGAAAAATGATCCTTCGAAATGGAGAGCGCCTTTGCCGCTAGATCGGTGCGGGCCGCTTCATCCTCCATCAGATCGCAAATTGCATCGGCTGTTTGATCGGGCGAAGATGTGCATTGGACACCGGGGCTGCAAACCGTTTCTACGCCTTGCAATGTTACCGGTGACACGACCATGGCCTTGCCCTGAGCCATCGCTTCGACCAGCTTGATTTTAAGACCCGATCCGAATGTCAGCGGCGAAATGACGACGCCAGCATCGCGGTAGAGCGGGGCCAAATCATCGACGATTCCTAGGAAACTGACATTGCGATAATCAGGGTTTGTGAAGGCCCGGTTCATTGTGCCTGCAACTTTCAGCCGCGCATTGGGACGGCGAGCAAGAACAAGCGGCCAGGTGCTCTCAGCAAAATCTCTAAGCCCTTCGACATTGGGCGCGGTGTTGCTGCCGATGAATAGCAATTGATCGGTTTGGCCCACTTGCGGTTTTTCAACCGGGAATGCGGGCATGGGCACCAGGATGGGATGTGTTGCAGGAACATTCTGTTCCAAAAACCCCTGCTCATCCTGCTGGATTGCAAAAACAGTACCAGCTTTGGAAAGCGCCGCGATTTCTTCCTCTCGGCTGACAAGCGCAACCGAATCCTTATCCCCGCCAGCACGCGCATGGAACAGATCGTGCATCACAATTGCCGTTGGAGTAGGGCGAGGGGCCTCAGCAAAACACTCTGCGCAAAACATATAATCAGCGATAATCGCGCGCGTATCAGGCGAAATGCTGCTGCGAAGAAAAGCCCTATCCTCATCCAGCCAAGGGGTGGCGATGGCATACGGGGCCTGTTTGTCCGCAAGATGCAACGCTTTGAAGGGAAGTTTCTGGGAAAGCCGCGCAAGCACGCCGCATACAGCGCGAAACCACACCGATGGATTGGCAAAAACCAATGTCCTAGCAATATGCCGTGCGCCGCGCACTTTGTGAGCGCTAAATACCGACATTTCAGGGCGCATCGTCATAAACGGAATGCGTCCGGCAATTGTGGGGGAGGGCTGGATAAGTTCAACATCAAACCCGGCATCCCCAAGCGATTGCGCTATCGCGATCAGATAGGCTGAAGATCCGTTCAAAGCGCCCGCCATACGCTGTTTGCTGATGATGCTGATGATCGGACGCTCTTTGTCCGGTGCGGCCCCGTTCATGCCGGATCGCCCGAATTTTCCCCGTCCAGCATATTGCGAAGGCGAGAGCCTTTTTGTTGCGCAAGATCGGAAAACGCACCGCGCTCAACGACTTTGCCGTTTTCAATCGCTATCACAT
>JBCAZT010000194.1:0-2367 GCA_038532855.1 Pseudomonadota bacterium
GCTCCAATGTGCGCGCAAGGATGTCGGCGCTGATTGCCGCGATGCTGATCGGGCGGCCGCGCATTGAACCGGAATTGTCGATCAGCAGGGTGACGATGGTGTCTTTGAACTCAACATCGCGCTCAACCTTGTAGCTTAAGGCCGTGCCGGGGGAGACGATCACGCGGGACAATCGTGCAGCGTCCAAAACGCCCTCTTCCTGATCGAAATCCCAGCTGCGGTTTTGCTGCGCCATCAATCGGCGTTGGAGGCGGTTCGCCAGCCGCGTCACCACACCCTGCAATCCGGTCAGCTGGCTGTCGAGATAAGCTCGCAGGCGGTCCAGCTCCTCTGCATCGCACAATTCGGGTGCTGCGATCTCTTCATCAAAGCGTGTGGTAAACGCCTGATATTCCAGCCCATCAGGAATGTCAGCTGCGGGGCGGTTGGGCCGCACAGGCGCGTTGGAGGCATCGCCTTCTTCGCCCGGCTCGCCGTCCTGCATTTCCTCTTCGGCGGACATATCACCGTCCGCCTCGCCATCGCCTTCCCCCTCAGCCATGTCGCCCGCAACCTCGGCGGATTGCGGGTCAGCATCGCCTTCTTGCTGTTCATCGCCGGATTGATCCTCGTCCGCGCCTTCGTCTTCATCGCCGTCATCATTGTCGGCTTCATCAGGCGCATCGGTTGGCCGGGTAAGATCAAGTTCCCGCAGCATATCAAGCGCAAGGTCTTGGAACGCCTTTTGATCATCCACGCTGCCCGCAAGGCCTTCCAGCCCCTCGCCCACAGTCTCCTCAATCCAATCGCGGACCATCGAAACGCCTGCCTTGGCCGCATCAGGAATCGACTGGCCAGTGAGCTTTTCACGAAGAAGCAATGCGAGTGCGCCTTGCAAAGGCACTTCATCGGCTTTTTGCGCCCGGACGATCGGATCGGTGGCGAGCCGCACAGATTGCGCAGCGTCCAGATTATCCGCCATTCCGGCAAAATTGTTGGTGCCAAGCGCCTCATAGCGAACCTGTTCCACCGCATCATAACAGGCGCGCGCAACCGGTTCTGGCGGCGCGTTAACCGCGTGCATCCCAGCATCGTGGTGGCGCAATTTCAAAGAGAAGCTGTCCGCAAACCCGCGTGCTTCTTGCACTTGTTCAGCGGGCAGATCACGTCCCGGCAATGGCACACGGAACCTGTTGCCGGATACCCCCGGCACGTCCGCGCTCCAGGCAACCTCGACCTCTTCATCACGCGCAATCGCACGGCTGGCGCCGGTGAGCGCTTGCTTAAACAGATCAAGGGGAGATTCTTCGGCCATTATTCCTCCCCAATATGGGGAGGGGGACCGCGATGCAATGCATCGTGGTGGAGGGGCGCCCTCGGCATGAGAAAATTGTTAGTCTTGGCAATCATAGACCGCTGCGATTGAAGCGAGTGCCCCTCCACCATGCTCTGCATGGTCCCCCTCCCCGAATTCGGGGAGGATGACTTAAACGATGCTCTGCCCGGTGGCTTCCCAATCTTTCATGAAACCTTCAATCCCCTTATCTGTGAGGACGTGGTTGAACAAAGCGTGGATCACTTTGGGCGGCGCGGTCATCACATCGGCGCCGATTTTGGCAGAAGCCAGCACGTGGGTGACGTGGCGAACGCTGGCGACCAGAACTTCGGTTTCGAACCCGTAATTGTCATAGATCAGGCGAATGTCCTCGATCAGGTCCATCCCGTCTGTGCCATTATCATCATGCCGCCCCACGAAAGGCGAGATAAAGGTCGCGCCAGCTTTCGCCGCCAGCAGCGCCTGATTGGCGGAGAAGCAGAGCGTCACATTGACCATCGTGCCTTCTGATGTGAGCGCCTTACACGTCTTCAATCCATCAACCGTCAACGGGACTTTGATACAGACATTATCGGCAATCTTACGCAGGATTTCCGCCTCTTTCATCATCGTCGCGTGATCAAGCGCGACGACTTCGGCAGAAACCGGACCATCGACGATCCCGCAGATTTCCCTGGTCACTTCCATAAAATCGCGGCCTGATTTCGCGATGAGCGATGGATTGGTCGTGACGCCATCAAGCAAGCCAGTGGCAGCAAGGTCTTTGATCGGTTCGATCTCGGCGGTGTCGACAAAGAATTTCATGGATGTTGGTCCCCGTATTCGCGGTTTCGATTCGTTTGTGCAGCGATGGCATAGCGGCTGGCGCGATGCCAGAGATCGCCGAAAATTGAGCTTGTGAATAGGCCGCGTGGTCAAATTGGGTGTGGATCACGGTTTGGAGCAAAATCCGCTGTCGCAAAGAGCGGGAGCGCAGGAAGTGCGGCGCACTTTCAAGCGAGTGCGACGCTGCGAGAGCGGATTTTGGCCAAATCCCTCTGGGACAAGACGAG
>JBCAZT010000195.1:0-2359 GCA_038532855.1 Pseudomonadota bacterium
GAACTCGGAACCTGCGCCACTGGTCAGGCTTCCAGAGCAATTCATCGAGTAAGCTGAACCTTGCAATGCACGGCCGCTTGCGCCATGCGGTACGCGCAATAATAGAGGTTTCCCATGTCTCAAGACGCCCAATTTGATGTGCTTTGCATCGGCAACGCCATCGTCGATATCATCGCGCGATCAGAGGAAGATTTTCTGCGCGATAATGAGATCATAAAAGGCGCCATGAACCTCATTGATGCAGAACGGGCTACGCTTCTTTATGATCGTATGGGACCGGCTGTTGAAACTTCGGGGGGAAGCGCGGGAAACACGGCAGCAGGCGTTGCGTCTTTTGGCGGTAAAGCCGCCTACTTCGGCAAGGTTTGTAATGACCAGCTGGGCGATATTTTCAGGCACGATATCCGCGCGCAAGGCGTAGCTTTCGACACCAATCCGCTTTCTGAAGCCCCCCCAACCGCGCGGTCCATGATTTTTGTAACGCCCGACGGTGAGCGCTCGATGAACACCTATCTGGGCGCTTGTGTCGAGCTGACGCCTGATGATGTGGAAGAGGACAAAGCGGCACAGTCCAAAGTCACCTATTTTGAAGGCTATCTGTGGGATCCGCCGAAAGCCAAGGACGCCATCCGTAAGACTGCACGCATTGCGCATGAAAACGGGCGCGAAGTTGCCATGAGCCTTTCTGACCCCTTTTGCGTCGATCGGTATCGCGATGAATTTTTGGAACTGATGCGCTCGGGCACACTGGATATTGTATTTGCCAATGGTGACGAAGCGCAATCACTCTACCAAACAAGCGACTTGCAAACAGCAATCGATGCGTTGGCAAAGGATTGTAAAATGGCAGCCGTGACGCTTGGCCCCAATGGTTCAGCGGTTGTTACGCCAGATAGCCAGGTCATGGTGGAGGCCCATCCGATCAGCAACCGCACGGACACAACCGGCGCAGGTGATCTCTACGCTGCGGGTTTTTTGTTTGGTTATACGGCCGGTGAAGAACTTGAAAACTGTGCTCGGCTGGGATCGCTGGGGGCATCGATTGTCATCGAGCAGATTGGCCCACGGCCGCAAGTGTCGCTGCGCCAGGCTGCTATCGATAATGGTTTGATCAACGCCTAGTCCTGATCTTCTGGCGGCGCTTCGGTTTCACCGGCTTCCACTTCAGGGGCAGGCGCGGCTTTCGGACCACCCTTGGCAACACCCACCATGGCAGGGCGCAACACACGTTCGCCGATGGAATAGCCTGGCTGCACAACGTTCATGACCGTATTGTTTGGAACGCTTGGGTCCTGCACTTCAAACATTGCTTGATGGAAGTTCGGATCAAACTTCTCATTTTCCGGGTTCAGCTGCTTTACGCCATGACGCTCCATGGTCGATAGCATCGACTTTGAGGTCAACTCCACGCCTTCCAAAAGCGCCTTAAAGTCATCTGAGCCACTTTCGCGCTTTTCTTCTGGAACAGCATCGATGGCACGGCCAAGATTGTCGCCGACACCGAGCATATCGCGCGCGAAATTGGCGACCGCATATTGCTTGGCATCACCGACTTCACGTTGGGTTCGGCGACGCAAATTTTCCATTTCAGCAAGCAGGCGCTGGTTCTGGTCTTTCAACTCCTGAATCTCGGTCTGCATTTTCTCCATTTCGGCGCCAATCACACCTGCGATATCGGCATCAGCGGCATAGGCATCGCCCTCACCGAAGTCCGGCATTTCACCATCATCATAGTCGGAAAAATCGTCAGCGCTTTCGGCCGCGGCACGTTTGCGGGCGGCACGATCAGCCTTCAAAAGGCTGTCAGCAGCCTTTTTCAGGGATTCGCGACTGCGCGCGTCAAATTCCAAATCTTCATTTTCAGGCGTCTGCGGGTCGTCGGCCATGAGTCAAACCATACTTTTATGCGGAAAAATTCGTGTCGCGCATATCAAACCTCAATGGGGAAAAATCAAGGCCAGAGTAGCAAACGTACTGCGGTTATTTTTCTTCGATCATTTTTGAGATGATCTGGGCAGTATAATCGAGCATAGGGACAATACGCGCATAATTGAGCCGCGTCGGACCAATTACACCCAATGCGCCAACCACTTTGCGTTCACTGTCTCGATAGGGCGCTACCAAAAGCGAGGAGCCGGAAAGCGAGAAAAGCCGGTTCTCCGAACCAATAAATATGCGAACGCCCGAGCCGGTTTCTGAGCGATCCAACAGCTGAATTATCTCATCTTTGCGTTCCAAATCATCAAGCAGCAGCTTTGCCCGCGCGATATCCCCTTCGTCGTTGAGGTCTTCCAGAAGATTTGAACGCCCGCGAACAATCAATTGTTGAGGATTTGTGGCGTCATTACTACCGCCCCAA
>JBCAZT010000196.1:0-2326 GCA_038532855.1 Pseudomonadota bacterium
CATTGGGCTGCAAATCGATCCCGTTTTCATCAAGGCGAAGATCAACCGATATCCCTTCGACCTCAGTAGTAAGCGTAACGCCGTCTTCATCAAACCGTAAAGCTGATCCGTTGTCATCCAATGGGATTTCCGCTCCGTCCTCAATATCAAAGCGCTCAAGCGGACCTTCGGGATCGGGGGAAGCGGTTGCTTTGGGAGCAGGCTTTAAGGAAAGCGCCCCACGCATAAAGTCCTTCCAGATGCGCGCTGGCAATCCGCCGCCTGTCACTTTGCCCATGGGCGAATTGTCGTCATTGCCAACCCATACGCCCACGACCAAATCCTCAGCATAGCCAACGAACAAGGCATCGCGATAATTCTGCGTCGTGCCCGTCTTGCCGTAATTGGCAATCGGTAGAGTGGCTGCCCTCCCCGTGCCGCTATTGATTGCAGCGCGCAGCATTTGCTCCAAATCATCGTGCGTGCCGCCAGAAACGCTGTCTTCGGGCGATGTAAACCACTCCCACCAGCTTTCTTCTTCCTGCGGGAAAGCGTGTGGGCGCACTGGAAATTCATTGGCTGCAATCCCGGCGTAGGCAGAAGTCAGCTCCAGCAATGTCATCGAGGATGTTCCAAGCGCCAGACTGGGATCGCCTTTGGGCAGCGGCGAAGTCACGCCAAGCGATCGCGCTGTGCGAATAACGCGTTCGCTCCCCACCTCATTGAACAAGCGAACAGCAGCCACATTGCTGGAAGAGGCAAGCGCTTTTTCCAGTGTGATCGTGTCCGAATAGGCCTCACCTGAATTTTTAGGCCGGTATGATCCTGTTTCAATCGGCGTGTTTGGGATTGTATCATCAGGCTCCCATCCCGCTTCCAGAGCCGCCAGATAAACGAACAGTTTGAAGGTTGATCCCGGCTGGCGTTTTGCCTGCGTCGCCCGGTTGAAAGGCGATGCGGCATAATCCTTGCCGCCCACCATTGCGACGACTTCACCTGTGGGCCGCATCGCGACCAGCGCCACTTGCGCCTCGCCCAGGCCAGCCCTTCCCACAACTCGGCCAGCCAGCTTTTGCAATCGCGCATCAAGCGTCGTCTCCACCACTTGGGTTGAATAGCTCGCCTCCATATTCTTGCGCGCCAGCGGCAGCGCCCAATCGGCAAAATACGTTCCCGTTGGCAAAGTGTTGCGCGTGCGCACATCAAGCTTTGGCACAGGCAAAGCATCGCGCTCAGCCTGCGTCATATAGCCTGCATCCACCATCGCTTGGGTGACTAAGTACATACGAGTGCGGGCTCGTTCAAAATGGCGCGTAGGATTATACCGCGAGGGCGCTTGTAGGAGACCTGCAAGCATAGCCGCCTGTTCTGGCTTCAGATTTTCTGGCTTGCGATAGAAATAATGCAGGCTTGCCGCGCGCAGTCCATATTGATTGTCGCCAAAATATGCATTGGACAAATATCGGCCCAAAATATCGTCTTTCGTCAGACGAGCTTCCATCCAAAACGCGATCAGAGCCTCGCGCGCTTTGCGGGTCAGGGTTTGCTCTGGCGTGAGAAAGGTGAATTTCGCCAGCTGCTGCGTAATGGTGCTGCCGCCACCCCTGCCCGTCAGAGCCGCACGCGCGATACCGCGCGGGTCAACGCCCCAATGCGAATAGAACCGCCTGTCTTCGATTGCGAGGAACGCTTCGATCACATGATCGGGCAATTGTTCCACTTCAACAGGCGCGGCCACCACCGCGCCGCTTCGCGCAATCGGCGTTCCATCGCTTGCCAACAAAGTGACTTGCGGCGGGGCGATGGGTTCTAGGCTTTTCGAAAGCGGCGCTGTGACCGCCAGCCATCCGACCAGCAGGATGAACAGCAGACAGCAAAGCGCGAAAATGCGCACCGCCCACCAGCGTTTCTTGCGCCCACGATAAGTCGAAGGTTGCCACCAACGCCGCTTTTTGCCGGGGGGTTGCTCAAACCGCTCATCAAGCTCACCCAGCCGCGCGTCCCAATTGTCAAAATCGGGAGAAGTCCGTGGGGTTTCGCTCGGCTGTAGTCTTAAATCATCATCGTCAAAAACCGGGCGCTGGCTCTCATAAGTGGCGTAGTATTCGCCGCCCGGTTCATCACCGGTCGCCGCCTCACGCCCCCGCGAGCCACTTTTCCAGAATCGGTCAAAAACGCCCATACACCCACTGTATTAGCAGACTATAACACCAGCCTGCAATATGGGTTTACAATAAGGCGCCTGTCTCCAAGCTTTACGCTATTGTTACGCGGCTGAGGCCACCGCCCCTTCGGGCAAATCTTCGCCAAAGACGCGCTGGTAATATTCGCTTACCAAAACCCGCTC
>JBCAZT010000197.1:0-2308 GCA_038532855.1 Pseudomonadota bacterium
AGAGTTGCGGCGAAACGTGCCAGCAAAAGCAAGATCCCAAATGTCGCCTAGGGGAAGCGATGGGGTATTCTCGCGGGTCAGGGGGAGGGGCGCTGTTTGCGCGTCCGCCGCAACTCACAGGCCCCCTTCTAGAGACCTTGTGTCGCAGGATTATCCCGGTGTTCGGGTAAATTGTCGCAGATTGTATCAGGCGAGGACACGCGTTCATCGCCGCGCAAGAATTGGTGCCAGTTTGCCCGCTGCGCCTTTAGCGCGGGCGCATTTGAGTGTCTTCGCCTGCGGTTATGAAGATCGCTGTTGCTTCAGCATCCACATCAGCTGTGTGCCAAACGCCGGGCGGGTTGATGGCATATTCCCCGGCTTCCAGTTTGACCGTTTCGAGAGTGCCATCTGGAAATTCCTGCGTGAGCACCATTTCGCCCGATATGCACAAAACAACTTCAGAGCCTTTGGGATGCATTTCCCAAGTGTCCCAGCTTTGGGTGAAAGTGTATTGCGAGACGAGGCGACCTTCAGCCCCGTCTTCGCCATGGCGCGCGCCGTATTCTGCATACCACTCCATACCCGAAAAAGGCGGCTGAGGCACTGCGCTCGCCCCAAGGCCCAAGTGCAGGAAGTTTTCGGACAGCTTTCGCGCGCTCATATTTCAACCCTCACAAAAGTTGGCCTGTCATGCAGCAGGCGGAACCATGCAAAAAGCGTTTAGCTTATTGCCATCAGGATCGCGGAAATACGCGGCATAAAACCCATCATCCCCGCGCGGGCCGGGTGCCCCTTCATCGCTGCCGCCATGGGCCATGGCCGTGTCATACACGGTTTTCACCTTCTCAGGGCTATCCACCATCAAAGCTGCCATCACGCCATTGCCAACGCTGGCAGGCTGGCCATCGAATGGTTTGGTCGCTGCAATGCCAGCTGTGCCGTCTTCAAAGCTGCCCCAAGCGATAAATTCGCCCTCTTCCATCATCCGGCCATACCCCATAGCGCCTGCGACAGCGTCATAGAATTTGGTGGCACGCTCCAAATCATTGGTGCCCAGTGTCACATATCCGATCATAAATGTTCTCCCTTATGGTTGCCGCTTGCGACTCAATAGAGTGGAACATTATAAGAACATTCAAATCGGTGCAAATGGAATCAGAGCGGCGCGGTTTCCCGTTCAACCCAGGCGCGATCTTCGCCTTCCAATTGGGGCACAAGCAGTTCGCGCACTTGGCTGTGATAGTCATCCACCCAAGCAATTTCGCTGGGCGTCAGCAGGCTCTTATCAATCAGACGCCGATCAAGCGGCACGAAAGTGAGCGTATCAAAACCCAGATAGCGCCCCTCAGCCCCTGCAATGTCGCGTTCAACGGTCAGCACCAGATTTTCAATCCGAATGCCAAATGCGTCTTGCTTGTAATAGCCCGGCTCATTGGAGAGGATCATGCCTGCAAACAGTTCCTGGGCTGTGCCAGCTTGCCCGCCCCCGGGTTTTGCAATGCGTTGCGGTCCTTCGTGCACGCCAAGGAAACTGCCAACGCCGTGGCCTGTGCCATGCGCATAATCGACCCCGCCTTCCCACAAATATTGCCGCGCAAGAATATCAAGCTGCCCGCCGCATGTTCCTTGCGGGAAAACAGCTTTTGCAATCTGGATATGGCCTTTCAGAACGCGCGTGTTGCGATCGCGCATTTCTTGCGAAGGTTCGGACCCGTTGGGCGTATCGATCCAAACAGTGCGCGTTATATCGGTGGTGCCCGCTGGGTACTGGCCGCCGGAATCGACCAGATATATCGAGCCCGCTGGAATGGGGATGTTGCTGTCTTCATCCACTTTATAATGGGGCAAAGCAGCATGGCCTGCGGCGGCAGAGATCGTGTCGAATGAGGTGTCGCGCAAATCGCCATGTTCGCGCCGGAAATCTTCCAGTTTGGCCGCAGCGGTTAATTCATCCACATCGCCAGACGGGGCATTGATTTCAAGCCAGCGCAAAAACCGCGATACTGCTGCCCCATCGCGCGCTTGCGCATCGCGGTGCCCTTGGATTTCAGCCGCATTCTTGATCGCTTTGGCAAGCACGGTTGGGTCCTGTTTCAACACCACTTTCGCGCCCGCATTGGTCAGGGCTTGCGCAATCGCCGCCACGCCGAAATCGGGATCAACGCTCACCGATTTGCCGCTAAGCGAGCCCAATGCCGAGACAAACGCATCGCGAGGCTGGATTTCAACCGCATTGCCCAAATGCTGTGTTAGTTCAGGCGTTACCTTTTCGGGCGCGATAAACAGTTCTGCCCGGCCATCGGCATGCGCAACCACATAAGACAGC
>JBCAZT010000198.1:0-2281 GCA_038532855.1 Pseudomonadota bacterium
ATATTCTCGGCCGCTATGGCTAGCAATTGCGCATCGTTTTCCCAGCCTTCAAGCACAATGACAGCTGCCTGATTACCGCCAAATGACCCAGCGCATTCCCTATTGGCACGTTGATGCGTTTAGCGCACATCCCTTTGGCGGCAATCAGGCAGCTGTCATTGTGCTTGAAGGCTGGGAAAACGATGCGCAATTGCTAGCCATAGCGGCCGAGAATATGTTTGCGGCGAGCGCATTTGCTGTTCGCAACAAGACGGGGGAAGCCGATTGGGAGCTGCGCTGGTTTACGCCTTCGGGTGAAATTGCACTGTGTGGGCACGCATCACTGGCGGCGGCGCATATCCTGATCGGCAAAGAGAGATGCGAACGGATAACGTTCAAAACCCGCCAATCGGGAATTTTAGAAGCGCGCTTGGATGAAGGTGGCATCGAACTCGCATTGCCCGCCATCAAGACCCAGCCCAGCGATCAGGGTAAACTGATTGCTTTGCTCGGCGCGCAGCCTTCGGAAACGCAAAGCTCTGCCCTCCGGCACAATATCTTCCTCTATGAAGACGAGGCAGCGATCCGCGAATTGACCCCTGATTTTGCCGAGCTCGCGAAGTTGGGCGATGATCAGTTTATTTGCACTGCACCAGGTGCAAACTCCGACATTGTGAGCCGCGTTTTCGTGCCTGGGGCTGGTATCAATGAAGACAGCGTCACAGGTTCAGCCCATGCGGCATTGGTACCCTTTTGGGCGGCGCGGCTTGGCCGGGATCATTTCTCCGCGCATCAGGCAAGTGCGCGCGGCGGCGATTTATCATGCAGGTTAGAAGGCGATAAGGTCTGGCTAGGCGGACCATGCACAACGGTAGTCGAGGGGACTTTCGTGCTGGATTAAGTGGAAAGCTTAGCTTCCTCGGCCAGCATTCTTTGCAGGTTATCGCGCCACGGGATCGGCGTATCACCCAGAAAGGACCGCGTCTTGCTGCAATCGAGCAGCGAATAGGCCGGACGCTTTGCAGGGGTTGGGTATTCAGCCGTAGTGATCGCGTTGATGGCCGGGATAGCGTCGATAAGCCCTATGGCATGCGCCTCTTCGGCAATGGCGAGCGCGAATTCATGCCATGTTGCCTGCCCATCATCGCTGTGATGGAATGTGCCGCTCGCGTCTTTCTTAATCAGCGCCCAGATGACATGCGCAAGGCCCGTTGCCCAAGTTGGCGAGCCTACTTGATCGGCCACCACGCTAAGCTCGTCCCGCTCACGCATCAGTCGCAGCATAGTGCGCACAAAATTTGCACCGCCGGCCTCATACACCCAAGAGGTGCGGATCAGCAGGTCCTCAGCGCGGCAATGATCCTCTCCTTCGGCTTTGGTTCTGCCATAGGCGGATATCGGATTGCGATCAGCATCTGTTGGATAGGGTTCACTGACGGTGCCATCAAACACGAAATCGGTTGATATATGAACCAGCTTGCCGCCTGTTTCGGCCATAGTCTCTGCCATGATGCGCACGGCATGGGCGTTCACATCGCGCGCCTCATCCTCTTCGCTTTCCGCTTTATCAACGGCAGTGTAGGCGGCGGCATTGATGATGATATCGGGCGCTTCCACAGCCAGCCTTGCGCGCAGCATAGCGAGATCGGCAATGTCCACATCATCGCTGCTGATCGCATTGCAATCGAAGCCGTCAGGCGCTGTACGCTGCAATGCTGTGCCAAGTTGGCCCGTTCCCCCCGTGATCAACACTCTCATTTAGAAAACTGCTGCATCTGCCAAACTTACGCCTTCGCTATCTTTTCCTGAAAGTATGGGTGTAGTCCCATCAAGCGGCCATTCAATGCCGATAGCAGGATCATCCCAAGCAATCGAATGCTCTGCATCAGGCGCATAAGGAGCGGTGCATTTATAGAGGAAATCCGTGTTGCCTTCCAAAGTCAGAAATCCATGCGCAAAACCTTTGGGCACATAAAGCATGCGATGGTTGGATGCGCTCAATTCAACACCCACCCATTGACCAAATGTGGGAGATGAGCGCCTTAGATCGACGGCGACATCAAACACCGCCCCGCGCGTTACGCGGACCAATTTGCCTTGTGGCCCAGGGTTCTGGAAATGGAGGCCGCGTAGCACACCCTTTTGTGACCGGCTGTGATTGTCCTGAACAAAGGTCAGATCGAGGCCTGCCTCTTCGAAAGCCTCAGCATTCCAGCTTTCCATAAAAAAGCCGCGATCATCACCAAACACGCGAGGTTCAATAATAAGGGCGCCATGGAGCTTGGTCGGGATCACTTTCATT
>JBCAZT010000199.1:0-2186 GCA_038532855.1 Pseudomonadota bacterium
GCAGGCGATGTTGAACGGGTGCGACATGGACGCGCATGCGGCGTGCGTGGAGTTCTTCCAAGAGGATGCGCAGCTGCAATTCAGCCAGACGCGCGCCCACACAGCGGTGGATGCCATAACCGAAAGCGATGTGGCGTTTGGCATTCTCTCGCGTCAGATCGAGCGTGTGCGGATCGGGGAAGACGGATTCTTCGTGATTGGCCGCAAGATACCACAAGACGACCTTGTCGCCCTTTTTGATGGTTTGACCGAAGACTTCAGTATCCTCGGTGCACGTCCGTCTCATATGAGCAAGCGGGGTTTGCACGCGCAGCATCTCCTGCACGGCATTGGGAATGATGTCCGGGTTTTGTTCGAATAGTTTGCGCTGATCGGGGAATTTATCGAGCGCATGGATAAACCCGCTCATAGAATTGCGCGTCGTGTCGTTCCCGCCCACGATCAACAGGACCAGATTGCCGATAAATTCTTCAGGCCGCATCTGGTTCATAGCCTCGGAATGGACCATCATGGAGATGAGATCATTGCCGGGCTCTTTATCCTGCGTGCGCTCAATCCAAAGCGATTGGAAATAGGCTGCCATTTCGTGCAGGAATTCCCAGCGCAATTCGTCCAATTCGCGCACTCCGGCCAATTCCGTATCGCCTGACCAATCAGACCAGAAGGTGAGCATCCGGCGGTCTTCCCAGGGGAAACCAAAAAGGATGGCAAGCATGCCGGTGGTGAGCTCGATTGAGACTTTATCGACCCAATCAAAGGTTTCGCCGCGCGGCAGGCTGTCTAGCAATTCGCCCGTGCGCGCGCGGATTTCCTCTTCCATATCCTTCATTGCAGAGGGCGTGAATTTGGGCGCTACCGTTCGGCGTTGGCCTGTGTGCTGCGGGCGGTCCATGGCGATGAACATCGGGAGTTCGCGTCGGTCTGCATTGCTGTTGGCAAGCTCTTCATCGCTGAGGCGTTCAAGGATTGTGATCCCGCCATATTCCCAGCTGGATGAGAAAATCTCTGGCTGGGCCTCAATGTGCTGGATCGCCTTGTGCCCGACCACCGCCCAGTACGGACCATAGGGGCTTTCAGGGATGTAATGCAGCGGGCCTGCATCCTGCATCTCTTTGAAAATGGGCTGCCAGCGATCCTCAAAATAGATGTCTGAGCGGCTAACATCCCATTTGTGCGGGTGAACGGGGCGTTCTTCGGGGTGCTTTTCAAAATGCGCTTTGAGCGCTTCATGCGCCTGCGGAGAATTGCGGACCTTCGGTCGTGCGGGTGGTGCCATCGTCGCCATATCTGTCTCCCGTTCTCGAGCTTTCGCGCTCGATCAACGGGAGACATCCTGCCTTAATTGACACTAATGTCAATACGGGTTTCGATCAGCCACTTATTCAGCCGGTTCGCGCGCGGGTTCCTTAGCGCGGCGCGCGAACATCGATGTGCGCTTTTTCTTCTCGCGGCCTGCACCGCCCGATTTCATCACGCGTTTTTTGAACCAAAGCGATCCGCCTTTGACCAGCAATCCGACCCAAAGCGCTTGCCATGCAAGAGCTGCGGCGTGGATCCAAAGCGTCTCGTCCATCGCTGCACGTGCAAGCATGGCAAAGGGCGAGGAAAGCGGGAAGGCGATGGCATAGGGTTCCATCCATGCACCGCCCGGCGTCAGCGTAAAGGCCGCAACAAAGAACACCATAAGCTGCATCATGGTCACCGGCATCGACATAGTCTGCACTTCGCGCACCGTGTTTGCCATCGCGCCAATCGTGAGGAACAGCGATCCCAGCAGCAAATAAGCCATCGAGAAATAGGCAATGCCAAGAGCGATAAAGAGCGGCCAACCAAGCGCGGGGCCGGGCAGGTTGCGATAATCTGTCTGAGTGACGGTCACGATAGCGTCTTCGGCAATCGCCCAAAACGCCCAGCCGACAGTGCCCCAAACGGCGATACCGACAAACGACACGCCGAGCATCGCGAACAATTTGCCCATAAACACCGCGTCCATCGGGATGGCTGCGGCGAGGATTTCGATGATCTTATTGCCTTTTTCCTCCGCCAGATTGGAGAGCACCATGCCTGCCAAAAGCATAGTCAAGAGAAACAGCACCATTTGCGAGGCTTGCGCGGTTTTGATCCGGCTTGAACGTTCTGATGCCGCGCTGCTTGCGTCGACTGGCGCGAGCGCTGTGCCGCAGAAT
>JBCAZT010000200.1:0-2168 GCA_038532855.1 Pseudomonadota bacterium
GCCGCTGCAAGGCCCGCCATGCCCGCACCTATAACTACCACCCGATGTCCTTGCGCGATGCTGTTCATGCCCGCTCGTCAATTTGCTCGCAATGTCTCGTTGACTTTTCAGCCTTGTATGTCAATTTTACTTTACAGTATTATCTGTCGCTGTAAATTGACGATTGGGAGGCGGCTATGGAAATGTCCAAGCGGATAGAAGGCGCACTGGAACGTGCCGTTCTGCAAGCGACCGCAACGGGTCGCCCCAAAAAAGTCTCGGACGCTTTACGCTATGCCATTTTCCCGGGCGGCGCTCGCGTTCGACCGAGGCTCTGCCTGGCAGTAGCAGCCTCTTGCGGCGACAGCCATCCGCGAGCAGCGGATGCTGCCGCAGCCGCCATAGAGATGCTGCATTGCGCATCATTGGTCCACGATGATTTGCCTTGCTTTGACGACGCCGACTTGAGGCGCGGCAAGCCAACTGTCCACGCCGCCTACTCAGAACCTTTGGCTGTGCTCGTTGGTGACGCGCTGATTATTCTCGCTTTTGAGACGATAGCGCGTGAATGCGCGCTGACACCGCAATTGATAGCCCCTTTGATCGGCACGGTCGGAAAAGCGGTCGGCATGCCACATGGGCTCATCGCCGGGCAGGCGTGGGAGAGTGAGACTGGAGACATCCCGCTGGCAGAATATCATCGCGCGAAGACAGCTTCACTTTTCACAGGCGCATGCATCGCTGGTGCGGTTGCTGCAGATGCTGATCCCAATCAATGGCACGGTGTTGGCGATGCGCTCGGCGCAGCCTACCAGGTGGCTGATGATTTGCGCGATTTTGCCGGATCGCAAGAGGAACTCGGCAAACCGTGCGGACAAGACGCCATGAACCAGCGCCCCAATGCAGTTCATGAAAACGGCTTGGACGCGACCCTTGCAAACCTGAAAGGCTTGGTAGGCGATGCCGTTGCAGCCATCCCAGAATGCCCAGGCGCGCCCATGCTCAGAAAGCTGATTGAGGGTGAAGCCACGCGGCTGGTTCCAAAGGAGTTGGCGCAAAGTGCCGCTTGATGCCGCTCAGCTCACTGAAAATCTTCCGCCCGTCACAGGCGAAAACGCAGATGAACGAGTACGCGGCCCGTCTTGGCTGTCAAACCTGAAGCGCCGTTTGGTTGCAAGCCCGAGCTTTCGAAGCTTTGTACAACGAACACCATTGCTTCGCAGTGTCGCCAGCCAAAGTGCGAACAGCGTTTTTCAACTGACATCCGGCTTCATCAACAGCCAGATCCTTCTGGCATGTGAAGAGCTGGGCCTTTTTGATGAACTATTGCCGCCGAAAACCGCAACCGAGTTTGCGGCCAAATGGCGAATGACGCCCCAAAGGGCTACCCGGTTGCTGCAAGCAGCCCAAGGGTTAAAGCTGGTCTATACCACGGCAAATCAACAATATGTCCTCGATGAAAATGGGATTGTAATTGCTCAAAGCCCGGGTATTCGCGCGATGATACGCCATCACGCTTCTGTTTACCGAGATCTTGCAGATCCAGTTGCATTGCTGAGGCAGGATAGAACCGACACAGAAACGGCTCAGTTCTGGTCTTATGTTGGAGACAGCGAACAGTGGGGCAAACATGTTGGCTCCCAAGATGCGCATGATTACTCCACACTAATGCGCCTATCACAGGCTATGGTGATCGAGCAGGTACTCGACGCTTATCCCATTGGTCACAAACACATTGGCCTGATCGATATTGGTGGCGGCGATGGTGCCTTCGTATCTGCTGCAGCGTTGCGCTGGAACCGTCTCGACGTTGGAATATTTGATTTACCTGCGGTTGCAGACAATGCGCGCAAACGGTTGGCAAACTGCGAATTTGCCGATCGCCTTAATATCTATGGCGGCTCATTCTTTGATGACGATCTCCCGACCAACGCAGATTGCTTCAGCTTGATCCGTGTTCTCTATGATCACCATGACGATGCTGCGCTTTCAATTCTGCGCAGTGTTCGAAAAGCCATGGCACCTGGTGACACGCTTGTCATTGGCGAACCTTTGGCGGGTGAAAAGCAGGGCGAACGGCTCGTTCACGTCCGGGATCAAAGGGCGGTCGGGTTCACTGGCATAGTCTTCGGCACTGGGACTGGCGGGGATAGAGACGGGGATATCGGTTTTGATGTCAGGCATGAGGC
>JBCAZT010000201.1:0-2166 GCA_038532855.1 Pseudomonadota bacterium
CTTGGTCACCAAATGAAATGAGGGTCCAGACGTCCATCGATCCTGCTTAAAGGAAAGGCGGGAATGTCTCCCGCCTCACTGAATGCTTAATTTCACCTATCAGGAAATCAACGACAAATATTTCGACGTTGACGTCTTCGGCGGCTAAGTGAAATTAAGCATTCAGTGAGGCGGGAGACATTCCCGCCTTTCCTTCAAGTAGGATCGATGGACGTCTGGACCCTCATTTCATTTGGTGACCAAGGCTGGGGCGATGAGATCGCTTGGGGCGTTCTTGTTACTGTCTCGCTTGCACTGGCAACATTGCCGCTCGGTCTGGCGCTCGGATTTTTCGTGGCCCTTGCCAAACAGTCCCGCGAACCGACACTGCGACTGTCGGCAGAAATTTATACAACGATCTTTCGTGGCCTGCCTGAGCTCCTTACGCTCTTTATCATCTTCTTTGGGATGCAGATCGGCATCCAGCAAATCGCCCGCACCATGGGCTTTTCCTCAGGGATCGAAATCAACGCCTTTGTAGCGGGCATGATCGCACTTGGGATCGTATTTTCGTCCTACGCGTCTGAAGTGTTTTTGTCGGCGTTTCGCGCCATCCCAAAGGGCCAGTATGAAGGCGGATATGCGGTCGGCCTGCCAAATGGCAAAGTCATGCGCCTTGTGGTGCTGCCGCAGGTGCTGAAGATCGCCCTGCCCGGCCTGACCAATCTTTGGATGATCCTCCTGAAAGACACAGCGCTCGTCTCCGCCATCGGCTTGTCTGACATCGTGCGGCAAACCGGCATTGCAGCGCGCGTGACCAAAGAAGCATTCCTCTTTTATGGCATCGCCTTCATCCTGTTTCTGGTGTTGGCGCTTCTGTCATCCATCGTCATCAATCGCATCGAGAAGTACGGCGAACGCGCGGAGCAAGCGCGATGAGCCACACCCAAGCCTATGTCGCACCAGCAGAATTGCGGCCGCAACAACCGGCACCCGACACCATTGCCAAACCGTGGAACGCAACGCGCGGCTGGGGTTATGCACTTCTCGCTTTCTGGCTGGTCGTGATCATCGCCCTCGCTGTTTGGCTCATCACGGGCTACGACCCGGCAAAGATTGAGCGCTATGCACCGCGCTACTGGAACGGATTGCTAACAACCCTGACGCTCGTTTCCATCTCCATCGTGCTCGGGGCGATATTGTCGTTACCGATTGCCTATGCCCGCATGTCGGACAATCGGCTGCTGAATGGATTCTCATTTGGCTATGTGTATCTGTTCCGCGGCACGCCACTGCTCGCCCAGCTATTCCTGATTTATTATGGTCTTGGCTCATTCCGTGAGCAGCTGGAGGCCATCGGCCTATGGCTCTTCTTCCGCGATGCGTGGAATTGCGCGCTTTTTGCCTTCACGCTCAACACTGCCGCCTATCAGGCGGAAATCGTGCGCGGTGCGGTGCAATCCGTTCCCAAAGGACAATGGGAAGGCGCTGCAGCGCTCGGCATCAATCGCCTGCAAGCTTTCCAGAAAATCATCGCGCCGCAAGCCATGGTCGTCGCGCTGCGCCCCTATGGCAACGAAATCATCCTGATGATCAAAGGCTCGGCCATCGTGGCGCTCATCACCGTCTTTGACCTGATGGGCGAAACCCGCCGCGCCTTCTCACGCACCTTCGATTTCCAGACCTACATATACGCCGCGATCTTCTACCTGATTATCGTGGAAATTTTGCGTAACGTCTGGAACTGGCTGGAGAAGAGGCTGACCCAGCATTTGGTGCGGTGAGAGGATGGTGATCGCGGCTTGGGGCCCATGGTGACAGAAGGCAACGAACTAAGTGCTTTAATGGCGACACCGTTCGACCTCGTAAAGATCTAAACTCTTGACAATCTGTTCTGCAGTTATGTCAGCCAACGTAACCGAAAGAGCTTGTTAAGTTCGAAAGAGCAAATGTTCTTCCTACGAACCTGTCTTGGATTCCATAATCGAATGAAAATTTATGGTGCTGACCTCTGAAATTGGCTTCAGTTCTATGACTTTATTATCCCGAAGCTTCTCAATGACACGGGCGACGTCCTCTGCGCCGTTAACTAGCCCAACAACCATGTGATACCAAGGCATATGCAAATTCGCCCAAAGTTTTACATGAGCAAGCAATATCATTGTTTTTGAGTTCAATAGCGCACTA
>JBCAZT010000202.1:0-2156 GCA_038532855.1 Pseudomonadota bacterium
CCTCACGCTCGATGTAGGAGGAACCTCGACTGATGTGGCGCTGATCGAGGGACTGGAGCCGCGCCGACAACGCACCACAGAAGTGGGCCACTTGTCGGTGCGCGCTTCTGCATTGGATGTGAAAACTGTGGGCGCAGGCGGCGGATCAATCGCACACGTGCCAGAGCTGACCGGCGCGCTGCGCGTTGGACCTGAAAGTGCAGGCGCAGTGCCGGGGCCTGTGGCCTATGGCAAAGGCGGCGAAGTGCCAACCGTGACAGATGCAAATGTGGTGCTGGGTTATCTTCCCGAAGACCTCTTGGGCGGCAGCTTCCAGCTTGACCGCGAGGGCGCGAAGAAAGCGGTGCAAACTATTGCTGATGCGTTGGGCGTTGGCTTGATGGAGGCAGCGCGCGGAATTATCGATATCGTCAACGAAAACATGTTCGGCGCTTTGCGCATGATCTCAGTCCAACAGGGCTATGATCCGCGCGATTTTGCTGTGATGGGTTTTGGTGGGGCGGGTCCGCTGCACGTTAATGCCGTTGCCAAGTTGATGGGCAGCTGGCCCGCTATTAGCCCGGTTTCTCCCGGCGTTTTGTGCGCATTGGGCGATGCGACAACCCGCATGCGGACAGAGACCGCGCGCTCGTTTAGTAAACTCGCCAAGGATACGCATGTCAGTGATCTGATGGCTGTTTTGGAAGAGATGGAAAACCAGACACGCGGCGAATTGCTTGCTGATGGTGTTCCTGAAAGTGCGATCACATCCGAATTTGAAGTCGATGTTCGCTATGCAGGCCAAGCTTTTGAAGTCCCGCTGACGATTGACCGCGCAACGCTCGAGAAAGACGGTATCGAAGGGCTGCTTTCCAGATTTGACGCCGAACACTTGCGGCTTTTCACATTCAACATGGATACCCCGCACGAAATCGTGAACCTGCGCGCGGTTGCTTTGGGCATCGCGCCCGACCTGCCCGCAAACGAATTGCCAAAAGGCAATGGCGATCCGTCTGACGCTAAAATCCGCGATCACACTTTGTGGATGGACGGGGAGGAACGCGCCGCTGTCATCTATGATCGCGCTAAACTCAAACAGGGCGATATCATTCCCGGCCCTGCCATCATCACCGAGATGGATTCAACGACATTGGTTGAAAATGGCTGCACGGCCACTGTCGATCCGGTCGGCAATATCCTCATCAATTTGAACGAAAAGGGCTGAGACGATGCCAGCACAGATCATCCAATCGAACACCACTCCGTTCAAAAAGCTCGACATTGATCCGGTCACTTTGGACATCATTGAAAACGCACTTCGCAACGCCCGTATCGAAATGGACGCGACGCTTGTGCGCACAGCCATGTCGCCCGGCATCCGCGAACAAGGCGATGCTTTTCCGCTGATCGCAGCACCCACGGGCGAAATGATTGTCGGCCAATTTGGCAGCTATATCGGCCCCTTCCTTGATGGGTACGATGGGACAGTTGAGGAAGGCGATATGATCTTCCTGTCCGATCCATACTCTGTTGGCGGCGCTATCAGCCACTCCAACGATTGGTTGGTTCTGCTGCCCGTCTTTAAGGATGGCCGTCTGGTTGCTTACACGTCGATGTTCGGCCACCAATCTGACATTGGCGGCATGGTGCCCGGCTCCATGCCCATTGGTGCAACGTCAATTTTCCAAGAAGGCGTGCGCATTCCTCCGGTGAAAATCTGGAAGAATGGCGAATATAATGACGACCTGATGAAGCTCGTCATGCACCAGACGCGCAAGCCCGATTGGTGCCAAGCCGATTTGAACGCACTGATCGCGAGCTGCCGTGTCGCATCGAACCGCGTGATCGAAATGTGTGAACGCTTTGGCGATGATGTGTATTTTTCTGCGACGCAGGAATTGCTCGCCAGAAACCACCGCGCGATGAAGGCCTTGATTGGCCAAGCCATCCCTGAGGCCAAAGCCAGCTTTGAAGATTACATCTGCGATGATGGTAAGGGGTATGGTCCATACAAAATCAAATGCACGATGTGGCGCGAGGGCGATAAAGTCATCCTCGATTTTGACGGCACCGATCCGCAATCGGCGGCTTCGATCAACTTCCTGCTGAACGAGAACATGTTCAAGATGTTCTTCGGCATCTACATGATCATGGTGTTCGATCCGCAGATCCTGTTC
>JBCAZT010000203.1:0-2098 GCA_038532855.1 Pseudomonadota bacterium
ACAAGGCTTAGGCGTGTCGTTGAAAAGACCGGCGGGATAGCATAGCCATATGCGCCATAGGCATAGAGATGCAGCGGCCCTGCCCCTTCAATACCTTGAGCTTCCAGCAATTGCTTACGGTCTTTGCGCATCACCACGCTGACAGGCACCATCGTGCCATCGCGCGCTTCGATTTCCAGCCGCTCCGTCATGTAAAGCGACTTGTCATAGCCCGACGGTATTTCCTGCTGCTTCAGAAGCTGCAGCGCGCCTGAGGCAACATCGTAATCATAGACAGAATCCGGTGTGACCATGCTTTCATAAGAAAGGCGCAGGACGGTTTGATCGTATTCCGGATTGTTAGAGAGGCCAGCGCTATAACTGGCTTCGGGAAAAGCGATTGGAGTTGTCCGCTCAAGGTCGTCGTAATAGCGAAGCTCAATTTGATCGAGCCCCTTCTCACGTCCTTCAATGACGAAGAAATCCTTGAACAGATCAAAACCGGTCAAATAAAAATCGTCAGCGCCGCCAATCACCGTTTCCCAATCACCCGGCGTATCCAGTGAAGCTTTAGCGAGGCGGAAATTGATGTGGTCATCATTGGTCCACACCCAAAGCTCGCCCTCGCGTATATCGACGCTGTATTCGACGCCTTTCTGGCGCGGCTTAATCAGCGTCAGCGCGCCTGTCGGATTATCGGCCGACACAAAACGCACTTCGCTTGTCTCGTTATCGCCTGTGGCAATGATGAGCCAATCCTCTTGCGCAGAAAGCCCTGCGCCCACGCTGAAGCTTTGGTCCTCTTCCAAAAAGAGCGAGACGTCACTCTCAAGAGGCTCTCCAATTGTGTGGAGCTTAATCTCGAGGCTGCGCCATTCCTCGGTCGATGGCGTGTAGATAAGCGCGCTATCATTCGCGACCCATGTCAGCCCGCCGCGAAGATTGGGGATTTCATCAGCCAGCAATTCACCGGTGTCCAAATCCTTGATCACCGCTGTGTAGCGTTCTGACCCATTGGTGTCGGTCGAATAGGCCATATACCGGCCATTCTTGGATATCGCGACCGCACCCAAGCGGAAATATTCAAGATCCCCGGCAAGCGCGTTTTCATCGAGGATCAGCGTTCCTTGCGCATCCTTAGCTGCGCCCACTGGCTTGCGATAGTGCTTTCTATATTGCTCGCCCTCATCAAATTCAGACCAATACAGATAGTCGCCACGGCGCTGCGGCACGGTGCTGTCATCCTCTTTGATCCGCGCGCGCATTTCTTGAAACAGCGCCTCAGTAACCGCTTCGCGCTCGCCCATTTGCGCCTCGAACCAAGCGTTTTCCGCTTTCACATAATCGAGCACATCTTCATCATCGATGGTCGGATAGCTTTTGTCATAAAGCCAATCATACGGGTCTTCGACTGTGATGCCGTGATGGGTGTAAGTGTGCGGGCGCTTTTCAGCTTTTGGCGCGGAAGTTGGGATGGCGTCAGATGGCGTTGTCACGCGGGGCTTGTCCTCTTGGGTTGTATCGTTAGCGGCAGCGATTGCTGGAAAAGCAAAAAGCGATGCAGCAAATAGGAAGGGGATGACAGGTTTCATAGATGCAGCGATCCTTAGGCCTAATTGCGAAGTGCTGGAAAGCGACCAGCGTAAAGTCTATGTGAATGATAACGAACCGCGTTCATGCGCCCCAAACCGCCCGCTCGCAAGCCAAGGATCGATTATATGTTGATGCAAACCCACGAAGCCCGCCTGAAAGCTCTGCGCGAAGAGCTGAAAAAGCGCGGTCTTGATGGCTTTATTGTACCGATTTCCGATGAGCATATGAGTGAATATGTCGGTGATTATGCTCAGCGCCTTGCTTGGCTTACGGGATTTGGCGGATCGGCCGGGTTTGCTGCTGTCACTTTAACCCATGCGGCCATTTTTGTGGATGGGCGCTATACAGTACAAGTGCGCGATCAGGTGGATGGGAACCTGTTCGAATATCGCTCAATCCCGGCAGACAGTCTCGCTGCATGGCTCAAAAGCTTTGCGGCAAAAGGCGCAAAGATTGCTTATGATCCGTGGCTCCACACCGCTGGTTGGGTGAAATCGCATGAACGTGCTTTGGGATCATCTGACAT
>JBCAZT010000204.1:0-2088 GCA_038532855.1 Pseudomonadota bacterium
TCCTTTGCCCCATCACGCAAGGATTCAACACGCGCAACGGTGATCGGCATAACGTCTTGCAAAGGGCCGGGCGCGAGCGTTACAGGGATGCAAAAGCTTTGCGTTTTGCTGCCAGAGCGTGGGCCGATGAGAACCGAGCAATTCAATGATTTTAGCTTGTCGGCAAAGCCGTCTGGCACAATCGGCAAAGTTGGCACCAACACCGTCGCATATCCGCCCAAATCCGCCTCAGGCGAAACTATGTCGACATCCAGACCCAGCTTGCGCGCAGCCGAATACCATTCGTAGACCAGCTCTAAATAGCGAAAGCTTTGCCCTTGCGGCTGGATACCGCAGACCCATGCGGCTTCGTAAGAAAAGACCAGCGCAATCGCACTTTTGGCAGATTCCTGGGGCCCCAATTGCGCGATGGCCTTTGCAGCTTCGTGCGCTTCGTGCGCTCCGGGGGCTTCGGCATTATCGGGGCGCAAAAGGCCGGCGTGCATTTGCTCTTGCGCAAATGAGGCCTGCCGCCAGCGAAAGTAGCTCGTAAATTCGGCCCCATGCGCCATTGCTTCCAGCGTCCACAACGCCACCATGCCGGGCAATGGGGCAGGATTAAACCGCGCCCAGTTCACCGGGCCGGGCTGCTGTTCCATGACCCCCCAACGCCCATTTGAACAGCCGCGATAAAGATCGTGATGGAAAGCGGCGATATCAGGGTGGCCTTGGCGCAGATAGTCTGCCTTTTCCTCATCTGAAAACCAGAATTGTTCAAGAAATCCCAGCGGGTAGCTGTCCCATGTCGCTACGTCTAAGTCACGGCCAACATCGTGGTGGTCGAACTCGGTAAAGAAGCCCATGAAGTTGTGCGTGATGTCGATACCGGGGGCATGCTCGCGAATAATTGCGACTTGGGCTGCGTTAAAGCTGGCGACTTCATCAGAGGCAAAGCGGCGGTAATCGAGCCAGTGCGCGGGGTTTGCTTCGGTGACGGTCAGATTGGGCGGATCTATCTCGGCAAAGTCGCGATATTCCATGCTCCAAAACACATTGCCCCATGCCGTGTTGAGCGCTGAAATTTCGCCATAGCGCTCACCGCACCAATCGCGGAAACGCGCCGCTGCACTGTCGGAAAAGCTAAGCACTGTATCGTGGCAGCCATATTCGTTGTCGGTCTGCCACATGGTGATAGCGGGATGCGCGCCATAGCGCTGCGCCATGGCGGTGGTGATACGCACGGCCTCCTTGCGGTACCCTTCATGGCTGAAGCAATAATGCCGTCTTGAGCCAAATCCTCTGGGTCGGCCATCCTCGTCAATCGCCACCATATCGGGCATTTGATCGACCAGCCATTTGGGCGGGGTCGCGGTTGGCGTGCCCATAATGATGTTGAGGCCAGCACCTGCCAAAACGTCCACCGCGCGGTCTAGCCAGTCCCAATCAAAACACCCTGCCTCAGGCTCAATCCGGCTCCAGGCAAATTCCCCGATCCGCACCAGCGATAGGCCCATTTCGGTCATGCGCCGTGCATCGTCTGCCCACATCTCTTCGGGCCAATGTTCGGGATAATAGCAGCAGCCCAGCTTCATTCAGATCGCCTTTTTGTACACTTAGTACATCCTTAGAAGCGGGCTTGCGGTAAGGAAATGGTACTCTCGGTTTTTCCGGAGGCGAAAGGTCATTTACACATATAAGAATATCTTTATATGTACCTGCCAATGCTCGTCGACATGATCTTCAAAGCCTTAGCGGACCCAACGCGGCTGCGCACTATGCGCCTGTTATCGGCGATGGAACTGGCTGTAGGAGAATTGGCACAAGTTCTGGGCCAAAGCCAGCCGCGTGTGTCGCGCCATGTTGGAATATTGTGCGATGCGGGCCTTGCAGAGCGCCGCCGCGAAGGCAGTTGGGTTTTCCTTCGTCAAGCATCGGGCCAAGCATCCGGCGAAGCGCTGGATCCCGATATCCTTGCCTCGATTGAACACCTGCTTGCCATTACCGAAGAGCGCGATCCGGAATTTGCAAAACTGTGCGACAGCGACCGGCGAAAACTTGCCTCTATCCGCGATGCGCGCGATCAGCAGGCCGAAGATTACTTTGCCCGCC
>JBCAZT010000205.1:0-2043 GCA_038532855.1 Pseudomonadota bacterium
GGTCTTCATCCGGCGCGCTTGGAAATCGCCTGTGTTTGAGCATGAGCTGATCTCGCGATAGGCGCCTTGGCCGGGCAGCCACACTTCCAGATCATAGGTCTTGCGTGCGCCGAAGCCCATATCGCCAGTGCACAGAAGCATCTTGCGATAGGCAAGACCGAGCTTTTGGAGAATGCTTTCCGCAGCTTCCGTCATCCGCTCATGTTCAGCCGCGCTGTCCTCAGGGCGGACGATGGAGACAAGCTCGCATTTTTCAAACTGGTGCTGGCGGATAAACCCGCGCGTATCCTTGCCAGCAGACCCTGCCTCAGAACGGAAGCATTGGGTGAGCGCGGTAAGCCTCATGGGAAGCGCGTTGTCATCGAGGATTTGGCCCATGATCGAGGCTGTTAAGGAGATTTCAGATGTGGGGATGAGCCAGCGATCATCTGTCGTGCGAAAACTATCCTCCGCAAACTTGGGAAGCTTATCCGTCCCATACATTGCCTCATCGCGCACCAGCACGGGCGGCATGCATTCGGTGTAGCCAAATCGCTGTGTTTGCTGGTCGATCATAAACTGACCCAGCGCGCGGTGGAGCCTTGCCATATCGCCGCGCAGGAAGGTGAAACGCGCACCGGATAACAAAGCGCCGGTTTCAAAATCCATGCCCAGATCAGGCGCGAAATCGGCGTGTTCTTTGGGTTCGAAATCAAAGCTGGGTTTTTCACCCCAGCTTGAAACCTCGACATTATCCTCTTCATCCGCGCCCTCTGGCACGTTATCAAACGGCAGGTTCGGAATGACCGCCAGCGCCTCTTCCAACTTATCGCCCAGCTCGCGCTCGCTCGCTTCAAGATCGGGCATATCCTGCTTGATCTGCGCCACTTCCGCTTTCAGCGCTTCAGCTGTGTCCGTGTCACCTTGGCCCATCGCTTTGCCGATGGCTTTGGAGGCCTCGTTGCGGCGCGATTGCGCTTCTTGCAGGCGCGTGGTGAGCGCGCGGCGTTCCTCATCGAGCGCAAGGATGCTGGCGGCCACAGGATCAAGCCCCCGGCGCGCCAAAGCAGCGTCGAAAGCGTCAGGGTCGTCTCGGATTAGGCGAATATCATGCATGGGGACGAGCCTATGCCAATTGCGCGTGAGCTTGGAAAGGGCTTACCCGATGGCCAGCATCACAGCGGACGACGCGCCCTGCAATTCGCCCTGATTGGCATCGAGATTTTCGGGCAATGTCGCACCGGGATAGGCTTTACCAAGCACGTCCAAGGCCGCTTCTATTTTGCTTGCGATGTCGGCGTCCTCGGCTTTGATCGCATCAGCGGACCCATCAAATGCAGCCTTGGCGGATTGGTAAAAGCCATAGCCATCCAAATAGGGCCCGTAGATTTTCCCTTCGACCGCCTCGCCATACATCGTTGCAGCGCGCTCTATTTGATCGGCGGCTATGCCAGCAGAGACCATTGCAGCGCTGGTGCCGTTATCGGGCGCTTTTGTGCCTGCTGCGCGAAGGGCTGCGATGATATCGCCAGCGCGCTTTTCAATGGCGGCGGTATCTTCCCCGTCCAGCACAGCCTTGCTTGCACCGTTGAAAAGGGGCGCCATGTCCTCAACGCCCAAATCGGTGAAGACGGGGCCTAGATCAGCGAGCACTTCTGATACAGGATGACCGAACATTTCGGCTGCCGCTTCGGTGTTGCCTGCCTTATGAGCATCGCGCGCAGCGATTACATGCGCCTCTGCAATGGCGAGGGCTGATCCATAGACGACAGGATCTGTGCCAGCAGCACCAACGGCAACGCCGCCTTCGCCTTCTCCGCCTTCCCCGCCAGCACCTTCGCCACCTTCACCTTCGCCGCTCTCACCGCTTTCGCCTGCTTCTCCGGTTTGGGCTGCTTCGCCGCCTTCTCCTCCGCCCGCTTCCCCAGCGCATCCCGCCAATCCAGCGCTTGCCAAGGCGGTTGCAAGACCAAGTGTGGTCCAGGTTTTGGTGGTGACTTTCATTTTTGTGCCTCCGGCGATATTTGAGAACGTGTTGGCGCTGTCATAAGATGCGTCCTCGTT
>JBCAZT010000206.1:0-2034 GCA_038532855.1 Pseudomonadota bacterium
TTGGCGAGATTGGCCTCGCCTTTTGCGCCGCGGGCTCCAAGCAGGATCAAAAGCAAATCGACCAAATCCTGCAATCGCAAGCCCCGGGCGAAGCATTTGCTGCCGGCTGGTTGCAGCAAAAAGGGCTCACATGGGCGGCGGATCTAATCCTCGAAAATAGCCTGGGAGGTGTGCCATGCGCAGCCGAGTAATATCTGTCCTTCTTGGTGCAACTGCACTGTCGCTGATATCGCCCCAACCCGCAGATGCATTGTTCGGGGTCGGAGATGTCGTGATTGACCCAACCAATCTCGTTCAAAACGTCAACACCGCCGTCAACACGCTAGAGCAAATCAACAATCAGATCCGCCAATTACAAAACGAAGCGCAAATGCTGATCGATTCTGCGGAGAACCTCAAACGGCTTGACCAAAACTCGATCAACGAGCTTCGCCGGATATTGGAGCGCATCGATGTGCTGATGCGCGAAGGCGATGAAATCACGTATGAGGTGGAAGAATCCGAGCGTCGGTATGAAGAGAATTTCCCGGAAAGCTACGAAGACCTTACTAATCAGGAAATCGTTGTTCGCGCGACTGATCAATGGAAACTCTCGCGCGGCAATTTTGGTAACGCAATCCGTGTTCAATCGGCAATCGTGACATCAATATCTGAGTCCAAAGAGACACTGACCACATTGGTCAACCAGAGCCAAAGCGCAGCGGGAAACCTGGAAGTCAACCAAGCCGGTAATCAGCTGCTCGCGCTCGGTGTTGAGCAACAAATGCATATGCAGCAGCTCATGGCTTCGCACTATCGGATGCTGGCGGTGGAACAGGCGCGGCGCGCCGCGATCGAAGAACAAGCGCGCGTGCGCCACGTACGCTTCAAGGGCGACGGATCCGCCTATACGCGGAACTAAGGGGACGGCGAGATGGACGACCTAAATGTCATCGATCAGTTCGTTGCAACCTTCTCGACTTATGTTGATAGCGGGTTTGGCCTTCTACAAGCCGATGTCGCCTTTCTAACAACGGCACTGATCACAATCGACATAACTCTGGCAGGCCTCTTCTGGGCTATGGGACCAGACACGGATGTGGTCGCGAAATTTCTTAAGAAGGTCCTCTATGTCGGCTTCTTTGCGCTCATCATCGGCAATTTTGGATTTTTGGCTGACGTTATATTTACAAGTTTTGCCCAGCTTGGTCTCACCGCCACGGGCGGTACCATCACAGCAGGCGATATCATGCGGCCCGGATTTGTCGCCGCAACCGGATATGATGCAGCGTTTCCGCTCTTAGATGAAATATCCAAGCTGACCGGCCCGATCGCGTTCTTTCGCAACATTGTCATCATCACGGTTCTGTTTCTGGCCTGGCTGATCACGCTTCTGGCATTCTTCTTTTTGTCCATTCAGCTCTTCATCACCATCCTCGAATTTAAGCTGACCACTCTAGCTGGCTTTGTTCTGATACCATTCGCGCTTTGGAATAAAACCTCATTCCTTGCTGAACGTGTGCTCGGTAACGTGATTTCAGCAGGCATTAAACTGATGGTGCTCGCTATTATTGTCGGCATTGGCTCGACCATATTCGGGTCTATCACGTCTACTTTTACACCCGACGCCGTGACGCTCGAGCAGGCTGCATCCGTCATCCTTGGATCGCTTGCAATGTTGGCGCTCGGCATTTTTGGACCTGCCATTGCGACCGGGATAGTCTCGGGTGCGCCGCAGCTTGGGGCAGGGGCGGCCATAGGAACAGCAGCAGGCGTTGCTGCTGGGACTGTCGCCAGCACATCGGTTGCACGCGGGGCAGTGAGTGCGGGCGCAAGAGCTGCCACTAGTTCTGTCGGTGCAGCCGCCTCCATGGCGGGCGGTGCGCGCACATCATATGCCCTGGCAAGCACCGCATCGGGTAAATCTGGATCGCGTTCATATAGTTCGCTGATGATGGCTCGATTGCGGCTGACGCATTGGCGCGATCTATCGCTTTATGCGGCGCAAGCGGTTCATCTTCCCAGGCGCCCGCGAGCTCAGCAGGGCTTACGCTC
>JBCAZT010000207.1:0-1993 GCA_038532855.1 Pseudomonadota bacterium
ACAGGATCGTCTTTGTCCGTATCGTAAGCAATTCCGCGCACAAAAGCGGCTGAACGGGTGGTGCGATAGCATTCAACACGGCCAAATACGCCATGGCGAGCGCGCGCAGGGCGCTGGTAATCAACCCGCAGATCAAGCGTTGCAATGGGCGTGAATGCACCAAAAGTCTGCCAAATGGACATGCCGCTTGCCATATCCATCAGGCTGACAATCGGACCGGATGCCAAAACTTCACCCGGCTCGCCCAGCAAATCCTCACGCCAGGGCAGCTCCATCTCCACCCAATTGTCGCCATGGTCGCAATATCTGAGACCCAGCCATCCGGTGTGGCCGTGCTTGAAGAAAAACTTCGAGGCTTCTTTGGCGTCAAATTTCGCAGGTGGAATTGTCATGTGCCTCTTTTTTCAAAATTGCTCGCGCACTAACGGCTTTTAATTCGTTCGTGAAGCGGGCCTGTCACATCATGGCAGATGCGAGTCAGGATTGTGGATCACCTGGCTGCAGCTTTTGGGAGAAGCGAACAATGAATAGGGCGAAAGCAGAGCAAAATTCTCTTCCGGAATTTGAACAAAGGCAAAGCCCATTTGGTTCCCCCGCACTCCGACCGGGGCCACTCTATGATGAGACGATCATAGATATCATGGTCTATCTCTATGACGCTTTGCCTCCTGATGCGTTTGGGAAATCATCTGCCTGAAAGGCTGTCAGATGCAGATACACCCAGCAATATCCGCTTTGCGCGATGATCCTGATGCGCAAGCCAAAATGCAATCGCACTTTTTGGACACGATCAGCGATTGGCATGGTTCTCAAGACACGCAACGTGTGCTGCATGATCTCAACGCGTTCAGCGATGGGGCGCCTTTGGAAGATTGTTCTTCGCTTTATGATTTGCTTTCAGACCATAGAGCAGCAAGAAAATTTGTTGATTTGTGGCAGCGCACAATGGTCACAGCGCTTCGCGAATACCCCTTGGCAAAACCCGGTTTTGGACATGCCAGCTCTGATGGTCTGTCACAGATAACACTGATGGCCTGCGAGAATGCGGCTCTTGCGATCCTTGCTCACGAGCAGAGGGACAAATCACCTTTGCCATCATCTGTTGTTTTTGAAGACCAAGAAACGCACGAATGTGTTGTTACCGGTTCGGCCCACGGATTGCTTCACGAAGTTCGCCAATGCGGCGGCATGGATACAATTATCGATACGTGTTCAACCTATTGGCAAGAAGGAAACATAATCGTCACCAAAGGGCCATGCGAAACGCGTCAGGTGGTTGAAGTGGCGGGCACTATGGTGCTTCTTCAGCTCTCACGCCGTCCGGCAAACCCACAATCAAGGCGTGAATATTCGATCAACACTGGAGAGCTCATTCACAGCGCTAGCGGACATGAAGCGTCCGGCCAGAAAGTCACTGCATTAGCCGTTTTGGGTGCCATGGCCGAACACGGCGAGGCGCATCGATCGATCGCGGCGATAGAGAAATGCGCAAAGGATTGGCATGAAGAGACAGAGGTTCGCTGGGAGGCCGTGCGCCAACTGTTTGCATTGAACACTGATCGCGGTCTTGCCTTGCTTGATGCATTGGCGGAGCAAGCTGACGACCCCCTATCGATACCTGCACAGAATTTGCGAAGTGCATTGCCGGCCGACTTGCCTGAATTTTCTGAGGATCGCGAATTACCAGATCATTTCGGATCAGCAGCCTGATGGCGCTGATTTTGGACCCGAGTGATACAGCCACCAATAATGGCAGCGCTTCGTGTTCACTAGAGGCCTGTATTGCTGCTCTACACAGCTTGCATTTTGACCCCACCGATCCGGATTGCGTCCTTGCCGCTGCCGATTGGCTGAGACAGCTGACTGCCAATCGGACCTTCCTTGGCGACATCCTTCTTGATCAATTGGCTGGACGAAATCGGACAGGCCTTTTCGCTAGACACGGTCCGCACGCAATTGAGCTCAGCCCGCCGCGCGGTAATTTGTTTCTGAG
>JBCAZT010000208.1:0-1950 GCA_038532855.1 Pseudomonadota bacterium
TGGTTCGTACCGCCTTGGGGCGTGAATGGCGGGCATCCCGGAATGCGCGCGAAAAAGGTTCTCGAACGCGCAGATGGCACGTCTGAAATCGTTGGTAACAAGGTCGAAGATGTCCCTGTAAAGGCAGGCGATTTGCTCCACTTTATCACATGGGGCGGCGGCGGTTGGGGTGACCCTCTTGCCCGCGATCCTGAGATTGTGGGTCTGGAAATCCGCCAAGGTCTGGTCACTCCAGAAGGCGTAAAAGCATACGGCGTAATCGCTGATGCAGACGGCGCGATCGACACTGCAGCCACCGAGGCTCTTCGCGCAAAAATGACAGCAGAGCGCGGCGAATTGCCTCTGTTCGACTACGGCCCGGGCATCGAAGCGTTGCGTGCAAACTGCGAAGAGGAAACCGGCCTTCCAGCGCCCATTCAGCCTGTCTGGCACACTGAAATGGCGGAGGCAGCAGAGTGAATATTCCCGCTCAACCCGGTGCTTTAGATGGACTTCGCGTTGTTGAAATGGGTCAGCTTTTGGCTGGCCCGTTTTGCGGCCAATTGCTTGGCGATATGGGCGCAGAAGTAATCAAAGTCGAAGCGCCTGGTAAAGGTGATCCCATGCGCGATTGGGGCCTTGGCGATGTGAAAGTGCAATGGGAAGTCATTGCCCGAAACAAGCAGTCTGTAACCTGCAATCTGCGGGTTCCAGAAGGCCAAGCCATTGCCAAAGCTCTAATAGAAAAGGCTGATGTTCTCATCGAGAATTTCAAGCCGGGAACGCTCGAAAAGTGGGGCATGTCCCCTGAAGAACTGCACAAGACCAATCCCGGTCTCATCATCGCGCGCATGTCAGGGTATGGACAAACGGGCCCCTATTCCACCCGCGCAGGCTTTGGCGGAATTGGCGAGGCGATGGGCGGCTGGCGTTACATTGTCGGCGATCCTGATCGTCCACCTGCGCGCATGGGCGTTTCAATTGGTGACACGCTTTGTGCCACGTACGGAACGATGGGCGTTCTTGCAGCCCTGCACCACCGCGAAAAAACGGGCGAAGGTCAAGTGATCGACACCGCCCTTTACGAAGCGGTCCTGCAGGTCATGGAAGGGCTGGTCCCCGAATACGATTACAACGGCTATATCCGCGAACGGTCAGGATCGATCCTGCCCGGAATTGCGCCCTCCAATGTCTATTCGTGCAAGGATGGCCCGTTCATGATCGGTGCCAATAACGATGCGATTTTCGCACGATTGGCCCAAGCGATGGGTCAGCCGGAGCTCGCGGAAGATGATCGTTACAAAACGCATATTGCGCGCGGCAAAAACCAGACCGAATTGGATGAGCGGGTTAACGCTTGGACAGGCACACTCACAATTGATGAGGTTGATGCGCTGATGATCGAATATTCGATCCCCGCAGGCCGCGTCTATACCGCAAAAGACATGCTGGATGACCCGCATTTCAAAGCGCGCGAAGCCATTATTGAGGTGGAAACAGAAGGGCGCGGGAAACTGAAAATGCAAAACGCATTTCCCAAATTTTCCAAAACCTTTTCAGGCTTCCGCCGGCCAGCGCCTGTCACTCCGGGCCAAGACAACGCTGCAATCTATGGCGAAGTGCTGGGCTGGGATGAGGCTGCTTTGGAAGAGCACAAATCCAAAGGGCTGGTGTAGGCCGGGCGGCTGGCGCGCACAAACATGGCCACACAGCATTCCCCCGCCAATGATGAGGACCCTAAGCCGACGCTGTCGAAAGCGGCGGACCGTGCTTATGACACAATTGGCGGGCTGATCCTTGGCGGTCATTTCAAGCCGGGCGACCGGTTAAGCGAAGAAGAATTGTCGCGGCTTTGCGGGGTCAGTCGTACACCTGTGCGCGATGCTTTGCGCCGGTTGGCGGCGGAATATTTCGTGGTCATTCGCCCCAATCAGGGCGCGGTTGTGGCTGTGTGGAAACGGCAGGATATCG
>JBCAZT010000209.1:0-1895 GCA_038532855.1 Pseudomonadota bacterium
CCTTGGGGCATCACGCCTCCGGGACACTTCTTGTATATCGGCCTGCAGGTGATGCAGGATCGTGGTTTTGATTTCCTCGATCACGCTCGCCATTTCGCGCTGATGGGCGCAACGCAAGCTGATGCCTCGATCCAAGCGTGGGACAGCAAATATCACCATGATATCTTGCGCCCCGAAACGGCGATCAAATTTCGTTGTAGCGAATTTGGCAGCTCTGACCCGCGCATTGTGGAACAGGCCAATTGGGAAAGCTTGATCCCAACGCCAAACTTCCCGGCCTACACGTCAGGTCACTCCACATTTGGAGCGGCTGGCATTGAGATGATCAAGCTTTTGATCGGCACAGATAGCGTCAACTTTAGCCATGAAAGCCCCGATCAGGTGTTGTGGCCAAGCCTGACCGGCAAACGCCGCTATTTCACCAGTCTTGATCAAGCAGCCTATGAAAATGGATGGAGCCGTATCTATGGCGGTGTCCACTGGCTTGCCGATCACGAAGCCGCCGATGATGCGGGGCGCAAGATTGCGCGCCATGCCTTCGAAAACCTATTCCGGAAAAAGGCATAAGGCCCATGAAATGCACACTGTTTTTGACAAGCGCACTTAGCGCTGCCTTCGCCCTTACGCCTGCTGCGGCTTTCGCGCAGGATGTAAACCTCAACTATGATAGCCTGTCCTCGTTCGAAGAGCCTTTGTCTCTGGAAGCGGGCAATGTGACAGTGTCGCTTACTGGCTTAGCTGATGCGAACATAACAGCCGATTTCGACAATCTGATCGATGATGATGAGGTTACGGTCGGTTTCGTTACCAATTTTCAGGTGGCTGCTGAAACCCAGCTTTCCAATCGCTGGACTGTGGGCGCTGTGTATTTCGGGCAATATGCAGAAAATACGATTGGCGCTCCTGATGAATACAGTGACAACGTCGCAGGCTTTATCGGAACCAGTTTTGGCACTGTGCTTGGCGGTAACGTAAACGGTCAGGTTCGCGAGCTAACCCGCCGTCAACGCGGTGTTGGCAATGGCGTGCTTGCTTTCGATGATTTCTACGGCCAGCTCGACAATTGGGGCGGGGCGTACATTGGCCGCTTTGGACCGAGCATCATTGGCGCTGCTGTCGATGAAAACGGCGATTTCGAAGTTGGCGCGCAATTCCAGCGGCCTCTGGGCGAACGCGATGTGCGCTTTACCGGCCGCTATCGCCAAGCGCGCTTTACCGCGCCTGATGGGATCAACCAGTTTGATACCAAAGGCGCAGGATTGGTGGCAGAGCTCGTTTATGGCAGCTCGCTTTGGGACTTTGGTGCAGCCTATGAACGGTTAGACAGCGCGCTGGTGGATGCGGATCGTTGGTTCGTATCGGCAGGTGGGCAGAACCAGATGGGGCCACTGCAACTCTCTGTCGAAGGGCATTATGGCCAGCTTGATGGTGCGGACGAAATTTCGGGCGCAGTTGGGGCTTCCTACGCGATTGCGCGTGGTCTCTCACTCAATCTGGGCGGCAATTACAGCAACGCCACGATAGCGCCGGATGGCGTAACGCTCATCAACACAGACGAGGTGACTGCGGTCTCATCGATAAGATTTGCCTTCTGATTTCCGCGTAATTTCAGAGGTAAAGCGTAAAAATGCGGTGAACCGCAGCCTTTTGAAGGTGGTTGCTACGAAGTTAAGTCTTTTTCGACATTTTCTGGTCAGACCCTTGGGGCACGAAGGGTGCTCGGGGGCTCAAGGGTTAGGGACCAGAAATGACGACTATAATAAAGACAAAACCAAAAGACGCTTCCGAAACAAATGAACTACCTCCTGAAACGGAGGGAACACCTTCAGATCGCAATTCCAAAACATCTTTTGCCTACACGGCAGGCCGCGCGACCGCGGCAAGCACTTTGGCAT
>JBCAZT010000210.1:0-1843 GCA_038532855.1 Pseudomonadota bacterium
AAAGCGCGCTAAGCCTGCCTGTCTTATAAGCGCCTGTGTCAATGGCTATGCGATTTTCGTAAACTTCGACTTCCTCAACGCTGGTGTGCCCATGCACCACGACCTGACCATGCCAGCGGTCTGATCCGGTAAACTCCTCACCAACGGAAACAAGTGCTTCGCGGCTTTGTTTGGCGATGGCTGTGCCTGGCTTTACGCCTGCATGCGCGAAAAAGTACGATCCGCTGGAATAAGACGTTTCGAGCGATTTCAGAAACGTGATGTGTTCTGGCGGAATGCCCTCTTCCAACCGTTCGGCAAAATCAAACGGGTCTTCGGACAGTTTGGGCGCACCGATCCCATAGTTTTCCAAAGTCTTTTTGCCGCCCAAGGCCAGCCATGCTTCTTGCGCATCGGCCTTCCCATCCAAGCTTTCAAGCAAGAGATGTTCGTGAAAGCCCAGCAGGGTCGTGGCCTTGGCCTCTTCCTCAAGCGCCTTCGCAAGCTCTATACAGCGCGCTGCATCAGGGCCTTTATCGATCAAATTGCCGAGCAAAAGCACAGTCAGTTTTGAAGGCTTTGGCTCTAATGTCGGAAAATGACTGATAATCTGGTCAAGAAGCTCTATCAGCAGATCATAGCGGCCATGAACGTCGCCAATCGCGTAAATGCGCTCTCCCTTGGCCGGGCGCGGGATACGCGCAGTTAGTTTGGGAAAAGCGTACATGACGGCCTCTCATACCAAAAAGTTGCGAATTGTCAGTGTCAAAAATTGAGTCCCAAAGAAGTGATCAAGGTACTGCAAGCAACGGGACAGATACGCCTGAAATCTCAATTATTATGGCCTGTTACAACGCAGCTGCGTTTTTGAAAGAGGCCGTAAGCTCCGCTTTATCGCAGCAAGATATCACGCTTGAAGTGCTGATCATTGATGATCATTCGACCGACAACAGCTTTGAAGTGGCTAACGAATTGGCGGGTAAAGATTCGCGCATTCGCGTCTTTCAAACGCCTGAAAACGCCGGTCCGGGTGGCGCGCGCAATGTCGGGATCGAGCAGATGCGAGGGGATTGGTACGCGATGCTGGATTGCGACGATGCATTCGCATCCGAACGCTGCCGAAAGCTGATTGATGCAGCCAATTTGAGCGGCGCAGATATGATCGCGGATGATCTCGCCGTATTTGGCGATGAGGTGCAAAGCCAAAGGCATTTGGGCAAAGATTTCGAGACGCCATCATCCTTAATCACGCTCGATGATTATTTCGCCGGCACAGTTATGTTTTCGGCAAAGCCAAACCTTGGCTTTCTAAAACCCATCATTCACCGCCGCTTGCTCCATGCTATCCGCTATCGCAGTGATCTGCGCATTGGGGAGGATGATGAATTGGTGATCCGCTTGCTTTTGGCGGGAGCAAAATATGCCTACCACCCGCAAGCGCTTTATCACTACCGAAAGCACGACGCTTCGATCTCGCATCGGCTATCGGCTGAACACGGCGCTTTGATGGTGCGATCAGAAGAGAACATTCGTGCAAAGGTGCACTCTGCTGGCGAAACATCGGATGCATACCATACGCGCTATCATTCGATCCTTGATGCAGCGGCATTCTCCAGCAGCGTCGAAGCGCTCAAATCGAAAGATCTGGGTTCAGCTATAGGTGCCATCCTAAAACGCCCTTCAGCTTTGCGTCATTATGCTATGCCTATCGCTGCACGATGGAACAGGATGATAGGTAAGGCCCAATAGAGCCTCCTGTTCAACCATGTTGCACGGGCACGCCTGTATGATTAAAGCCGCAAGCGTTCATTGGAGTGATGCAAATGAAAATCCGCCAAGCCTTTTTATGCGCCGCATCTCTGGC
>JBCAZT010000211.1:0-1782 GCA_038532855.1 Pseudomonadota bacterium
GACACCGGAAGCCCTGAGATGTGCAGTCATCGCTGATTCCTGTTGCTAGACGTTTCCAACATCATCCAAGCACGGAATTTAATTTCTGACCATATGGTTAAATTTGAGGTGGCGGGAATGGCACCCTTACTGGTGGCCGACGCCTAAATTTCAGGCAGTTGCCTACGCGAAGGTCGATTTAAGGCTATTGGCAATGCGAACTGATGCTGTCCCGCCCCCGTAAAGCGATCCATCATCGGTCACGGTTTTCTTCAAGGCCGCTCGTGTTTCGCCGACAATTTGCTCTGCATCCGCTCCTACAAGCACATTCGCACCGTTCGCGACAAGCTCAGTCCATTCAGTTTGATCGCGCATCACAACGCCCGGTTTCGAGAAGAAAAACGCCTCTTTTTGAACGCCGCCGCTATCAGTCGCCACGGCCGCGCAGTTTTTCAAAAGTGCCAAAAACTCCAGATAGCCAACCGGATCAATTGTTGTCACCTCAAGCGACAGGCCGGCCTGAGCCATCACCTTCCTCGTGCGTGGGTGTAGGGGCAAGATCACAGGTGCGATATCGCGATGAATGCTGTTCAATGCCTCCACAATCGCCGCCAAGCGCTCTGGCGCATCAGTGTTTTCCGCGCGGTGTACCGTGGCCAGAACGAACCCGCTCTGCCCGGCCACTTCAGGCGGCATCTGGGCCATATCCCCGAAGATGAGCGCGCTGTCCTGCATGACATCCCCAACCCATTCAACCTTAGCGGCTTTGTGATCGAAGCCTTCCTTCGAAAGCTGATCGACTGCCGTTTGGGTTGGACAAAATAGGATATCGCTGATGTTATCGGTCAAGATACGGTTAATCTCTTCCGGCATCTGCATGTTGAAGCTGCGCAAGCCGGCCTCTACGTGCGCCACGGGAATATGCAACTTAGCCGCCGCCAAAGCCCCCGCAAGCGTCGAGTTGGTATCGCCATAGACCAACATGACATCCGGTTTATCCGATAGAATTGCTGCTTCTATCTCTGCCAACATTCGACCGGTCATCTCTCCATGAGAGCCGCCGTTGATATCAAAAAGATGATCGGGCTTCGGAAGACCCAGCTGATCGAAGAACACCTGAGACATGTTCGCATCGAAATGCTGTCCGGTGTGGACAATGATCTCTTGCAAGCCGTCTGTCGCTGAAATCGCCCTCGAGACCACCCCCGCCTTGATAAATTGCGGACGGGCTCCGATGACGGTCATGATACGCATGGCGGACGATTCCTTGATCGCTTTTGCTGGGGACGGCTTAATCCACTTTCCAGACCAAGAAAATCCGATATCGCATCCGAAGGTTTATGCGCTTTGCGTTCGATAGCTGACAAGCCTATATCAGCCGCATGAACACCTCCGCGAACGAGCCTTCAAAAGGCAAAATAATTGTTTGGCTGCTCCGCGATGCACTGCCACCACACTGGAAGCTATATGTCGTGTCTCTCGTCGCGATGGTCGGCGTGTCAGTCTTCACTGCGGCTCAGGCCTATTCAACCAAGCTGATCGTCAATGACGTGTTTGGCAGTGGCACACAAATGACTGCCATGATGGTTGCTGGATTTGTGATTGCGGTTTTCGCGGGCAAAAGCGTCGCGCTTTACGCCAACACTATCCTAAGCGTGATCTTCAACCGCTCTGTCGCGGCTGGATATCAAAAGCGCATTTTTGACGAGATGATCGTTCAGAATGTGACCTACTTCATCACGCATTCTGCAAGCCAGATTGCAAAGACAATCCTTTTTGGCCGCGGGGCTGGATCAGCTGTCG
>JBCAZT010000212.1:0-1776 GCA_038532855.1 Pseudomonadota bacterium
CACAATCAACCGGCCAAGGCTGGTTTCGAAAGGCCCGTCGGGATGACCTCGTAACCGGCTTCCTCAGGTTCGTCATCGATTAGTTCTGCTGGAAAGCCGGGCGCGGTGATCTCAAGGCCAGTGGCATCTTCGAGACGACGGATAATATTAGGCGACAGCTCTCGCTCGCCATATTTGGCGATCCCGTCATCAAATATTTTGACCAAGAGCGGGCTGATTTCCAGCGGCACATCCGCAGCTTCGGCCAGCGACTGAAACAGGCCAATGTCTTTTTTCACAAGGTCCATGGTAAAGGAGACATCGCGCGACCCGTTCAGGATCAGCTGGCTTTCAGTCTCATGAACAAAGGATGTGCCTGAACTGATTTTCATGGCCTCATAGGTCGTATTCAAATCTATGCCCGAGGCCTTCATCGTCACCAATGCTTCGCAACAGGTCAGCAAATTCGCGGTCGCCAGATAATTTGTCATCACCTTCAACGTAGAGGCCGTCCCGATCTCGCCTGTATGCAGGACCCGGCGCCCCAGCGTCGTCAGCGTGGGGAGCATCCGTTCAAACGTCGCGCGATCACACCCAGCAAAGATAGAGATGTTGCCGGTATCAGCGCGATGACAGCCACCTGACACAGGACATTCAATCGCAGAGCCGCCCTTTTCTGCCACAAGCGCTGCAAGACGTTTTATCTCAGAGACATCCGTCGTGGACATCTCCATCCAGACTTTTGTGTCATCAACATAGGGCAACATCGCCTCGACAACCGCCGCGCAGGCAGCCGGCGACGGCAAGCAAGTGATAACAGCATCGCACGATTGCATCAGGGCGGCGGGAGTGTCTGCGGCCTTTGCACCCTTGGCCACAAACCCAGCCACCAGCTCGGCATTGAGGTCACAAACCGTCAAATCCATGCCATTGCGCAACAAGCTGCCCGCCAGCTTGCTGCCAACATTCCCAAGCCCGACAAATCCCATTCGCATATCGGTTCGATCCCTCAACCGCTTCTCTTTGAGGCTCCAATTTTCAGGTGTCTGTCGGCGGATAGAAAGCAACGAATTCAACGGCTTTGGGCCTGTTTTACTTAAGCGTCTCTCTCATCCCAAGAACAGGCCGGTTTTCCACCGCCACCTATGCACGGGCGTCAAAGAGTGCCGCTCAAGCAGCAATGCGAGGATAACGGGTCGTGCCGATGGTCGGTGTCCTCGTAAGTTTCGGATAAGAAGCAATTTGATGCCAATGTATTTCGAATGAGAACACTACGAAATTCAGTTGTCCAATTGGCGGGCAATGGCGCAGTCGACGTGGCCGCAAAACCAGTGCGCTCTGCGTTCTTTGAGCCGTAAGCAACCCCATACCGAATTCAATTGTCCGCTTTCGGCAAACCGCATCGCAGAATCCCCAATCTTGGCCGACGGCAACTCTGGGCCGTCTTCCAATAAACAAATGTCGGCTCTGCGCACATTGCAGCCATTCGGGCAAAGTGCAGCATTTGGTAGGTCTGGGCTGATTCCGTTGAAAAACTCTTCCTTGATCGGGTTGCCAGCGCCTGATTCAATTCTCTCAGCAAGTGGGAGGTTTTGCGATGATGGGACCGAGGAAAGAGGCGCAAGCAGCCTTGTTCTACGAGTTCTCGCTAGAAAATCACGTTCCCCAAGATCATCTGCTGCGGTCGATTGATCGGTTTGTTGATCTCGGTAGCATCCGCGCCCATCTAGCGGATTTTTATAGCCACACGGGTCGGCCGTCGGTCGATCCTGAACTGCTGATCCGGATGCTGTTGGT
>JBCAZT010000213.1:0-1747 GCA_038532855.1 Pseudomonadota bacterium
GTTGGCAAATTAGGGTATGGATTTTGGAAGACTGCGCCTTCGTTTCTATCATGAGCTCAAGAACTTCCGGCAAAGTGTGTTTGTCGTAGCTTTCCGAAAGCGTGTCGTGCAGGATTTTTACATCTCGCTCGGGTATCGGGTTGTCCATCAGTAGGCACTTTAGCTCTTTGAGGCCACTTTGGTGCGCAACAAAGAGCTGCACAAGGCTCATTGCAAATCCGAGGCCGATCTGGACCTGTCCCGTTTTTTTGCCGCCCCAAGTGCTCGTTTATGCCACTTTCCTCTCGAAAGCGACCGGACTTTTCCAGCCCAAAGCTGAGTGCCGCCGTCGCGGATTGTAGAAGCCATTGATGTACTGGAAGATTGCCAGCTCGGCGTCTCGTCGCGTCTGCCACGACCTGCGCCAGATCAGCTCGGCTTTGATCGTTTTGAAGAACGTTTCGACCGCCGAGTTATCGTAACAATTTCCCTTGCCGCTCATCGATACCCAAAAGCCGTGCTGGCGCAGGAGCTTCTGATAATCATGTGAGCAGTATTGCGACCCGCGGTCCGTATGGTGGATGCAGCCTTTCGGCGGTTGCCGTAGAGCTACGGCCATCTTCAATGCGCGGATCGCCAGATCACGCTTCATGCGATTGCTGACGGCCCAACCGATCACGCGGCGTGAATGCAGATCGAGGATGACGGCCAGGTAGAGCCAGCCTTCGCGGGTCCACACATAGCTGATGTCGCCCGCCCACTTCTGGTTCGGTTGATCGGCATGGAAGTCCCGGTTCAGCAGGTTCGGCGCGATATTGAAAGCGTGATTGCTATCCGTTGTGACCTTGTATTTCTTCGACCGCTCAACGCGGATGCCATTCTCACGCATCAACCTGCCAACACGGCGGTGGCCAATGTTCAGACCCAGCTCTTTCAGCTCTTCGGTCATCCGTGGGCGGCCATAACTGCCCAGGCTGAGACGGGATTGTTCCTTGATGTGTGCCAGAACAACCATGTCGGTCCGCTGCCTTTGACTGGCCGGTCGGCTGCGATAGGCACGCAAGCCTCGTTCGCTGACATCCAGAACCTTGCAAAGGCGATTGGTCGGGAATTCGCGGCCATGCTCTTCGATGAACCGGAACCTCATGGCTTTTGGCTCGCGAAGAAGGCCGTGGCCTTTTTTAGAATATCCCTCTCCTCCTTCAAGATACGGTTCTCGCGCCGAAGCCGTTCATTCTCGCGGGCAAGGTCGAGGTCTTTGTCCAACACCAATTCCGTGTCACGATGCGCAGTCACCCACTTGTTCAGTGTCGACAGGCCAACGCCTAAATCTGACGCTACCTGCTTCCTGCTCAGCCCGCTCGTCAGCGCGATCCGCACTGCATCAGCCCGGAACTCGTCCGTCCGTTTCGTTCCCATAGTTCGTCTCCTTTGCTGCAATAAATGCTATCAAAGGAGCGGCATCAAACCGTGACAGGTCCACCATCGCGGCAGCAATGTTGAAAGACATTTGGGACGGCAAATCAAAGACCTATGCCCAGCACAGAGATGCCCAGAAGGCCCAACTAAAAGGGCTGGAGCCAAAATCTCCAAAGCGGTCGATCAAATGCTGGACACATCCAGCGAGGCAACACGCCGCGCGTTGGCGACCAAAATCGACAAGTTCGAAGCGCAGTCCGCATTGATCCGCGAAGACCTCTCCAAAACCAAGCCAAACGGCGGCGACTTCGAGAAACGTTTTCGAGCCGCAATGGATTTTTTGGCAAAA
>JBCAZT010000214.1:0-1745 GCA_038532855.1 Pseudomonadota bacterium
ACCGCCGAATATTCTCCGGAGTTCTTTTCCGCCTGGCATCTGCACAACACGATCGAGGTGGGCACATTCGAAAATTTCCTGCCCGCGCTCTACGAACAGCGCGATAGTCTATTTGATTTGCGATACGCTCTGGATATGGACGCGATGGCGGAAAAGAACTCCGGAGAATATTCGGCGGTGATTTTTCGATAAGAGCGCGGGCGATGACGTTGTTGCCGTTGACCCCGATCACCACTTCATAGTGATAGTGCACGCCTGTAATCCGGCCGTTCTCCACCACATCCTTGAAACTGATACGCAAGCACATGGCTTTGCCAAAGATCGGCAGCGCTTTACCCATCGCCCATCCATCGTGCGCGCAATAGAAGATATCGAGCGCCGTGTTCACGGGGTATTTGAGGCCAAAGGTCTTATACTGCATCGCCTCCTGGATGGCGATCTTGCCCCCGGCCTGCGCGGTCCCGTCGGCCGCCAGCTTGCCCGAAAATCGCGCGCTGCAATGATCCGAAGGGTGCCATAAGAGATAAGCAGGGACGCTTTGCCCCTCGTAACCGGGCACATCCTCCAGAATAACGTTGAGATTGCCGAAATTGCGGAACCACCAATGGATCATTTCGCTCGTCACGCCGCGCACCATGGAGTGACCCAACACCGCGCAAAACTGACCGTTCTCGCGTTCGTGGATCTGGAAATCGGTCGATTCAATTGTCTTGAGCGTCCAACCAAAGTCACGCTCAGACGGCATCTGGAAGGTGTCGGCCATGGTAATCCTCCTTTGATCTCAACAGGAGGCAAAGGTGTACTAGGCAAAGGGGGCCGACGGCGTTCACCTAGGTTAACTCCCCCGATTATTTCGCAAAAAACGGCTGAGCCCTTGCGGTGTGATCCCAAGGAAGCGGGCGATATCGCGGTCGGGCACCTGTCCGATTACGGTCGCGTATCGGGTGGCCAGAAAGCGATAGCGCGTGCCCACATCGCGGATCGTTTTGGCGCACAGGATATCCTTGTCGAATAGCAAGGTCTCAAAAATCGCCTCGCGCCAGAACGTGTCGAGCAACCCGCCATGCAGGAAAGCGGATCGAAACGTCTCGAACGGAATGCGCAAGCCGACAAAGTCGGTCAGGGCGATCAACTCGTCTTCGCTGACCGTCTTTTGCCACGCCGATGTGATGTTGGAGCACACTTGCCCGGCTTCAAAGAAGCGCGCGATTTGCCTCTCGCCATCGTGGGTCGTTTGAAACGAGGCCGCAACACCCTCGCACACGTAGAACAGATCAGCTGCGACTTTTGCGCTGTCCAGCAATGTGTCTGAGCGTTTGGCCTCAACCGGTTCGAACACTTCACAAACCCGCTCCCAGTCCGCGGATTCTGGTAAGTGGCCCAGAGTCGAAAGATGCTCTTTGAAAAGGGCGTGACAGCGCGAGGGCATGTGTTTTCTCCAGCTCTTCAGCAGCAGTAAATCGTAAATCCCATACATTGGGAATTTTCACCAAATCTGCGCATTCACCTCACAGTAAGGATATTGACCTTGTGTCAAAAACCCCAGAACTCTGCCGTTTTTCAAGTTTGGCACGCCTAATGCAAAGTGGTTGGCATCAAGCGGAACACCCCGCCCAACCAAACAAACGGAGACTTAACATGACCAACACCGCCAACAACTTCGCTTCGGCTGCCTTCGCCATCATCATCTCGGCTGGCCTCTTTGCTTACGCCATCATCCCCGCAAGCCCGACCCTGATCGTCTA
>JBCAZT010000215.1:0-1722 GCA_038532855.1 Pseudomonadota bacterium
CAAACGGCAGCACAAACTGGAGACTATGGCGACTGCACCAACCAGCATAGACTGCCTCGTGCGATTGGAACGCGGCGGCGATAAGCCCGTGTTTGAGCCTTTGGCAACACCCGATGCTATCCAATGCCTCTCCCGGTTTAGCTATATGCCGCGATTTTCCAGTGCCCCTTGGACCAAAGCGGATGATCGCACACATTTTAGCCAATGCGTTGGGCTTGCCAATCAAGCGCTGGTGGGCCGATTGCAAGTGCCCGATGATTTGGAGCGATTGGATGAAACCGTGGCGCTTATCGCGGATAGGCTAAGCGAGTTGCCGCAGTGATCACCCGTTCAATCCAATTCTTGCGCTATATGATGCAGCTGACTGAGGGGCGGCTGGCCTATGCGATTGGATTGAATTTCCTTTCCAGCCTGACAGAGGGCATTTCGCTGTTTCTGCTTATCCCATTGGTTGCCCTAATCGATGCGAGTGATACGGCCAGCTATGCGGCCCTTCCTGTCGTCGGCCCTTTCATCGCTCAGATTGATCCATCGCTCGAGTTGCTGCTGGGCGGGTTCCTTGTTCTAATCGTGGTACAGGCGGTACTGGTCCGGGTGAAGACCGTCTATCTCGCCAGCATCATGCAACGCGCGATTGACGTAATGCGCATCCGCTTTTTCGCCAGCGTTGGCGCGGCGCGCTGGGATGTGGTGCAGCAATCGCGCGTGTCCGACTTGCAGAACGTGCTCGTGCAAGAGGCTGGCCGCGCTCATGTTGCTGCGACCAATCTTACAACTTTGCTGCAATCCTTCATTCTTGCCGCAACCTATTTCCTGCTGGCGACTTTGGTGTCTTGGCAAATGGCGCTGTTCGCCGCGCTAGCGGGTGTTGTAATGATTGGGCTGCTGTTCCCTTTGCGCCGCAAAGCCACCCAATATGGCCAAGAACTTAGCCAGCTTTACCGCGGTGAAAACCAGACTCTTCTGGATTTCCTGACAGGGATCCGAGTGGCCAAAAGCTTCGTTGCTGAACAACGTTATGCTGATGCATTTGGGACGCGCGTTATGAAACTGCGCGACGGTCTGCTCAATATGCAGGGCCTTAACGCGACCAGTTCAATGGCTTTCCAAATCCTCAGCGCGATTGGGGCAGTGCTGTTTATCTGGGTCGCTGTGGTTTGGGTGGAGTTGGACCTTGCCTCTCTTATCATTCTGGTTCTGATTTTCATCCGGCTGGCACCGCGTTTCGGGACGATCCAAAATTCGCTACAGGCGCTGCTTGGCAATATGGGCGCTTATGAGAATATGCGCGCGCAAATCGATTATTTTGAAGGGTCTGCCGAAACGAGTGAGCAAGAAGGAGCAGAAGCGCCGACTTTCACCACAGCGATCCGGTTCGAAGACATAACCCTGACCTATCCCAACGCCGCAGCGCCTGCTGTAAGCGATCTCGACCTTGCGATTGAAAAGGGAAAGTTCACCGCCATTATCGGGCCATCGGGCAGTGGGAAAAGCACCATTGCCGATATGCTGATGGGTCTGCTGCGCCCCAGTTCTGGCACGATCAAAGTCGATGACACACCCATTACCGATGCAACGCGCAGATTATGGCGCGGATCGGTTGCGTTTGTTCCGCAGGAAGCTTTCTTGCTGAATGATACCGTCCGGACCAATCTCGCCATCGCCGCACCTGATGCAAGCGATGAGGAAATGTGGGACGCAATCCGCGCTGCCAAAGCGGAG
>JBCAZT010000216.1:0-1719 GCA_038532855.1 Pseudomonadota bacterium
TTTCCAATATCTTGATAGTTTTCGCTGCGGCGGCAGGTCCGGAATCGTTTAGAACCAGCCGACCGTCTTTCAGGCAAAGTATGCGGTCGGCACTTTCAAAGTGTTTGAGATGATGCGTGACTACGATTACGGTCTTTTCTTCAGGCAAGCTTTGTAGACCGGCCCAAACCTCATCTGCCCGCGCCTTCGACAATCCGCTCATCGCGTCGTCTAGGACAATAAGGCGGCCGGGTCGACAGAGCGCCCGCGCCAAAGAAAAGCACCGCCGTTGGGCTGCTGACATGCGTTTAAACATCTTTGCGTCAATGGGCGTGTCGATCCCGTCGACCAAACGACGCAGATCGCGGTGGGATCCGACCCGCTTCAAATTGGTCATGATCTTTTCTTCAGTAAGGCCAGGACAGGAAACTTCGAAATTCTCGCGGATACTCGCATTGAAGAGCCAATTGTCTGATCCCGCAATTGCCACTGCCTGCCGAATATCTTCGACCGCCAATTGCCGATAGTCTATATCACCGATAGTGACGGCGCCAGTGCTCGGGCTGTACAGCTTGCCGAGAAGCCCAATCAACGTCGATTTCCCAGCACCGCTTGGCCCGGTGAGAGCTACGAGCTCTCCCGGATCGATACGAAAACTCAGATTGACCAAGGCTGGGGCGCTGACCGGGCTGTGGCGCATGAAAACGCTGTTCATTGTCAAAGGCGCTTCAAGGACCTTCATGCGCCCTTGCAGATCTTTGCGCCGCATCTCGCTCTCTTGTTTCAGCACCGCATTGGCTTGGCGCAGGGTTGCCGCTAAGGACGCGAATTTTTGCCCATGGCTCAAAGAAGAGCGCACTGATCCAGTAGCACGCCAAACCAACGTAATGACCACGATCAATGCACCAAATGAAATTTGACCATTCATTGAGGACACTGTCGCCAAACCAATCGCGGCAAGTCCAATGAGAGCGGTGATTGCTTGGCCCACAGTATCGACGGCGATCTCAAAGCTACGCAGCTTTATCTGTGCCTGGGTCGCAGTCGTGCCCGCGGTGCGAAACCGCGCAGAAAACTCACTACGCCGATTAAGCATTCGCACATTTGTAAGATTTTGCGATGTTTGATAAACGAGCAGATCGTGTTCAGTCCGCCCACGCCCCGCGTATTCAGCGAGGCGCGTTTGAATCTTGATGACTGGCCACGCAATCGCAGCCATGAAAGATAGCCCACCAAGAATTACCAAGGCGACGTTTGGAGCGAATAACGCTATGACTCCTAAAAACAAAAGGGCAAAGGGAAGGTCTATTGCCGAGAGTAGAAAGCCGCCCGTCATACTGTCACGGATTGCATCGAATTGGCGAACGCGCTGCATTTGCTGAAAAAGCGACGCTGCTTGGATATTTTGAAGTGGAAGCCATATGAGCTTTTGAAAGAGTGCTTGGCTTAATTGACGTTCCAATTGCGCGCCAAAAGCACCGAACAGCCACGCTCGGATCCCCCTCAAAGCAAGATCTAATGCAAAGGCAAGCCCGGCAATAATTATCAGGGCATGCAAGAAGTTGGTTGCTTCCGCTGGCAACGCGCGATCATAAACTGAAAGCACGATAAACGGGTAGATAAGGCCAATGAGATTTATGATACAGGTGGTCGCAATGACCATCGCGATCGAGCGGCGCTGCTCATAGATCACTTTGCGGATCGGAAGCTCGGCCTTTTCTGTCGATGTATTGATTTTCT
>JBCAZT010000217.1:0-1698 GCA_038532855.1 Pseudomonadota bacterium
CGACAATCACTTCACCAACAACGATGCCGCAATATTCCTGTATCGGTTTACCCTCAATCGAAGGCGTGGTGGTGACGATGATGTGGCGCGCGTCTTTCCATTGTGACATTGATTGATCTCCCTGGGTGGTGTCTTATGCAAATAAGACACGCCAGCGGGATTTCAAGCGAAACACCCGCGCGCCTACCCCATACCGAGAGCGGCTTTGTAGGTCTCCAGAACCATATCCTGTTCGCTGCGCTCATCAGGCTTCATTTTGCGAAGCTTGATAACCTGACGCATGATTTTTGTATCGTACCCAACAGCTTTCGCTTCCGCATAAACATCGCGAATGTCATCCGCGATGCCTTTCTTCTCCTCTTCAAGGCGTTCGATGCGCTCAATCAAAAGGCGCAGGCGATCATCGGTGGCTTCGGCCATCTTTGGTGTGTCTCCGATAAGTGGGAATCAGTTGAGGTCGCGATAATCGCCCTTGGTCGTCTCAGAAAGAGGCAATTGTGAATAAGGCTGTGGTTGAGTTCCCAGTCAGTGCAATTCGGGATTATTTTTGGCGATGCTTGCTTTCATCGCCGCCAGCTGGTCGTCTGTGGCAGGCGTCTGGCGGGTCGCCTTCCATTCCTCTTGTGGCATACCATGGATCAGCTCTCTTGCCTCAGCCTTATCGCCATCAAAGCCGCCATCGCGGATCCAATCAGCCAAGCAATTGCGGCAAAATCCCGCTAATCCCATCAGTTCAATGTTCTGAGCGTCATGGCGGTGGCGCAAGTGTTTTACCAGACGCCTGAAAGCCGCCGCTGCAACCGCATCATCAAGGCTATCGATCGGGTCTGGTGCATTATTCTCAGTCATGGTGAGGCTTTTCCTTGAGTTGAAACTTGGCTGTGTCATAGGCCGCGCAGAGGGACCACCTAAAACGGGATCAGCTGGGGTCATGACGAAGAAAGATCACACACGCATCGACCCACGCGGTCGCAAGGTCAAGATTTTGGCGACAATTGGCCCTGCCAGCCGATCGCCCGAAATGCTGCGCAAACTGTTTAAAGCGGGCGCAGATGCGTTCCGGCTTAATATGAGCCATGGCGATCATGCAGATCACACAAAGGCGCTCACAGCTATTCGCGCGCTCGAAAAAGAGTTCGCACGTCCGATTGCGATCCTTGCCGATTTGCAAGGGCCCAAATTGCGTGTTGGCACTTTCAAAGATGGCAAGGCTGTTATCCGGCATGGCGGGCACTTTACGCTCGACCGCGAAGAAACGCCGGGCGATGAAACCCGCGTGTGTCTTCCGCATCCCGAACTGTTCGGCATTATGGAGCGAGGCCAGCGCCTCTTGATCAATGACGGCAAAATCAAGCTGATCGTCAAAGAAGCAGATGAAAAGCGGATATTTTGCTCTGCCGAAGTGGGCGGAGTTATCTCTGATCGTAAAGGAGTGAATGTCCCTGATGCAGAAGTGCCCATTCCCGCTCTGACCGAAAAGGACCGAAAAGATCTGGCTTTCGCCGTTGAACACGGAGCAGACTGGATCGCGCTGTCGTTCGTACAGCGCCCAGAAGACCTTGCCGAAGCGCGCAAGTTGATAGCGCAGAACGGGCCTGATGGACCTGCTCTATGCGCAAAAATCGAAAAGCCACAAGCGGTAAAACGGCTCGATTCCATAATCGAATTGTCCGATGCAATCATGGTTGCGCGCGGCGA
>JBCAZT010000218.1:0-1612 GCA_038532855.1 Pseudomonadota bacterium
ACGAACCTTTACAGGCAAGACCTTTGCCTGGGTCGTTATTTCTCAGACTTCCAAATTTGGTAAATTGTCTTTCGACGCTCGAACGCTTCTGGTCCGCCTTCCATGATTCTGATGACCCTACCCAGGCAAAGGTCTTGCCTGTAAAGGTTCGTTGGAGTCCCACTTCAGATTCAATTTGGGTTTAGTGTGCCCGCGCGTTCGCGCACCTGGCTCTATTCCGCTTCGCGCTTCACCGAGCCTCCTTGGGCATGACTGACCTGCGGGGTCTCAGCCCATTCGGGTGACGATCCCTGGCAGAAGGGAAGAGGCGGTGCGGCTTTGCCGCGAATTGTCTGGATCGCGCGTTGTGACGCGCTTGGAACCTTCTCACCAGCTTGCATCAACACATCCCGCCTTTCCAATAGGCCAAATCCTTCCGGCCCGCTCCATTCGCTAAATGAATTTGGCTCCCGTGTTGTCGGATCGGCTGCGCCGCCGCTGCTCGCATTGCTCGTGACGCGGTTGGCCTTTGGGCCGGTCTGCTTTTGATCTCACGGCCATCTTTTTGGTCGAAATGGCGGACGCGAAACCGGTTCCCACTTTCGCTGCCATTTCTTCGGATGTCGGCACGGGTGTCCCGTGCCGGCTTTTTTGTTGTTTTGGGTTTGGCCGCTCGCCGCTGGGCAGAGGTTCATGCGCGGGGGAAGCAATATTTTGCTCTGCAAAATATGCGTTGCACGGCAGGTGTTTGGAACAAACACCGAGAGTGTTGAGCAGGCCTTCCTCGCTGATTTGAACCTTTGAACGAAAGCGAGTTTTTCCATGCCCAGATTATACGCCCAACCCTATGACATATCCGCAAGCGGCTTTTACTTTGATGATGCCGATGAGTATGCGGCCAAGGCCAAAACCTGCCGCAATGATTTCGGTGGTCAGGTCGAAGAATTCGAAATCCAGTTCATCGACGGCGAGTATATTGATTGCCAACTTGCCAAGGCGTGGGGGCTTTTTCAGTCGATCTTCGCTGACTTTCTTCGTGTTGCCGATGAGTGGGATGACCATCAGAAGCGCGTTTTTATCATCGCCGTTGGTGAATGCGGTTATGACTTCGATACCGCCAACGATGATCCCAACCGTTACGATATCGACCTCTATGAAGTCGATAGTCTGAAAGACCTAGCAGAGCAGTTTGTCGAAGAAGGGCTGTTTGGCGAAATCCCCGAAAGGCTTGCGACTTTTATCGACTATGAGTCCATCGCCCGTGATCTGGCTATGGATCACGCCATGATCGATATCGGCGGCACCCGCTACGCCTATCAGTGCGCGTGAGGGGTGAGCCATGACACAGCAAGCATCCCCCACATATCGGAAGCCGCAAACTCCAGAGACAGAACACACCGCCATCGGCGAGCAATTGGTGGTGCAAGGTTATCAGCCCGTGACCAGCAAGGAACGGCTTGATTATCAGGCCACGCTCCCGATGCAACCCAAGAGGCCATGTGTCCAGAAGCCCTGTGACATCGGCCTGTTTGATGAAGCTCGGCGCAACCAGCTTGATCTGTTCTGACGGTCAGGAAACGCAAAGCCTTTTGGCTTGTGCGGTCATCAATCACCGAGCGCCTGACTTTTGAAC
>JBCAZT010000219.1:0-1599 GCA_038532855.1 Pseudomonadota bacterium
TGTTCCAGCGCAAGCGTCTGATGCTGGCGCAAACTCGTTTCACCCACCGCGCCCAGAATGAACACGCCCAGCCCGGCATGGGCCAGTGTCATGCCCCAGACCCGACCGGGCAGTTTTGGCAGGCGCTCAAACGTCTTGGCCCGCCGCCAAATCTCAAAAATCGCACCGCCGACCAGCCAGACGCCTAATCCAAACCCAAAACCGGCGAGCGGGGAAATCTCCAAGGGGCCTACACCCAGTAAAGCGAAGGCTGCAACAATGCCCACAAACCCCGCCACCCACTTCCAAAGCGAACGCACGCTTGCCCGCCCCCAAGACCAAGCCTGAACAACGGGAAGGCTTATGAGTGCGAGAACCATAATCGGTGTGAATGTGAGGTTGAAGTAAGGCTCGCCAACAGACATGACTTGGCCAAAGGCTTCAGCAATCAGCGGGAAGAGAGTGCCTAAAAGAACAGTCAGCGTTGCAACTGCAAAGACCAGATTATTGCCCATAAGCGCGCCCTCACGGCTGACCAGCATGTGCTCTGCCCCGCCCTTCAAGCTAGGCGAACGCACAGCAAAGAGGCCCAGGGCAAACCCGCCATAGAGCAGCAACCCGATGAGCAAGAGCGTCCCGCGTGTCGGATCAACCGCAAACGCATGCACGCTGGTCAGCAATCCCGACCGAACCAGAAACGCACCCAAAATTGCAAAGCAAAACGCCATTACGGCCAACAAAGCCGTCCAAGCCCTGAAACTGTCGCGCTTCTCGGTCACAATGATGCTATGGAGTAGAGCCGCGCCAACAAGCCACGGCATCAGGCTCGCATTCTCAACCGGGTCCCAAAACCACCAGCCGCCCCATCCAAGCTCATAATACGCCCAATAGGACCCCAGCGCGATTCCGGCTGTCAGTGGCACAAAGGCGGCCATTGCCCAGCTCCGAGCCGTCTTCGCCCACTGCCGGTCAATGCGCCCTTCTATCAAACCTGCAGCCGCCAACGCGAACACAAAGGAATACCCGACATAACCAAGATAAAGCATCGGCGGGTGCGCCGCGAGCGCCGGGTCTTGCAAGAGCGGGTTAAGGTCAGAGCCTTGAAGCGGGGGATTATCGATGCGCGTGAAGGGGGATGATGCGAACAGTAAATATGCCATCGCGCCCAGCGTCAGAAGGCCCTGAACCCCCAATGCGCGCGCTTCAAACACTGCCCTGCCCGTCCGCAGTAGCGAGGCCCCAGCAGCCGCAAAGCCAAACATGACAAGGCACCACATGGCCATAGACCCCTCATGATTGCCCCATGTCCCGGCAAACTTGTAAATCCACGGCTTTTCCGTGTGGGAATTATTCGCCACGAGTTCAACTGAAAAATCAGAAATCAAGAATGAGCGGATCAGGATGAGGAAAGAAACCCCCATCAACACAAAACCGCCGATGGCGAGCTTGCCCGCCAGATCGCGGTTGCCGCTGAGACCTGCATAGGCCAGTCCTACACTGGACGTCAGCGCCAAAAATGCCAAGAAATGCCCAAACTCAATCATGGTTTTTCGGCGTATTCAGCGTCTTTATCTTGCTCGAGATCGCGAAGCTCGCGCGGCTCATAAGTCTCATCGTGCT
>JBCAZT010000220.1:0-1516 GCA_038532855.1 Pseudomonadota bacterium
TGCCGAGGCGCTTATCATGCCGCATTTGAGCGAAAATGCTGTGCTGAAAGCGGCAAGCCACCCACGCAGGTTTTCGCACCTTCTCATCAGCAAGACGCAGGATGGCGGGCACTACGGATCGCATATTGATAATGCGCTGATGGGCGCGGGCGCGGGGCGGATGCGCACCGATATGTCGTTTACGCTGTTTCTAACTCCGCCGCAGGATTACGAAGGCGGCGAATTGGTGATCCACACCGCAGGCATTGATTACACAGTCAAAGGTCTGCCCGGCGAGCTGGTCCTATATCCCAGCACCAGCATTCATGAGGTGAAGCCGGTGACGAAAGGCACGCGAATTGTCAGCGTTGGCTGGATTGAGAGCCTTATTGCTGATCCAACCAGCCGCGAAATGTTGTTTGATCTGGAGAATTTGCGCGCAAGTCTTCGTGCTAAACTGCCAGCAGGCTCGCCCGAATTGCTGACTTTGGACAAGACAATTGCCAATCTTAACCGGATGTGGGCCGTGGTTTGACCACCGCTTCTTTGGGTGCTTTTTTGGCTTTCAAATGCCCTTTGCCCTTCGCTGTGAAGTAGATGATGAGGCTTACCCCGATTATGCTAGGCCCTGCCCAAACCAGCGGGTTGAACACGTGTTCGGGCACCCAGCGGATAAGTCCCACCGACATAAAAGCGGTGTAGGCGGAAATCCCCATCCCAATCAGCGCACGAAAATGCTCGCCTACGTAAGACTTGGGCGAGGGTGCCTCGCGCCGCCAGATAAACAGCTGCTGGATTGCCATGGCCACAACGCCCAACACACACAAAGCGATCATCAAAACGTCGCCAATCATCGCGCCGTAATACCCGCAATAAAGGCCTGATAGGATGACTGCCGCGATCACAATCTGGGTGCGTGGTTTGCGCAATTCGGTCCGGCTGCGGGCGTGTTTGACAACGCTAAGGCCGTAATCGGCAAAACCAATCGTCAAGATGCCTAGATAAAGCATCATCCAGACAAACAGACCTTCGAACAAGGTGCGATCTTCTATCTGGGGGTGGCGTTGATCGGGCGCATAAAGCGTCAGCAGCGCCATCGCGACAGCCAAAGCGCCAGCGCCCATAAAGCCATAGCACGCCCATTTGCCGCCTTGGCGATGGTTTGCCGCGCCCTTTTTCGTCGCAATCGGCACCCAAAAAGCGATAAGGCCCGTCAATCCTGTGATGACATGCAAGATGATTAGGATCGTGAAGAGGTCCATCGCGCATGTGTATAGGTTTTTAGACAGTCCTGAAAGCCTGCGCATTGGACGGCTTGGTTTCTGCTTCCCGCTCCCAAAAAGACGCCGCACCAGTTGCGATAACCAGCGCGGCGCAAGGTTCATCCCTCGGGTCGCTAAAAGGGATGGCCGTAAAGGCTGACATGCAACTCTTGCGGGCAGGATCAGAAGATCGGGAGCGTCGTGTAGGGAAAGAGTGTAGTCGGTGGTGTAGTGGGGGGGGGGGGGGGGGGGGGGGTGAGAGGGGGGGGGGGGGG
>JBCAZT010000221.1:0-1499 GCA_038532855.1 Pseudomonadota bacterium
CAGCACGATTGTAGGTCGGCATGAGAAAGCTGATGCGAATGGTCATGATGAATCGCTTTGTAATATCGGGACTTCCGACACAGGGCCGAAATGCGTTTCCATCGCTTTGATTTGGCTGTCGTTCCCGTCTGAATACAGGTTCTGCGATGCAAGTGCGACGTCTTGGGAGTTTGGCCAATCGATTATATCGAAATGCTTCTGAGTTCGGCGGTGTTGTCTCCCGGCTTGACGGACCATCCAGAAAAACCAGATGTCATCACCTCTCGGGCACAACTTCATAAACAGCTCGCGATCCAGCACTTCATCGGAAAAGCATCCTGGTGGATACAAAATGCCGCCAACTCCCGTCGGGAACAGCACACGGCCATCGTTTTGGTTTTCCGTCTGTGAGGCCGCCAATTCCCACGTGCCGTATGGTGCAAGCATCCCTTCAGGATCGCGATGCGCCATATGGGACCGGGTTGCGATGACACAGTCCGGGTGTTTTTTAGAGCTGGCGACCAGTCCGGCCAGCCATTCCGGCGGATAATAGACATCATCATCCGCAGTCACATAAAAACAGTCAGGATTTTCAATCAGCGCCGGGATGAGTTTTTTGTAAGATCGCAAATCTTCGCAAGGCTTTATCTGAAGTCCAGCAGCTTCAAGTTCGCGCACATCTTTGGGCAAGGCACCAATGTCGCTTTCGGCGATCCACAATTGCACAGCATCGGCTGGCACATACTGATCAAGCAGCGAGCGCACAGTCTTTGCCAAGTCGGGAAAGCGCGGTGGATAGGATGTGAGCGTAATGATGAGCGGTGCTGCGAGGCCGTGTTTTTCAACAGGAGTAACAACGGGAAAACGAGCGACCGCAGCGAGCGCTTTGCGCAGCAATACGCGCGATCTTATCTCTCGATAGATCAGAGAAAGGCGATAAACCCCGCGCATTTTCCCGTGCCTAGACCCTCATTACTCATGCGTCTGTATGCATTCTGGCCTTGCATTAAGCGGTTGATGATAGGAATGCGAGTGCGACATGAATAGCCGCGCAAAATTGGGACTCATCACCATGGCATATGGTCGACAGAAATATGTCGATCAGGCTGTTTCGCTCGCGCAATCGGTTAAAAGGCATGTCCCGCATTTGCCTATCTGCCTCGTTACTGACCGTGCAGAACCGGTCGCGCCTTTTGATGAGCAGGTTCGAATGGAGAGCTTTGCCGAAGCAGGCACAGTCCTCAAAACGCGGATCTACGAATATTCTCCGTATGACGAGACTCTGTTCATCGATTCCGATTGTTTGGTCACACGTGATTTTTCTGACAGCTTGGAAGCCATTCGGGCTTGGGATTTCTCGCCCGTGGTGAACACCTATCTGAAAGCGGGAGACAGCGATCTATGGCTCGAAGATGTGGGCGCAGCCCTTTCAAAAGTTGGCGGTTTTCGCAGCCTTCTTCTGATTTACACCACCGACGCGACGGGGTGATGACCGATGCCCTGGTCAAGCGGATTATGGC
>JBCAZT010000222.1:0-1070 GCA_038532855.1 Pseudomonadota bacterium
ACCACTTCCAAACCCTGCCCGATCTGCAAGAAACCTCGCGAACCTGAGTTCGCGCCCTTCTGCTCGCAACGGTGCAAGGATCGCGACTTGGCGCAGTGGTTTGGCGATGGCTACGCGGTTCCGGGCCGTCCGGCGAGCCCGGACGAGATCGCAAGCGATAATTGGCCGGAACAAGACTGATTTAGGTCTTGCAAAGCCTCGCGCCCTTCGCCATAGCGCCGCTCTCATTGGCTCGCCGAAAGGGTTTTCACCCAATCGTTGCTGCAGCGAATGCCCGGGTAGCTCAGGGGTAGAGCAGCGGATTGAAAATCCGCGTGTCGGTGGTTCGATTCCGCCCCCGGGCACCACTCGCTGAAAAGAGGGGTGCCACCACATGTCCCGCCGTACCAAGCTGTATGAAGGCAAGGCCAAGATCCTTTACGAGGGTCCTGAACCCGGCACGCTGATCCAGTATTTCAAGGACGACGCAACCGCCTTCAACGCGGAAAAGCAGGGCACAATCAACGGCAAAGGCGTGATCAACAATCGCATAAGCGAGCACGTGTTCACGCGTCTTTCGCATATCGGTATCCCCACCCACTTCATCCGCCGCCTCAACATGCGCGAGCAATTGGTGCGTCAGGTGGAAATCATTCCGCTGGAAGTGGTGCTGCGCAACGTGGCAGCTGGATCGATCTGCAAGCGTCTGGGCCTCGAAGAAGGCGAACCGCTGCCGCACACGCTGATCGAATATTACTACAAGGACGATTCGCTGGGCGACCCGCTGATCGCCGAAGAGCACATTGCGTGCTTCAACTGGGCGAGCCAGGAAGAGATGCAAGACATCTCCTCGATGGCGATCCGCATCAACGACTTTCTGTGCGGCCTGTTCGCCGCGATCGATATCCGTCTGGTTGATTTCAAACTTGAGTTTGGCCGCCTGTTTGATGGCGATTACAGCCGCGTTATCCTGGCCGACGAAATCAGCCCCGATGGCTGCCGCCTGTGGGACATGGCGACGGGCGAAAAGCTCGACAAGGACCGCTTCCGCCGCGACCTGGGCGGTGAGGAAGAGGCCTATCGCGAAGTTG
>JBCAZT010000223.1:0-694 GCA_038532855.1 Pseudomonadota bacterium
TAAAGGCACAGGCGGCACCAGTTCGGCGAATGCCTGATCCATCAGGGCCGCCAGCTCTTCTGGCGTGCGCGTTTCAGATGATGCGCGCATTTTGACAAACCACCCTTTGACAGAGAACAGCGCGACCCCTGTGCTGGCGATGTTGGAACTGTCAGGCAGGCCGTAGATCGCTCGCTGACCCTGCCAGCCTTCAGCGCCCGGCCAGCCATATTGCTCCATACCAAAAGCAAGGTTTGCGCCCGCATAGATATCGCGGATTTCTATGGCCTTGTTGGCTTGAGCGAACCAGACGGGCACATCGCCATTTGTGTGGCGGTAGATATACAGAGAAACCTCCTCGTATGGCCCCTCCGTGCGAAATGAAAATCCGATATTCAGGAAGTCCGGGGCGTATTCTGTCGCTCGTCCGCGGTCTATTCCGCCAAGAGATGCGGGCACGGTTATACCGCTATGGGGATGTTCCCAGCTCGCGCCGACATCGATCTCAATAGTTCGCTGCGCGTTTGACGGCGCCGCTGCGAAGGCCAACAAAGCGGCTGCGGCGATGGCGCCAAATTTACTCCAAAACATCTATTTGCCTCCCCTTGCCCTCAAGCCATAGTGACAGCTGACCGCGCAAGAGCAAGACCTTAAAAGCCAGCCATACACCCACTCCAGAGCGCGGGTTCTAGGGTCAGGACTCATTAATCCCACC
>JBCAZT010000224.1:0-640 GCA_038532855.1 Pseudomonadota bacterium
ACATGGTCGTTTCCATTGAAGACGCTGATGGCCGCACCCGTCAAACTTTCAAGCCAACTTATGGCACGGCGCTGTCTGTGAAAGACAAAAAGAAGGTCAAGCCTGGCGACAAGATCGCAGACTGGGATCCTTTCGCCCAGCCAATGATCGCTGAAGTCGCTGGCACGATCCGTCTAGTCGACATTGTCGACGGTTTAACGGCGCGTGAAGAGACTGACGAAGCGACCGGAATTTCGTCTCGCGTCATCATTGATGGCCGCGGTTCAAAAGGCGCGGATCTGCGTCCGTCTATCATGCTGGTCAATGCCAAAGGCGAAGCTTTGTCTCTGCCAAATGGTAATGAAGCCCGCTACATGCTGTCTCCTGGCGCCATCTTGTCGGTGGAAGAGGGCGACACGATCAAAGTAGGTGAGTCGATGGCCCGTATCGCAACTGGCGGTGCGAAGACCAAAGACATTACCGGTGGTCTGCCGCGCGTGGCCGAGCTGTTCGAAGCCCGTCGTCCGAAAGATCACGCCGTGATCGCGGAAATGGATGGCCGCATTCAGTTCGTTCGCGAATATAACCAGGAACTCGATTGGATCCTTGCCGTCTTCTTCCGGCACGATCGCAATCTTACGCTTCTGCTTATATTCGCGAA
>JBCAZT010000225.1:0-591 GCA_038532855.1 Pseudomonadota bacterium
TCAAGGGATTTGGGCACTGATCGACGGTTCTGTAAGGCCATGACAAGCCCAAGCCTTATCTCGGAAGCGCTGCCTAGCTCTATCCGGTCCAGACGACGCCCCGATCCCTGAGATCTGTGACTTCGTTAAGTGCAAAACCCGCGTCGCGCAGAACTTCGGCACTATGTTCACCGAGTTCCGGCGCAGGGTGGCGCACCTGGCAGGGCTCCTGGCTGAATTTCATCGGAAAGCCGAGCATCTGTACGGTGCCTCGGTCTCCATGGTCAACAGGCATAACCATCTCGCGATGAATCACTTGCGGATCGGCGAAGACACCAGGCACAGAAAGGATGGGCCCCGCTGGAACGCCTGCCGCATTCATTGTCTCGATCCAATGGTCACTGCTCTTGGATGTGAACACAGGTTCCAGGATATCGCGCATGAGCGCACGGTTCTTCATGCGCTTTTCGTTTGTATCAATGCGTTCGTCCTCAAGCAGATGCTCCATGTCGAGCACTGCGAGCAGCTTGCGGTACACGCCATCATTGCTCGGCGCGAGGGCAATGGCCCCATCCGCCGTTTCAAACACGCCATAAGGTGCAACGAGCTGAT
>JBCAZT010000226.1:0-276 GCA_038532855.1 Pseudomonadota bacterium
CGCTCGCGTCACAGGCGTGATACAACCGCGCCACCGATCCGCCGCGCGCCTGTTCGGCGATGCGGTTCGAACCCAGAACAATATTGCCGCCGCGCATCTCCAGCCCCAGCCGATCCGTCACGTGACGGGTCAGCGCGGCCTGAACCAACGCAGGTAGGTTTTCAGGGATAGTGAGTTTTGCCCCTTTGAACGCCCGCGCCAACGCGTCCCTTAACTGGCCACTGGCGATAGCGTTTTCAAGCGCTTGACCATCGGGAGTTATCCACGCTCCGCGCC
>JBCAZT010000226.1:286-571 GCA_038532855.1 Pseudomonadota bacterium
CTTTGCGTGGGCGTCGGGCAGCACCTCACCATCCGGGGAAATCGCCAGCCGCACGAGGCTTTCGCGCGGATGCGTCTCCCCAGAGAGGATGCAGCGACGTTCGCTCCCGGAAGTCTGAGACTTCTTACCGGGAGCGCCGTCATCAACGATGTCGGAATTTACGCGCTCATTGGGTGGAGTCCGCATCGGCGGCCTCCTCAACTGGAGCCGCTGCGGGCTCCCCGTCCGCGGAAGCGGATTGATCGTCGTCTTCAAACCAGTGCGCGCGCGCGGCCATGATGATCT
>JBCAZT010000227.1:0-553 GCA_038532855.1 Pseudomonadota bacterium
GTGCCCGCTCCCTAACAGTTATTGCCGTCTGAGCGGGCTGTCGTGAACCGAGCCTGTAGTCTCGGCCATTCGGCTGCCATCCCTGACGGATGAGTGGAGGCGGCAAAGCCGCCGCTTTGGTTTGATAAGCGCCTGCCTTTCGGCACGCGCTTGAACCTGTTTTCCCAGCTTACATCAAATCCGCCGACACCTAGAGGCTGTGCGTCAACGCCCTTCCGCCGTCCTGCGCCTTTGGCTGGTCCGGTCTCCCGAGAAGGACGTGGACGCATCGGCGGAGTTTGACCTCCCGTCCTTGTTTGGACCGCCCGACCGCTGCGCTGTCGGTCGGACACTTCCGATTGTTTGAAAGTCGGACGCTCGCCGCTGGGCAGAGGTTCATGCGCGGGGAGTTCTTCGAAGTGAAGAGACCTCGCTGATTTGAACCTTTGAACGAAAGCGAGGAGACCATGACCAGACTATTTGCCCAACCCTACGACCTGTCAGCAGACGGGTTCTATTTCGATGATGTGGAGACCTATAAGAAGTTGGCTGATGCCAACCGTAATTCCTATGG
>JBCAZT010000228.1:0-550 GCA_038532855.1 Pseudomonadota bacterium
GCTTTGGCAAGATCGCAATGGCGATGATGGCGCTGCCGCGATACCGGCACCAGACGATCGCAGACTTACAAAGTATCGTGCTGGAGCCGTTGATCCGCGACCGCGTTGCGATGGCTTTCCCGAAAAACAAAGACGGCGGTCCGATGACCGATGTCGCGGGGATGGCGATCTGGGCGAGTGTGTCAGAGGAGGTTGACGCGAAGATCCGCGAGCAGATCAAAGCGGGCGTCTTCCCTGTGCGGCTGAAACCAGAGGATTGGACAAGCGGCGAGGTGAATTGGCTGCTGGACGTGATCGCGCCGGATCAGGCTTCGACAACAGCGGTGATCGCCAACTTCAAGCAGGTGGTGAAAGATGGCGATCTGCGGTTGCATCCGATGATCGGGCGTCTGGTCGATAAAGAGACACTTGAGAAGATGGGAGCCGTTCAGACATGATTATTGTTGACCGTGAAAAAAACTGCGCAACGAATACTGAAACGGGCCATTCTGTTCAGTTCGTGAAAGAGGGCTTTCGGAACGAAATCCTGCCCAGATACGCGTTTCAAAGC
>JBCAZT010000229.1:0-549 GCA_038532855.1 Pseudomonadota bacterium
CTGGCGGCCCTTGCCGGTCAGTTCGCAAATACGCGACATGATAAATCTCGTTTCTTGTTTCGGTTACGGGGAGCCTCGCGAAAAACGCAGGGTGAAACCAATGGTTCTCCCGGAAAGCGCGGCGCATAGCGGGGCCTCCGCGAATCGTCAATTGATTCGTGGACACTGAGGGCCTAGCGCCGCCTCATGTCCAACCGTTGGCCCTTGCCAGAACCCATGGCGATCGCGTTGCAAGTCGCGCGTGAGGCGGCGGAAGCGGGCGAAGTGCCGGTCGGCGCGGTCGTGGTCAAGGATGGCGCGGTGATCGCGGTCGCCGGAAACGCCACGCGTTCACCTCCCGATCCCACCGGCCACGCCGAAATGCGCGCGATTCGTATGGCGTCTGAAAAACTGGGCGATGATCGTCTGGCGGACTGTGATCTCTACGTCACGTTGGAACCCTGCGTGATGTGCGCCGGCGCGATCAGCCACGCCCGCATCGCGCGCCTCTATTACGGCGCGAGCGACCCCAAAGGCGGCGGCGTCGAACACGGTGCGCGGGTGTTTGAA
>JBCAZT010000230.1:0-547 GCA_038532855.1 Pseudomonadota bacterium
CCTCGCCTTGCTCGGTTAGGGTTTTTGTTTGTCAGGCCGTTGGTCTGACGCTCGCTCCGCGCCGAGCCTTGCTCGGTTCGTCGATGTTGCCAGGGCAACACCTCCTCGGGGAACTGCGGTGAAGTTTGGGTGCAGCCTAGCAGAGGCACTGTTCGAGCAACTCCCAAACCACGCTCCGCGCGAAGCGCATGGCGTGGACCTGCGTTGAGCAGGCACGGAGTGACCTCAGCCTGCAAGGCTGAGAACAATAAACCATCAAATTCGCGAAGCGAATTTGGTGGAGCCTAGCGGGATCGAACCGCTGACCTCCTGAATGCAAATCAGGCGCTCTCCCAGCTGAGCTAAGGCCCCTTTGGAATTTGCCTGCAAATTCCAAAGGGGCCGCAACCCGGCAGGTGAATTCGAAACGAATTCGCCGAGAGGGGAAAGGCCCCAATGCAATAAGCAAAACAAAAGGATCAAGCGATCTTCAACGACATCGGTGGCAAAACCGCTCTCGTCGAGTGCGCTGCGCACATTCGACTGCCGCTACATATCAACTGCAACG
>JBCAZT010000231.1:0-537 GCA_038532855.1 Pseudomonadota bacterium
GTGGAAAAAATCGCCAAGCGCTGCGACCACGCTGGGGCCGATGCCGTCTATCGACAAAATATCCTCCCCAGCATGGGGAGGGGGACCGTCGAAGACGGTGGAGGGGCGCCCAGCGGATACTGAAGACGACAAAGGTGAGGCAGAAGCCTCACCTGCCCCTCCACCATCCTGCGGATGGTCCCCCTCCCCCAAGGGCGAGGATTGGGCTTGCTCTGCCGCTTCGCGCAAGGCCTCTAAAGTCGCGAAATTCTTCAGCAGATCACGCGCCGTCACTTCGCCGACATGCCTTATGCCGAGGCCGAACAGCAGCCGCGCGGCATCGGGCTCTCGTTTTTCTTCCACAGCGGCCAACAGGTTATCGACAGACTTATCCTGCCACCCTTCAAGCGCGAGGATATCTGCGCGGCGTTCTTTCAGGCGGTAAATATCCGCCGGGCTTTCAAGCCAACCCAGCTCAAAGAATTGCGCGATAGTTTTGGTGCCAAACCCTTCGATATCCAAAGCTTTGCGGCTAACGAAGTGTTCGAGGCGCTGAGT
>JBCAZT010000232.1:0-535 GCA_038532855.1 Pseudomonadota bacterium
ATTGGCCGTGCCGCTGGTGAGCCTTGCGCGCCGCAAACGCCAAGCCCCAAACCCCCAACCGTCATCTTGAACGCCAACCCCGTCATCGGCGAACTTACCCACCCGCCATCCTGAACTCGTTTCAGGATAGCCCTCAAGGCAAGGCACCAAGGGGCACGTGTTATCCTGAAACAAGTTCAGGATGACGAATATGGCGGTGCCATTCCCCCAACCCCGCTCGTCCTGAGCCTGTGGCCTACGGCCGTCTTCGACTCCGAAGGACGCTCTCCCAAGGTCGCCCCCCAAGAACACGCGCAAACCGAGCCCAAACCCCCAACCGTCATCCCAGCGAACGCTGGGATCTAGGGCCACAAAGCGCAGCGCCAACCCGCCCTAGACCCCAGCCTACGCTGGGGTGACGAGAAAAAAGGAGGGGAAGCACCAAGCCAAGCCCACCCGTGGGCCCCGATACCTGCCCTTGCGAGAGCGGGGGGCACGCGGGAGGGGAGCGAGACTTGCGTCGCGAAGCGGCGCCCGCGAAAGGTAGAGAAGAAGT
>JBCAZT010000233.1:0-245 GCA_038532855.1 Pseudomonadota bacterium
GCGTGACCGCTGCCAAAGACGACGACGGCGACGGCGACGATAGCTGAGTTTTAGCGAGCTTGATGAAGCTCGCAGCCGCAGCCACCCGCGCCCACGGATCAACCCGGTGGTTGATCCGCACAACAAAAAATTCTTGCGTTTCGTAAGGGGCGGTCTTAATGGAGCGCTCCCTTGCGATAGCGAGGGATTGGTCCTATTTCTGATAGGGCCGAAACACGATGAAATGGGGCCTTAGCTCAGCTGGG
>JBCAZT010000233.1:255-529 GCA_038532855.1 Pseudomonadota bacterium
GGCAGTGTTGAGGTCAGCGGTTCGATCCCGCTAGGCTCCACCATCGTACCAAAACAAAGTCGGACGTCTGTCGAGGATTTCCGCACGCTGGCCGACGAGGTTTCGTCCGCCGGCGTTTTTCGCGTTTATCAAGGCTCATGCAGTCTTGAGAGGAGTTGAAGACTATGTTTGACAATCTGTCCGACCGCCTTGGCGGAGTCTTTGACAAACTCAAAGGCCGCGGCGCTCTTAAAGAACAAGACGTTCGTGACGCCATGCGCGAAGTGCGCGTGGC
>JBCAZT010000234.1:0-518 GCA_038532855.1 Pseudomonadota bacterium
GATAACGCGGTGATGCTCGGCGTTGGACAGGGTTGAGGCCTCTCCGGTCGTCCCGCACGGCACCAACGCGGCGCTGCCGTTCTCAATCTGCCAATCGACCAGCTTGCGAAAGGCGGGCTCGTCAAACGATCCGTCGCGAAAAGGAGTCACCAGAGCGGGTATGGAGCCGCTGAACATTGCGTTATCCTCGTATCTTTCCTGTATCTTGGTTGAGTGCGGCGAGAATGTTCGCCAGCTAACAGGGGTGGGCTGCGTTCAGCGCCTGATAAGGAGCCTTTCGGCACAATGTCCAGCATGGGTTACAAATTGCGCTCTTCCATTCTTTTCAGCGCCGCGCTCGGCGCTCTGGCTTTTTCAACCGCAGGGACTGCTCAGACGGGCGATCCGGCTGGCGGTTCGAACATGGTCGCCCAGCAGCCCAGCGAGATGCAGGCGGCGATTTCGAAATGGGAGCTCTTGCAGAAGAATACGCAGCTTGGGTTTTTCGATTATTCGGGCTTTGCGCTGGCTTACCCCAC
>JBCAZT010000235.1:0-507 GCA_038532855.1 Pseudomonadota bacterium
GATTGTCTTTGAGAAACGTCTCAAACGCTGGAGGCGAGTGTGGAAGTGTGAGCTTATAGAGAAAGCGAACTCTGAATGGGATGACCTGTTCGAACAACTGGCAGGCACCTAGCGAACCCGTCATGCCGGACTTGATCCGGCATCCCGCTATCTTCGGGCGTGGCGAAAGAAAAAGCGGGACCCCGGATCAAGTCCGGGGTGACGGGAGAGGTGAGTGCAGCGACACAGCGCACCCGTCGTCCCGACCCCCAGCCGGGACCCCGCTGTCATCAAAAGGGGACACCAAGAATGCAGTTCAGCGCCAAGGCCAAACTGGATCCCCGCCTGCGCGGGGATGACGAATTGTGAAGTGCGCGCGCCGATCAAGTCCGGGGTGACGTCCCTAGTCTATTCTCCCCCACCCGCTATCCGTCACTCCCGCGTACGCGGGAGGCCAGAAAGCGTCTGAAAACCAAGGTCTTCAGCCAAATCGCGCCAGTCGGAATTGCTTTCCTCGATGAGCCGGAG
>JBCAZT010000236.1:0-502 GCA_038532855.1 Pseudomonadota bacterium
GTTCAAATGGGTCCATCAAGCCGACGGCGCTGCCCCGCGAATCGCTCAATGTTCCTTTTATGTTCCATCCCAATTCCTACTTGTCTAGGAAAAATCCTTCATGTAGGAAGGAAATATGAGGAACGAGACACAAACCGATATAGGCGCGGCGCAAAAACGGCTGCTGGAGCTGTCGCAAGCGCGGGGGGTAAGCCTCTCCTCGCTTTCTGAGATGCTGGGTCGTAACCCCTCGTATCTCCAGCAGTTTATCCGCAAGGGCTCACCACGAAAGCTGGAGGAGGGCGACCGCCGCACTCTGGCGGAGTTCTTCGCCGTTGATGAGGCGCAGCTGACATCCGAATCGAATATGGTTAAGGAAAAATCCTATAACCGGCCGTCAAAGCGCGCTCTGAGCGATTATGTCGACGTTCCGCGCCTGCCCATCGGGGCCTCGGCCGGACCGGGCGCTCTTCCCGATGGTGAGGAACCGTTCGACGCGTTCAAATTCTCGCGCCGGTGGTTG
>JBCAZT010000237.1:0-500 GCA_038532855.1 Pseudomonadota bacterium
CCGCAAGCACCATCACAGCGCGATAACTAAGGCCGTGCACTGAAAGTCAGTTCCGTTGAGGTAATGCAATGTCTCGAATGCTGATGAATATACTCACTTCATGCTTGGCCCTAGTGATCTTGGCGTTGCAGCCAACTACATCAAATGCAACCACAACGCCGATTGCCTCTAAGGCCGCTATAAGACCGCATATGGGGGTGGGAGCGGACATCGGCTGTCACGATCCGGGGGGACTGCTCCTAGTTGGGCGTTCCCAGCGCCGCTTGGATCTCGTCCCAGCGCGCGAGCTTGAAGTTCTGCGCAGCGGGCGGATTGACCCCATCTTGCGCTATGAAAAGCCCGCCCGGGAAGTCCGGACCAAACCCGCGCGGGTCCAAAGCTATACCATCGGTTTCCTCGGTCGCTCCGAAAACGCCCGCCTCGATGCGGAACCGGCCAAGCGGGGCCATTTCAGGCAGAGAATAAACCGCATAGGCGTTGTCTCCTTGCGAGGAGGCAAC